>NZ_LYVQ01000056.1 GCF_001984095.1 Pelomonas sp. KK5
GCTGGTGACCCGCGCCGGCGCCGAGGGCGCGGCCCGCATCGCCGCCTCGGCCGGCGGCCTGCCGCTGCGCGTGCTGGCCCCGGAATCGGCAGCGCTGCGGGGGCTGTACGGCGCGGACTACGTGCTGATCCGCCCCGACCAGGTCGTCGCCTGGCGCGGCGATTCGGCCGAGGCGGCCTGCGCGGCGCTGCCGCTGATCGCCGGGCATTGAGAAGACAAGACCACCAGGAGACGGAAGAATGAACATCGAACTGAGCACCGCCTACATCGGCATCGACTGCCGGGACCCCGTGCAGGTAGGCCGTTACCTGCACGCAGTCGTCGGCCTGATGCCGGCCGAGCCGGCGGCCGGCGCGGAGAGCCGCTGGCGCAACGACGGCAAGGCCGCGCGGGTGTGGCTGCGCCAGGCCGAGCGCGACGATGCGGCAGCGATCGGCCTGGAGGCCGTGGATGCCGCGGCCTACCGGCGGGTGCTGCAGCGCCTGGCCGCGGCCGGCGTCGCCACCACCCCGCTCTCCCCCGCCGAGCGCGAGCTGCGCGGCGTCGGCGAGGGTGTGTCGATGATGTCGCCCTGGGGCGTCAAGGTCGACGTGGTGCTGGGCCTGGTCGACGCGGCCACGCCCTTCGCCAGCCCGCACTATCCGGACGGCTTCGTCACCGGCGCCCAGGGCTTCGGCCACTACGTCTTCGTCGTCAACACGGCCGAAGCCTACGAGGCCTCGCGCCGCTTCGCGATGGAGGCGCTGGGCATGAAGCTGTCCGACACGCTGCGCATGGCGCTCGGCCCTGCTGGCGCCCCGGAGATGAACGTCAGCTTCCTGCATGCCAACCCGCGCCACCACTCGCTGGCCCTGGCCTTCGTGCCGATGCCCGAGGTGCCGCAGAAGCTGCACCACGTGAACTTCGAGGTGGCCGCCGTGGCGCCGGTGGGCGCGGCCTACGAGCGCGCGCTGGCCGCGAAGACCCCGCTGGCCAACACCATCGGCCAGCACGAGAACGACGGCATGGTCAGCTTCTACAGCGTCAGCCCCGGCGGCTGGCTGGTCGAGATCGGCGCCACCGGCCGCACCGTCGGCGAGGACTGGGACGACCGCCGCGAATACCACCGCATCAGCCTCTGGGGCCACCAGCCGCCCACCGTGCTGCAACAACTTCTTGTCGGAGCCTGAGACAGCCATGGCCGCACGCAAAGTCATCATCACCTGCGCCGTCACCGGCTCGGTCCACACGCCCAGCATGTCGGAGCACCTGCCGATCACGCCGGACCAGATCGCCACGCAGGCGATCGAGGCCGCCGAGGCGGGAGCAGCCATCCTGCACCTGCACGCCCGCAACCCCGAAGATGGACGGCCCTCCTTCGACCCGGCCGTCTACCGCCAGTTCCTGCCGCGCATCCACAAGGCCACCGGGGCCATCATCAACATCACCACCGGGGGCTCCCACACGATGACGCTGGAGCAGCGCCTGGCCGGCGCGCTGGACATCTCGGCCGAGATGAGCAGCTGCAATATGGGCAGCATGAACTTCGCCTTCTTCCCGGTGCTGGAGAAGCTCAAGGTCTTCAAGCACGCCTGGGAGCCCGAGCACCTGGAAGGCACGCGCAACGCGATCTTCCGCAACACCTTCGGCGATATCGAGCAGGTGCTCTCGAGGCTCGGCGATGCGCACGGCACCCGTTTCGAGTTCGAGTGCTACGACGTGGGCCACCTCTACAACCTGAAGCACTTCGTCGACCGCGGTCTGGTGCGCGGGCCGGTGTTCCTGCAGTTCGTGCTGGGCATCCTGGGCGGCATCGGTGCCGATCCGGAGAACCTGACCTTCCTCAAGCGCACCGCCGACAAGCTGTTCGGCGAGGGCGGCTACCAGTGGTCGGTGCTGGGCGCCGGCCGGCACCAGATGGCGCTGGCGACGCAGGCAGCGCTGATGGGCGGCAACGTGCGCGTGGGGCTGGAGGATTCGCTGTCCCTGGCGCGCGGCAAGCCGGCCACATCGAATGCCGAGCAGGTGCGCGCGATCCGCGGCGTCCTCGAATCGCTGGGCCTGGACATCGCCACGCCGGCCGAGGCCCGTGAGATGCTGGGGCTCAAAGGCCGCGAGACGGTCCGGCTGTAAGGAGACAGAACATCATGGCCTTCGTCAGACAAAGCTGGTACGTCGCCGCCTGGGCCGACGAGATCAAGCCGGGAGAAAAACTCGCCCGCACGCTGCTGGGCGAGCCGGTGCTGCTGTACCGCGGCGCCGAATCCGGCCAGGTCGCCGCGCTGGAGGACCGCTGCTGCCACCGTGGCCTGCCGCTGTCGCACGGCTGCGTGCGCGGCGACCAGGTGCAGTGCGGCTACCACGGCCTGGTCTTCGATGCGCGCGGCCAGTGCACGATGGTGCCCGGCCAGGCGCTGATCCCTCCTGCCGCCAAGGTGAAGCGTTATGTCGTCGCGGAGCAGGATCACCTCGTGTGGATCTGGATGGGCGACGAGGCGCGCGCCGATGCCGCGCAGATCCCCCGCCATCCCTGGCACGACGACCCGGCCTGGGAGTGGGTGAAAGACCGCTACCCGGTCGCCGCGAACTACCAGCTGATCACCGACAACCTGATGGACCTGACCCATGTCGGCTATGTCCACGGCCGCACGATCGGCGGCACGCCGCAGGCGCACTCGGAAGCCGAGACGCACACGGTGCCGACCGACCTCGGCGTGCGCGTCGAGCGCTGGATGATGGACTCGGTGCCGCCGCCGGCCTACACCGCAGCCGCGAAGTTCAACACGGCCCTGGTGGACCGCTGGATGGAGATCGACTTCTTCACCCCGGCCACCGTGCGCATCCACACCGGCGCCGTCGATGCGGGCAGCGGCGCGCGTGAAGGGAAGCGCGAAGGGGGCTTCGCCTTCATCGGCTTCAACACGATGACGCCGGAGAGCGAGACGACGAGCCACTACTTCTGGAGCGGCGCGAACAAGCGCCAGCCCGGTGCGCCGGACGGCCGCGAGCGCCTGCGCCAGAGCCTGGAAGTGACCTTCGGCGAGGACAAGGTGGTGGTCGAGGCGCAGCAGGTCTCGCTGTCGCGCAAGCCGGAGCCGCTGGGGATGATCGCCTCGGACGCCGGGATGATGCGCGCCCGCCGCCTGGTCGCCGCCCGAATCGAACAGGAGCAGAAGCCATGAGCCTCTTCCTCAGGAATTGCTGGTACGTGATCGGCTGGGCCCACGAGCTGGCCGAATCCGGCGCGATGGTCCACCGCACGATCGCAGGCGAGGAGATCCTCGTCTACCGCCTGCAGAAGGACGGCAGCATCGCCGCGATCCAGGACCGCTGCCCGCACCGCTTCGTGCCGCTGCACAAGGGCCGCCAGGTCGGCGACCACATCGAGTGCGGCTACCACGGCCTGTGCTTCGGCGCGAGCGGCCAATGCGTACGGCATCCGGTCGATGGCGCGGTGATTCCCAAGGCCGCTCAGGTGAAGAGTTATGCCGCCACCGAGCGCCACGGCGCGCTATGGGTCTGGCTCGGCGATGCCGCCGCGGCCGATCCCTCGCGCATCGCCGACCTGTCCTTCCTCACCGACCCGCAGCGCAGCACCGTCAGCGGACACATGCACACCAAGGCCAACTACGAGCTGGCCATCGACAACCTGGTGGACCTGACCCACATCGAGTACGTGCACCGCGAGTTCCAGGCCTCCGAGGCCTTCCCGCGGCTGATCACCGAGGTGCAGCAGGACGGCGACGTGATCACCACGCGGCTGACCTATCCGAACGGCCGCCCGCCGCCGGTGTTCGCCAACGCGGGGCTCGACATGGACCAGCCGATCGACCTGGTCAACGAGGTCGAGTGGCACGCGCCCTCGGTCGCGATCCTGCGCGTGCGCGCGTACCGGCCGGGCCGGCATGACGAGGTGCCGATCTTCGACATCAAGAGCGCCCACCTGATCTCGGCCGAGACCCAAGGGAGCTGCCACTACTTCTTCGGCAACACGCGCAACTACGCGCTGAACGATCCCGCGGTGGACGAGAAGATCCGCCACTGGCAGCGCACCGCCTTCATCGAGCAGGACAAGCCCATGCTGGAGGCGCAGCAGCAGTACATCGGCGAGCGCGACATCCTCGCGATGAAGCCGGTGCTGCTTGCCACCGACGCCGGCTCGGTGCGCATCCGCCGCACGCTGCGGCGAATGATCGAGGCTGAACAGCCCACCTAGACACCCCACCCACGCGCCCGACAGAGGCGCCACCGGAGACATCGTCATGAACCTTTTGAAATCGGCCCTCGCGGCCGCGGGCCTTGCTTTGCCTGTCGTTCTTGCGAACGCCCAGACGCCGCCCCTGAAGATCGGCTTCCTCGCCACCCTGTCCGGCCCCTTCGGCACCATCGGCCAGGACCAGGCGGACGCGTTCATGCTCGCCGTCGAGCAGCGCGGCGGCCGGCTCGGCGGCGTGCCCGTCGAGGTCATCAAGGAGGACGACCAGGCCAAGCCCGAGCGCGCGGTGCAGCTTGCGCAGAAGCTGGTCGAGGGCGACAAGGTGCCCATCGTCACCGGCATCACCGCCGCCAGCGTGATGGTGGCCGTGGCCCGGCCGGTGATCGAGAAGCAGGTCTTCCTGCTGTCCACCAACTCCGGCCCCTCGCCCTTCGCCGGCGCGGGCTGCTCGCCGTATCTCTACGTCGTCTCCTGGCAGGGCGACTACATCTCGGAAGTGGTCGGCAAGTACGCCAGCGACAAGGGCATCAAGAAGATGGCCCTGATCGCGCCGAACTACTCGGCCGGCAAGGACGTGCTGGCCGGCTTCAAGCGCTTCTACAAGGGCCAGGTCACCGACGAGTTCCTGACGCCGACCTCGCAGCTCGACTTCTCCGCCGAGATTGCGCAGATCCAGGCCAACCGGCCCGATGCGGTGTTCGCCTTCCTGCCCGGTGCGCTGTCCATCAACTTCACGCGCCAGTACCAGCAGGCGGGCCTGCTGAAGACGCTGCCGCTGCTGACCAGCGGCATGATCGAGGCGACCAACCTCCCCGCGCTGAAGGACCAGTCGCTGGGCATCCTCGGCGGCGCCTTCTGGGGCCCCGACTTCGACAACCCGGCCAACAAGGCCTTCGTCGAGGCGTTCGAGAAGAAGTACGGCCGCATCCCGTCCACCTACGCGGCCCAGGCCTACGACGGCGCGCTGCTGCTGGACTCGGCGATCGCCAAGGTGAAAGGCAACGTCACCGGCGACAAGCCCGGCTTCATGGCTGCGATGAAGGCGGCGGACTTCAGGTCGGTGCGCGGCAAGTTCCGCTTCAACCACAACGGCTTCCCGGTCGAGGACATGCACATGTTCGAGGCGGTGAAGGACGCCAAGGGCCGCTACACGGTCAAGACCGTCGCCACGCCGCTGCGTGACCACGAGGACAACTACCACGCCGCCTGCGCGCTGAATTCATGAGCCTGCTCCTCACCCAGCTGCTCAACGGCTTCCAGCTCGGCGTCTTCCTGTTCCTGCTCTCGGCGGGGCTGACGCTGGTGCTCGGGATCATGAACTTCGTCAACATGGCGCACGGCGCGTTCTACATGTTCGGCGCCTATTTCGCGGCGACCGTGTTCGAGCGCAGCGGCTCCTTCCTGCTGGCGGCCGTGGTCGCCGTGCCGCTGACGCTGGCCGGCGCGATGGTGCTCGAGCGGCTGGTGATCTCGCGGCTCTACCGGCGCGACCACCTGGACCAGGTGCTGGTCACCTTCGGCCTGATCCTCTGCGGGGACGAAACCGTGCGCATCGTCTGGGGCCAGGCACCGCTGTATTTGGCCGTACCGGACACGCTGTCGGGCTCGGTGGCCGGCTACCCGGTCTGGCGCCTGGTGATCATCGGCGCCGGCCTGCTCGTGGCGCTGGGCCTGTATCTCGCGATCCAGAAGACCCGCGTCGGCATGCTGATCCGCGCCGGCGCCTCGGACCCGGCGATGGTGCAGGCGCTCGGCGTCAACATCGGCCGCATCAATGCGCTGGTGTTCGGCGCCGGCGCGGCGCTGGCCGGCCTCGCTGGACTGATGGCCGGGCCGCTGCTGTCGGTACAGCCGGGCATGGGCGAGGCGATCCTGATCCCGGCCTTCGTGGTGCTGGTGACCGGCGGGATCGGGTCCATCCGCGGCGCCTTCCTCGGCGCGCTGATCGTGGGCCTGGTCGACACCCTCGGCCGCGCCTACCTGCCGGGGCTGTTCCACCAGCTGATGTCGCGCAGCCTCGCCCAGGCGGCCGGCCCGGCGGTGGCCTCGATGCTGATCTACCTGCTGATGGCCGTCGTGCTGGCCGTGCGTCCGCAGGGGCTCTTTCCGGTGAGGCAGCGATGAACAGCACCACGATGGCAAGACCTGCCCCCGCGCCTCGCGTGCCGATGCCCGCGCTGCTGATCGCCGCCCTCGCGCTGCTGCCCTTCATCGCCGACGCCACCGGCCATGCCTTCTGGTTGGCGCCGGCCTCGCGGATGCTGGTCTTCGCGCTGGCTGCGCTGGGGCTGAACCTGATCCTCGGCCATGGCGCGATGGTCAGCATGGGCCATGCGCTGTACATCGGCATCGGCGCCTACGCGGTGGGCATCCTGGCGGCGCACGGCGTCACCAGCGCCCTCGTGCAGCCCGCCGCGGCGCTGGCCGCCGGCGCCGTCGTCGCCACGCTGACGGGCCTGGTCTGCCTGCGCGCCAGCGGCGTGGCCTTCATCATGATCACGCTGGCCTTCGCGCAGATGTTCCATTACCTCGCCACCGGGCTGAAGGCCTATGGCGGCGACGAGGGGCTGCCGATCGAGCTGCCGGGCCTCGATCCGGCCGTGCTGTACTGGGTGATCCTCGCCCTGGTGGCCGCCTCGCTGCTGGGCATGCACCGGCTGGTGAACTCGCGCTTCGGCATGCTGCTGCGCGGCTGCAGGTCCAACGAGCGGCGCATGAAGGCGCTGGGCTTCCCGACGCTGCGCTACCGGCTCGCGGCCTATGTGATCTCCGCCCTGGCCTGTGTCGTGGCCGGCATGCTGCTGGCCCATGTGACGCGCTTCGCCTCGCCGTCCTATGTGCACTGGACCGTCTCCGGCGACCTGATCGCGATGATCGTGCTGGGTGGCACGGGCCGGCTGATCGGGCCCGTGATCGGCGCGGCCGGCTGGGTGCTGCTGCAGGAACTGCTGGCCGCCTCGCCCTGGCCGCCGCTGGCCGAGCACTGGCCCCTGCTGTTCGGCCTGGGCATCGTCGTGATGGTGCTGCGCCGCAAGGGGGAACCGGCATGAACGCGCCCGTCCTTCAAGTGCAGGGGCTGGTCAAGCGCTTCGGCGGCCTGCTCGCCACCGACCACCTGGACCTGGAGCTGCGCCCCGGCGAGCTGCATGCGGTGATCGGCCCGAACGGCGCCGGCAAGACCACGCTGATCGCGCAGCTGAGCGGCGAGCTGCCGCCCACCGCGGGCCGCATCGTCTTCGAGGGCCGCGAGGTGACGGCGCTGCCCGTGGACCAGCGGGCCCGCCTCGGCATTGCCCGCTCCTACCAGATCACCTCGGTGTTCCCGGAGTTCACGGCGCTGCAGAACGTGATGCTCGCGGTGCAGGCGGCCGGCGGCCACAGCTTCTCGTTCTGGCGGGCGGCGGCTGCCGATGCGCGGCTGGTGGAGCCGGCGCGGGCCATGCTCGCCGAAGTCGGGCTTGCAGCGCTGGCCGACGAGCGTGTCGCCACCCTCGCCCACGGCGCGCGCCGGCAGCTGGAGATCGCGATGACGCTGGCGATGCGGCCGCGCGTGCTGCTGCTGGACGAGCCGATGGCCGGCATGAGCGCCGCCGAATCGGCCGCGATGGTCGAGCTGCTGCAGCGCCTCAAGGGCCGCTACGCGATCCTGCTGGTCGAGCACGACATGGACGCGATCTTCGCGCTGGCGGACCGGATCACGGTGCTGGTCTATGGCCGGGCCATCGCCTGCGGCACGGTGGACGAGATCCGCGCCAACGCCGGGGTCCGGCAGGCCTACCTGGGCGACGAGGAGGCGGTGCTGTGAGTTCATCCAAGGCATTGCTCGAACTGACCGGCGTCGAGACGTCCTACGGCGCGAGCCAGGCGCTGTTCGGCATCTCGCTGACCGTGCAGCCGCGCGAGGTGGTGACGCTGATCGGGCGCAACGGCATGGGCAAGTCGACGATCGTGAAGACGATCTGCGGCCTGCTTGCATCGACGCGCGGCAGCCTGCGCTTCGACGGCACGGCGATCGCAGGCAGGCCCTCGCACCTGATCGCGCAGGCCGGCATCGGCCTCGTGCCCGAGGGCCGGCATGTGTTCCCCAACCTGACCGTGCGCGAGAACCTCGTCGCCACGGCGCGGCCCGGGCCTTGGACGCTGGCGCGCATCCATGCGCTGTTTCCAAGGCTGAAGGAGCGCGAGCGCAACCTCGGATGCAACCTGAGCGGCGGCGAGCAACAGATGCTGGCCATCGGCCGCGCACTGATGACCAACCCGAAGCTGCTGATCCTCGACGAAGCCACGGAAGGCCTCGCGCCGCTGATCCGCGGCGAGATCTGGGCCTGCCTGGAGCAACTCAAGGCCAGCGGCCTGGCGCTGATCGTCATCGACAAGAACATCGCGCCGCTGCTGCGCATCGCCGACCGGCACTACGTGATCGAGAAAGGCCACGTCGTGTGGTCCGGCGATTCCGCCCGCCTGCGCGCCCAACCCGAAGTGCTGCGCGACTACTGCGGCATCTGATTTCCAAGCAAGGACCCCACAATGAAACTGATTGCATTCCGCAACGCCGCCGGCCAGCCCTCGCTCGGCGCCCAGATCGACGCGAGCACGCTGGCCGACCTGACGGCCGCGGGCCTTCCCGCCACGCTGGACGAGCTGCTGCGCGATCCCGAGGGCCTGGACCGCGCCCGCCGCCTGCTCGCCACGCACCCCGACCTGCCGCGCCGCCCGCTCGACGGCCTGCGCTACCTGCCACCGGTCCAGAACCCCGCCAAGGCCTTCGCCATCGGCCTGAACTACACCGACCACGCGGCCGAGAGCAATTTCGAGCCGCCCAAGCACCCCGTGATCTTCCAGCGCTTTCCCTCGTCCTGGGTCGCGCATGACGAAGCGCTTCAGCGGCCCCGCGTCTCGACGATGTTCGACTACGAGGCCGAGTTCGTCATCGTCATCGGCAAGCCGGGCCGCTACATCAAGCGCGAGGACGCGCTGACCCACGTGGCCGGCTATTCCCTGTTCAACGACGGCTCGCTGCGCGACTACCAGTTCCGCTCGAACCAGTGGCTGTGGGGCAAGAACTTCGACGCCAGCGGCAGCTTCGGCCCGGCCTTCGTCAGCGCCGACGAACTACCGCCCGGCGCCGCGGGCCTGCGCCTGCAGTGCCGGCTCAACGGCGAGGTCCTGCAGGACGCGAACACGCGCGACCTGATCTTCGACGTGTCCACGCTGGTGGCCGCCTGCTCCGAAGGCATGGCGCTGCAGCCGGGCGACCTCATCATCAGCGGCACGCCGGCCGGCGTCGGCGGTGCGCGCAAGCCGCCGATCTGGATGAAGCCGGGCGATGTGTGCGAGGTGGAGGTCGAGGGCCTGGGCATCCTGCGCAACACGATCGTCGACGAGGAGGCTGCGGCATGAAGCGGCTGAGCCTTGTCCTGGCGATGCTGCTCGCCGGCTGTGGCGGCAGCGATGTCACCGACGTGAGCAGCGGTACCGTCATCCGCAACGTCACCATCGTCAACACCCGCGACGGCTCGCAGGCGCCGCGCATGGCCGTGGTCGTCGACGGCGGAAGGATCGTGAAGATCGCCGCCACCGAGTACATCCGCACGACCGGCAGCGCCACCGATGTGGACGCCAGCGGCAAGTACCTGGTGCCCGGCTATCTCGACATGCACACCCATGCGATCGACGCGGCCGGCCAGAGCCCGAGCTTCTGGCCCCTGCTGATCGCCAACGGCATCACCGGCGTGCGCGAGATGCGCGGCTCGGCCGCCCTGGTCGCGCAGGCGAAGCAGATCAACGCGGACCGCGCCTCCGGCGTGCTGGACGCGCCGGAGATCCTGGCCATGCCCGGCGAGATCTTCGGCGGCGAGCTGCTCGGCTTCACGCCGCTGGCGGGCTCCACGTCGGCCTCGGCGGCGGTGACCGAGGTGCAGAAGCAGAAGGGCTACGGCGCCTCGTTCATCAAGTCGGTCCGCGCCACGCGGGATGCCAACCTGGCGTTGCTGGCCGAGGCGAAGAACCAGGGCCTCACGGTGGTGGGCCACCTGTCGCCGACGCTGGGCGCGCTGGAGTCGTCCAATGCCGGCTGGCATGCGATCGAGCACTTCGGCGGCAACCCCTTCATGCTGCTGGACTGCTCCTCGCAGGAGGACACGCTGCGCGCGCAGCTGCTCGCCGGAGCGCCCCTGCCGGCCTTGCGCCAGCCGCTGATCGACAGCTACGACGACAGCAAGTGCCAGTCGCTCGCGAAGACCTTCGTGAAGAACGACACCTGGAACGTGCCGACGCTGATCCGCATCCGCACCGGGCTGCTGAGCAATGCCCCAGAGTACCTGAACGACCCGAACCTCGCCTACGTCCCCAAGGCCACCCGCGCCGCCTGGGCCGGGGCGGCGGCGGCCTATGCGAAGACGTACGACGCGACGGCGCAGGCCGCGCTGGCCGCCACCTACGCGAAGCTGAAGACCTTCCCGGCGCTGCTGAAGGCCAATGGCGCCCCGCTGCTGGCCGGTTCGGACACCGCCTCGCTGGCCGTCTGGGTCATTCCCGGCTTCAGCCTGCACCAGGAGTTCGCGCTGCTGGCCGAGGCCGGGCTGACGCCGCTGGACATCCTGCAGGCCACGACGCTGAACGGCGCGAAGTTCCTCGGCCGCGAGGCCACGATGGGCACGGTCGACGAGGGCAGGAACGCCGACCTGGTGCTGCTCGACGCCGACCCGATCGCCAGCGCCACCAACCTCGACCGCATCGCCGGCGTATTCCTGCGCGGCAAGTACTTCAGCGCCGCGGCATTGGCGAAGTTGAAGAGCGACGTGGCCGCTGCCTACGCCGCCCAGCCGGCGCCCAGCGAGGCCGAGCGCCGTGCGGCGATGGCGGCAATGGAAGCGCACACGGACTGACCCGCCACTCCGTTCGGGCTGAGCCTGTCGAAGCCTCGTTCGTCGAGCTCAGGGCGAACGGTGGCGTCTATTTCACCAACCATTGACTTACTAAAACCAGGAGACAAGCAATGATGAACAAGAAGACCCTGATCGCCCTCGCGGCCCTTGCCGTGACCGCGGCCCACGCCCAATCCTCGGTGACGCTGTTCGGCGTCGTCGACCTCGCCGTGCGCGCGGTCAAGAACGGGGACGGCGGCACCACCAAGGCCGTCTTCGACGGCGGCGCCAACGCCAGCCGGCTCGGCTTCCGCGGCGAGGAAGACCTGGGCGACGGGTTGAAGGCCGGCTTCTGGCTCGAGATGCCCGTCTTCGCCGACACCGGTGGCGGCGGCACGCCGGCGGGCATCGTCGCCCAGGGCGGCGCGCAGATCGGCGCCAAGCTGTTCCAGCGCCGCGCCACGGTGAGCCTGAGCAGCCGCACGCTGGGCGAGATCCGCCTGGGCCGCGACTTCGATCCGTCCTTCCTGAACCTCGGCACCTTCGACGTCTACCAGTGCACCGGCTTCGCCGGCGACGCCAATATCGTCGGCGGCGGCTCGCTGTCGGCGCCGGGCATCCTGGGCAGCGGCGTCGGCACGATCGCCCGCGTGGACAACTCGGTGGCCTACTACACGCCCAACACGCTCGGCGGCTTCTACGCCTCGGCGATGGTCGCCGCCGGTGAAGGCAGCAACACCAGCAACGGCAACAACGCCTACCGCGGCGCCCGCCTCGGCTGGTACAACGCGCAGTGGAACATCGCCGCCGCGGCCGGCCGCACCAAGGTGCCGGGCAGCAGCGACTTCAAGGTCTGGAATGCCGGCGCCTCCTACGACGCCAAGGTGGTCTACGTCACCGGCTTCGTCCACCAGGCCACCTTCACGCCCGCCGGCCTGGCCGAGCGCAAGAACCAGCTCTGGGGCATCGGCGCGCGCGTCCCGGTGGGCCTGGGCGACGTGCATGCCACGCTCCAGCACTCGAACATGAGCGGGGGCAATGTGAACGGCCTGCGCGATGCGGACGATGTGACGCAGATCGCCGTCGGCTACACCTACAACCTGTCCATCCGCACCGCGCTGCACGCGGACGTCGGCCGGCTGCAGAACAAGGGCCTGTCGGCGCTGGCCTACCCGGGCGGCACGGCAGCCGGCAGCGGCTTCGGCACGCTGGCGGACCGGCGCTCGACGGCCGTCGAGTTCGGCATCCGGCACAGCTTCTGACGTCGATTCCACCAGTTGAAAGGAGCGGGCCATGATCGAGGTGCACGTCGCACGAAAGACCCCCGAAGCGCTGGACATCGCCAGCTTCGAGCTCGTCCGCCCGGACGGCGCCGCGCTGCCCCCCTTCTCGGCCGGCTCGCACATCGACGTGCAGTTGCCGAATGGCCTGACCCGCCAGTACTCGCTCTGCAACGAGCCTGGTGAAGTACACCGTTACCTGATCGGCGTGCTGCGCGACCCGGCCTCGCGCGGCGGCTCGCGGGCGATGCACGAGGAGGTGCGCGAGGGACAGGTCTTGCGCATCAGCGCGCCGAAGAACCACTTCCCGCTGGCCCATGCCGCCCGCCACAGCCTGCTGCTGGCGGGCGGCATCGGCATCACGCCGATCCTGTGCATGGCCGAGCGGCTGGCGGCCAGCGGCGCCTCCTTCGCGCTGCACTACTGCAGCCGCTCGCCGGAGCGCACGGCCTTTCGTGCGCGCATCGCCGCCTCGGGCTTCGCCCGGCGAGCCATGCATCACTACGACGACGGCGGCGAGGCTGCGCAGCGGCTGCCGCTCGATGCCCTGCTGCAGGCGCATCGGCAGGACGACACCCATCTCTACGTCTGCGGGCCCAAGGGCTTCATGGACTGGGTGCTGGGCAGTGCCCGCGCCGCCGGCTGGCCCGAGGGGCGGCTGCACTACGAGTTCTTCGGCGCTGCCGTGCCCACGGCGGGCGGTGCCTTCGAGGTGATGCTGGCCAGCAGCGGCCGCGTCATTCCGGTTCGGCCCGAGCAGAGCGTCGTGCAGGCGCTGGCGGCCTGCGGCATCGAGCTGCCGACCTCCTGCGAGCAAGGCGTCTGCGGCACCTGCCTGACCCGCGTGATCGACGGCGAGGTCGACCACCGCGACATGTACCTGACCCCCGCGGAGCAGGCCGCCCACGACCAGTTCACGCCCTGCTGCTCGCGGGCGAAGTCGGCCCGGCTGGTGCTGGACCTCTGAGCGGCTACGCGGCGATCGAGCTGCCGCGCACGATCAGCTCGCACGGCAGCGTGCGGCTGCCCGGCTCCTCGCCGCTGGACAGCGCCTCCAGCACGGCCTCGGCCGCGGCTTGCCCGATCTCGGAGCGCGGCGGCCGCATCGTCGACAAGGCCGGCGTGAGCTGGCGGCCGATCGGGAAATCGCCGAAGCCCAGCAGCGCCAGGCGGCCCGGCACCGCGATGCCCAGGGCCTGCGCCTCCATCAGCGCGCCGCAAGCCAGATGGTCGTTGGCGAAGGCCGCGGCGGTGATCGAGCTTTCCGCGCCCAGGCCGCGCAGCACCGCGCGGCCGGCATCGAAGGCGTCGCCGGTGCCGGCCGGCAGCACCTTCACCTGGGCGCCCGCCGCCTTGGCTTCGGCCGCGAAGCCCTGGCCCCGCTCGTGCGCCCGGTAGTCCTCGGCCACGCCGCTGTCCACGTAGGCCAAGGAGCGGTGGCCCTGCTCGATCAGGTGCCGGGCCATCGTGCGGCCGACGGCCCGGTGGTCGAAGCCGATGCGCGCGAAGCCCTCGGCGTTGGCCTCGTGCTCAGGATGGTCCCAGATCTCCACCACCGCCGTGCCGCCCGCATGCGCATCGCGCAGCAGCTGCAAGGCGCTCGCCGTGTGGTGGCGGCCGGTGACGACCAGCGCGCCCGGGGCCCAGCCCAGCAGCGTGCGCAGCTGCGTCTCCTCGACCTCCAGCGAATAGCCGGTGGCCATCAGCAGCAGCTCGCGGCCGCTGTCGCGCAGGCCTTCCGTGAGGCCCTGGATCGTCTCCGCGAAGATCGAGTGGCCGACGTTCGGGATCAGCGCCGCCACGATGCGCGAGGCCCCGCTGGCGAGCTGGCCGGCCTGGTGGTTGGGCACGTAGCCGGTCTGCTCGATGGCCGCCTGGATGCGCGCCGCCGTCTCGGGCGCCACCTTGCCGGGCTCGCGGATGTAGCGCGAGACGGTGATGCGGGTCACCCCGGCCGCATCGGCCACGTCATGCAGGGTCGGCCGGCCGTGGCCGCGGCGCTGGCGCCGGTTCGCGTCGTCGGAAGTCGTCGATTTCATTGACCTAGGGTTTCCACCGATGTGTACCGGTAACATGATGCCTTAATGTTACCGGTAACACGACAGGAGACAAGAAGGCAATCGCCATGAGCCGTTCGCTTGACGAACTTCGCAGCCGCCGCTGGTTCGCTGCCACCGACATGCGCGGCTTCGCGCACCGCCAGCGCATCCAGCAGATGGGCCTGCGCCGCGAGGACGTGCTGGACAAGCCCGTCGTCGCGATCATCAACACCTGGAGCGACCTCTCGCCCTGCCACGCCCACCTGCGCGAGCGGGCCGAGAGCGTCAAGCGGGGCATCCTGATGGCCGGCGGCATGCCCTTCGAGCTGCCCGCGATGAGCCTGGGCGAGGTGATGGTGAAGCCCACCACGATGCTCTACCGCAACTTCCTGGCGATGGAGGTGGAGGAGCTGCTGCGCTCGCTGCCGATCGACGGCGTGGTGCTGCTGGCCGGCTGCGACAAGACCACGCCCGCCACCGTGATGGGCGCCACCAGCGCCGGCCTGCCGGTGATCTTCTGCCCGGCCGGCGGCATGCTGAGCGACCGCTACCTGAAGCGCGGCGAGCCGCAGCGCAGCGTCGGCGCCGGCACGCACACCCGCATGTTCTGGGACGAATACCAGGCCGGCCAGGTGTCCGAATGCGAGTGGATCGGCCTGGAAGCCAAGATGACACGCTCGCCCGGCACCTGCAACGTGATGGGCACCGCCAGCACGATGACCTCGATGGTCGAGGCGCTGGGCCTCGCCCTGCCCGGCGCCACGGCGATACCCGCGATGGACGCCGGCCACGTGCGCATGGCGACAAGCTGCGGCGAGCGCATCGTCGACATGATCTGGCAAGACCTGACCCCGCAGAAGATCCTCACCCGCGGCGCCTTCCTGAATGCCGCCGCCGTGCAGATGGCGCTGGGCGGCTCCACCAACGCGGCGGTGCACGTCGTCGCGATGGCGCGCCGCGCCGGCGTGGACCTGACGCTGGCCGACCTGGACGCGATGGGCCGCAAGGTGCCGGTGCTGGCCAACCTGTTCCCCAGCGGCGACCGGCTGATGGAAGATTTTCACTACGCCGGTGGCCTGCCCGCGCTGATGAACCGCATCCGCCCTCACCTCTCGCTCGGCGAGCTCACCGTCACCGGCAAAACCATCGCCGAGAACATCGACGGCCGCGAGAGCCTGGACGACGAGGTGATCCGCCCGCTCGACCGGCCGGTCAGCGCAGCCGGCGCGTTAGCCGTGCTGCGCGGCAACCTCGCGCCGGAAGGCGCGGTGATGAAGTCCAGCGCCGCCAGCCCGAAGTTCTTCCGCCACACCGGCCGCGCGCTGGTGTTCGACTCACCGGCCGAGATGCACAAGGCCTGCGCCAACCCGGAGCTGGACGTGGACGAGGACACCGTGCTGGTGCTGCGCAACGCCGGCCCGGTCGGCGCGCCCGGCATGCCCGAGTGGGGCGGCCTGCCGATCCCGAAGAAGCTGCTGGACCGCGGCGTGCGCGACATGGTGCGCCTGTCCGACGCGCGCATGAGCGGCACCCACTACGGCAGCTGCATCCTGCACATCAGCCCGGAGGCGGCGGTGGGCGGCCCGCTGGCCCTGGTCAGGACCGGCGACCTGGTTGCGCTGGACGTGGAGGCGCGTACGCTTGAACTGAAGGTTAGCGACGAGGAACTGGCCCGCCGCCGCGCCGCCTGGACGCCGCCGCCGCGCACCGCCAAGCGCGGCTTCGTCAAGCTCTACCAGGACCACGTCCAGCAGGCCCACGAGGGCTGCGATTTCGACTTCCTGCAAGGCGACGCGAGTTCGCCCGAACCCGAGATCTTCTAAAAGTACAAGGAGACAACCGTGACGAATCCCTTCCAGCAACTGCTGGCGAAAGAGAACCCCGTCGGCACCTGGATCATGTCCGCCAGCCCGCTGGTGGCCGAGGCGATCGGCTGCGCCGGCTACGACTGGGGCGTGATCGACATGGAACACACGCCGATCGACCTGATGACGCTGGTGCACATGCTGCAGGCCGTCGCCGGGACGAAGATGACCCCGGTCGTGCGCGTGCCCTGGAACGACAGCGTCGCCATCAAGCGCGCGATGGACGCCGGCGCACAGACCCTGCTGCTCCCCTTCGTGCAGGATGCCGCCGAGGCCGGCGCCGCTGCGTCCGCCTGCCGCTATCCGCCCGAAGGCACGCGCGGCATGGCCGGCATGAGCCGCGCCTCGCGCTTCGGCACCGCGCCGAACTACCTGACCACCGCCAACGAAGGCGTCAGCGTGATCGTGCAGCTGGAGACCACGGCCTCGATCGAGCAGGCCGATGCGATCGCCGCGACGGCCGGCGTCGACGCGCTGTTCGTCGGCCCCGGCGACCTGTCCGCGACGATGGGCCATGTCGGGCAGCTCACGCACCCCGCCGTGCTGGAGCAGACCCGCCGCGCCATCGCCGCCGCCAAGGCCCATGGCAAGCCGATCGGCACCGTCGGCGGCACGCCCGAGGTCTGCGCGCTGTACCGCGAGATGGGCTTCGACTTCGTCGCCATCGCCTCCGACCTGGGCCTGCTGATGCGCAGCGCGCAGGCCGCGCTCGCCGCCGTCCGCAACGAAACCATCACCGCGGCCAAGCCGCAAGGAGCCTACTGATGGCTGCCGTCGAACTGAAGAACGTGGCCAAGAGCTACGACGGGAAGATCCCCATCATTCATGGCATCGACCTGGAGATCAAGGACGGGGAGTTCACCGTCTTCGTCGGCCCGTCGGGCTGCGGCAAGAGCACGCTGCTGCGCATGATCGCGGGGCTGGAGTCGATCAGCGGCGGCGAGCTGCGCATCGACGGCGAGCGGGTCAACGACAAGCCGCCGCGCGCCCGCGATATCGCGATGGTGTTCCAGGACTACGCGCTCTACCCGCACAAGAGCCTGTACGACAACATGGCCTTCGGCCTGCGCCTGCGCAAGACGCCGGAGGACGAGATCAGGAAGCGCGTGATGGACGCCGCCAAGCTGCTGCGCATCGACCACATGCTGGAGCGCAAGCCGGCAGCGCTCTCGGGCGGCCAGCGCCAGCGCGTCGCCATCGGCCGCGCGATCGTGCGCCAGCCCAAGGTCTTCCTGTTCGACGAGCCGCTGTCCAACCTCGATGCGCAGCTGCGCCAGGAGATGCGCAGCGAGATCAAGCGCCTGCACGAGCGCCTGGGCGCCACGATGATCTACGTGACCCACGACCAGGTGGAGGCGATGACGCTGGCGGACCGCATCGCCGTGCTCAGCGCCGGCCACAAGATGCAGTACGACACGCCGGACGCGATCTACAACCGCCCCGCCGCGCTGTTCGTCGCCGGCTTCACCGGCGCCCCGCCGATGAATCTCGTGGACGCCACCGTCAGCGGCGGCCAGGCCGATGTGGGCAATGGCATCCAGGTCGCGCTGCCGCCGGCGCTGGCCGGCAAGAGCGGTCAGAGCAAGCTGGGCGTTAGGCCGGAGAACCTGCGCCTCGCGCCCGAGGCCGGCGACATCGCGGTGCCCGCCCAGGTCTCGCTGCTGGAGCCGCTGGGCTCCGAGACGCTGGTGAGCCTGAAGCTCGGCGCCAGCGAGGTGATCGCGCGGCTGGCCGCCAACTTCCGCGAGCCGCCCGGCACCACCGTCAAGCTGCACCTGAACCCCGCCCACCTGCACCTGTTCGATCCGCAGAGCGGCCTGGCCCTGGCCTGACCGACAAGACACGAAAACAAGGAGACATCCATGCAACGCACTTTCATCGCCGCTGCCGCCACGCTGCTGCTGGCCATCGGCGCCACCACCGGCGCGATGGCCCAGACGACCAAGCTGCGCGTGTTCGCCGGCGGCTCCGGCCAGCGCCCGGACCTGATGCGCAAGCTGTTCGACCAGTACCAGCAGAAGAACCCCGGCGTCAGCGTCGAGATGGAGACCGGCGGCGCCACCTCCGAGCTGCAGCGCCAGTACCTCAGCACCGTGCTGAACGCCAAGGACCCGGCGATCGACATCTACATGATCGACATCGTCAACCCGGCCCAGTACTACGGCGCCGGCTGGCTGGAGCCGCTGGACGCCTACCTCGGCGCGCCGGCCACCGCGCTCAAGCCCTACCTGCCCTTCTATGCCTCGGCCGACGTGATCGACGGCAAGCTGGCGGCGATGCCGGCCTTCGCCGACGCGCTGTTCATGTACTACCGCAAGGACCTGCTGGAGAAGTACAAGATCGCCGAGCCCAAGACCTGGGACGAGCTGAGCGCCGCCGCGAAGAAGATCCAGGCCGGCGAAGGCAACGCGAACCTGCAGGGCCTGTCCATCCAGGGCGCGCCGATCGAGGGCGCGGTCTGCACCTTCCTGCTGCCCTACTGGAGCCAGGGCAAGGACTTCAACGACGCCGCCGGCAAGCTGACGCTGGACAAGCCCGCCGCCGCCAAGGGCCTGCAGACCTGGCTGAGCCTCGTCGATGCCGGCGTCATCAAGAAGAACGTGGCCGAGGTGAAGACGCCGGACACGGTCAACGAGTTCAAGGCCGGCCAGGTGGTGTTCGCCGTCAACTGGGGCTTCGCCTGGGACCGCTTCCAGGGCGACAAGGACAGCAAGGTCGGCGGCAAGATCGGCGTGATGCCGCTGCCGGCGATGGCCGGCGGCAAGAGCGCCACCTGCGTGGGCGGCTGGCAGTGGGCGGTCAGCGCCTTCTCGAAGTCCAAGGCCGAGAGCGCCAAGCTGGTGAAGTTCCTGGCCAGCCCCGAGGCGAGCAAGTTCCTGGCGGTGGAAGGCTCGCTGCTGCCGACCTACGCCAGCGTCTACACCGATGCCGACGTGGTCAAGGCCGTGCCCTGGTTCAAGGACGCCGGCCCGGTGGTGGTGGCCGGCCGCAGCCGTCCGCTGTCGCGCGACTACGGCCAGGTCAGCGATGCGATCCGCACGACGACGAGCGCGGTGCTGGCTCGCACGAAGAAGCCCGATGAAGGCGTCGCCGAGATCGAATCCCGCCTGCGCCGCGTGATGCGTTAACCATGGAGCCCCTCGCCCAGTCTCGCCCCGCTGAACGCGGGCTCGCCCGGTCGGTCCCCCGAGGGGACGACGAGGCTCGCGGCTTCGAGCCGCAAGCCTCGCCAAACGGGCCGGCTTGGGGCGGCCCGGCGCTCGGCCCCAAACACAACGCCACCGGACAACTCACCATGTTCGACAAACTGAAGGATCCGGGCGAGAAGACCCTCGCCTTCCTGCTGCTGGCGCCGGCCTTCGTGCTGCTCGCGCTGATCGTCGTCTACCCGATCGGCAAGCTGATCTGGAACAGCTTCTTCGACCTGCGGCTCTCGGGCGGCGCGGCGAAATTCGTCGGCATCGAGAACTACGCGATGGCGCTGAAGGATCCGGACTTCTGGAACGCCACCGGCAACACGCTGCTGATCACGCTGGTCACCGTGCCCGGCGCGCTGGTGGTGGGCCTGGGCCTGGCGATGCTGGCCAATCTGCCCTTCCGCCGCCGCTGGCCGGTGCGCCTGGCGCTGCTGCTGCCCTGGGCGCTGCCGCTGGCCTTCGTGGGCCTGATCTTCGCGTGGTTCTTCCACACCGAGTTCGGCGTCGTCAACGATCTGCTGCGCCGCGCCTTCGGCCTGGAGCCGACGATGTGGCTGCTGTCCCCGCGCATGGCCTTCGCGGCGATCTGCCTGGCCATCATCTGGAAGACCTCGTCCTTCATGGCGCTGATCCTGCTGGCCGGCCTGCAGATGATTCCCAAATCGCTGTACGAGGCGGCCGAGGTGGACGGCGCGAGCAAGCTGCAGCAGTTCTGGCAGATCACGATCCCGATGCTGATGCCCTCGATCATCGTGGCGCTGATCTTCCGCACGATCACCGCGCTGCAGACCTTCGACATCCCGGTGACGATGACCCACGGCGGCCCCGGCAACAGCACGCAGACGCTGGCCATGCTGATCCACGCCACCACGATCGACTACCTCGACGTCGGCTACGGCTCCACGCTGGCGGTGCTGATGTTCCTGATCTCGCTGGTCGTCACCGGCTTCTACCTGAAGCGCATCGGAGGGAATGCCTGATGAACAACCTGTTCTCTTCCAAATGGCTGCGCTTCGTGGCGGCCACGATGGTGGTGGTCAACGGCTTCTTCCCGGCCGTGTGGATCCTGCTCACCTCGCTGAAGACCGAGGGCGAGCTGGTCAGCAAGCCCATCACCTACTGGCCGCACAACCCGGTGCTGGAGAACTATGTCCGCGCCTTCACCGACCAGCCGCTGCTGAAGTACCTGGGCAACAGCTTCATGGTGGCGATCCTGTCCACCGCGCTCTCGCTGCTGGTGGCCTCGGGCGCCGCCTATGCGATCGCGCGGCTGAACCTGAAGCGCCGCCAGCTGATCCTGACCTGCATCGTGGCCTCCAGCATGTTCCCGCTGGTGACGCTGCTGGTGCCGATCTTCGAGACGATGCGCCAGCTCGACCTGCTCAACACCTACACGGCCCTGGTGCTGCCCTATACGGTGCTGAACCTGCCGGTCTGCACGCTGGTGCTGGTGAGCTTCTTCCAGAGCATCCCCAAGGACCTGGAGAACGCCGCGATGATCGACGGCTGCACGCGCATGGGCGCGCTGTTCAAGATCGTCGTGCCGCTGGCCGCGCCGGGCGTGTTCACCGCCGGCATCCTCGGCTTCGTCAACGCCTGGGACGAGTTCCTGCTGGCCCTGTCGCTGAACTCCAGCGCCACGATGCGCACGCTGCCGGTGGGCATCTCGCTGTACCAGGGCGAGTTCACCTTCCCCTGGCCGACGATCTCGGCCGCACTGATCGTCGCCATCGTGCCGGTGGCCATACTGATCGCCGTGTTCCAGGAGCGCGTCGTCGGCGGCCTGACGCAGGGGGGGCTGAAGGGCTGACCCTCACTCGCAACAACTGAATCACCAACCGGGCTTGTCGAGAAGACGGGCCCGCCGGGCGGAGCTTTGCCCGACGCATTTCTCACCACCACCACCGCAACAAAAGACGGAGACGACATGAAGACGAAGAAGACCGCACTGACCCTCGCCGCCCTGGCGCTGACCGGCACCGCCGCCCTCGCGCAGACGAGCAACGTCACGATCGCCGGCCGCGTGGACATGGGCCTGCAGTACGTGGACACCGGCGTCAACAAGATGAAGCGCGTGGACAGCGGCACCTACACCGCCTCGCGCCTGATCATGCGCGGCAACGAGGACCTGGGCGACGGCCTTTCCGCGCTGTTCTACCTGGAGCACCGCTTCAACGCCGACACCGGCGCCGCGCAGAGCGCCGCCAAGTTCTGGAACGCCGGCTCCTACGTGGGCCTGTCCAGCAAGGACTGGGGCACGGTGACGCTGGGCCGTCAGTACACGCCGATCTTCTGGTCCTTCCTGTTCGCCGACGACACCGGCCCGCTGAAGCTGCACGGCTACAGCGCGCTGCAGTCGGTGCAGCGCAGCAACTTCGCCCGCATCCGCGCCAGCGCCTCGCCGATCAAGGCGGCCGGCTCGCTGGACACGATCTCCGGCGGCATCTACTCGCTGGGCATCACCTCGGCCTTCGAGGACAACCAGATCGTCTACAAGACGCCCACCTTCGGCGGCGGCTTCACCGCGATGCTCTCGGCCGAGGCGCCGGAAGGCTACGCGGCCGGCAGCGGCAAGCTGTTCAGCGGCAATATCGAGTACCGCAAGGGCCCGCTGTACGCCTCGGTCGCGGCCACCACCAAGGAAGGCACGGTGCCGGCCGGCGGCGGCCTGAAGCAGAAGGTCAGCGAGCAGCTCGCCAGCGCGATGTACGAGGTGATGCCCGGCTTCAAGCTCTGGGGCAATATCCACCCGTGGCAGATGAAGTCGGTCGCCAGCACCGAGCTGAAGGGCCACGACTGGATGCTCGGCGCCTCCTACTGGTTCGCCCAGAGCGAGCTGTGGGTCAACTTCGCCAGCAAGAAGCTGAAGAACTGCACCGACTGCGATTCGTCCGGCTGGGGCATCGGCTACCACTACTTCCTGTCCAAGCGCACCGAGCTGTACGCCTCGATCGCCCAGGTCAGCAACGACGCCAACTCGGCCAACTCGCTGAACGGCTTCGCGCCGGACAACTTCGGCCTGAAGGTCCGCGCCACCTCGGTGGGCATCGCAACGACCTTCTAAGAGCGCAGACTCCCTCCTGCACCCACCCACCTCCCTCCATCACGCATCATGGACAAGACGATCACCCGCTACGGCATCATCGGCTGCGGCAGCATGGGCCGCGAGCACATCGAGAACATCAAGGCCCTGCCCGGGGCGCTGGTGACGGCCATCGCCGACACCCACGCCGCCAGCCTCGATGCCGCGATGGCGCTGCTGCCCTTCTCGCCGCCGAAGGCCTTCTCCGACCACAAGGAACTGCTGGCCAGCGGCCTGTGCGACGCGGTCGTCATCGCCACGCCCAACTTCACGCACATCGAGATGATGCGCGACGCCCTGGCCACCGACCTGCACATCCTGGTCGAGAAGCCGCTGGTGACGCGGGTGGAGGACGGCGTGGACATGATGCGCCGGGCCGAGGGCCGCAAGGGCCTGGTGTGGGTGGCGCAGGAGTACCGCTACATGCCGCCGGTGGCCGAGATGATCCGCATGGCGCACCAGGGCGCCGTCGGCACGATGCACCAGGTCGCGATCCGCGAGCACCGCGAGCCCTTCTACCCCAAGGTGGGCGACTGGAACCGCTTCACGGCCAACACCGGCGGCACGCTGGTGGAGAAGTGCTGCCACTACTTCAACCTGATGGACCTGATCCTGAAGGAGAAGCCGCTGCGCGTGTTCGCCAGCGGCGGCCAGCGCGTCAACCACCTGGACGAAAGCTATGGCGGCCAGCGCCCGGACATCCTCGACAGCGCCTTCGTGATCGTCGAGTACCCGAGCGGCGCGCGCGCCAGCCTGGACCTGTGCATGTTCGCCGAGAACTCGGTGGACAACGAGCAGATCGTCATCGTCGGCGACGAGGGCAAGCTGGAATCGCTGCTGCCCTCGCTGACGCTGCGCTACGGCCGCCGCGAGGACTGGGGCCGCCGCGAGGTCTGGGGCCAGCCCTCGGGCAGCGGCAAGGGCGTGTCGGTGCGCCGCGTGTGGGACACCAACATCAAGTACGCGGGCCAGCATTTCGGCGCCTCCTACATCGAGCACCAGCACTTCCTCGACGCGATCCGCACCGGCAAGCCGGCTGAGATCACGCTGGAGGAAGGCCTGCGCAGCGTGGCCACGGGCCTGGCCGCGCATCGCAGCATCGAGACGGGCCAGGCGGTCGCGCTGCGCGACGTGCTGCCGGCGGGCTGGTGAGGTAACTCGTTATGCAAGCGGTGGAGCTGAGGGCGGGCGAGATGCGGCTGCTGCTGCGGCCGGATCTCGGCGGCAGCATCGCCGGGCTCTGGCAGGGTGGGCGCGAGGTGCTTGCGCAAGGCCCGCGCGGCTCGGCCTGCTTCCCGCTCGTGCCTTACTCGAACCGGCTGGGCGACCGACGCTTCTCGTGGCGCGGCGAGGACTTCGCGACGGCGCCGAACTTCGGAGACAGCCCGCATTCGCTGCACGGGGTCGGCTGGCTGCGCGCCTGGTCCGTCGTCAAGGCCGACGATCATTCGGCCACGCTGCGCTACGAGCATGAGCCTGACGAACACTGGCCTTTCGCCTTCATCGCCGAGCAGCGCTTCGAGCTGCACGCTGACGCGCTGGCGATGACGCTTCAGCTCACCAACACCGACCGCCGCGAGCAGCCGGTCGGTCTCGGCTGGCACCCGTATTTCCCTCGGCGGGACCGCAGCCATCTGCGGATGACGCTGGCCCAGCGCTGGGAGGTGGACGAGCGGCAGATCCCGACGCATGCCGTGTCGATCGACGGCATCGATGCCGACGTGGCCACGCTGGCCTGGGACCACTGCTTCACCGGCTGGCGCGGCGCCGCGCAGATCGAGGATGAGGTCTTCCGCCTGCGCCTCACGTCCTCGCTGAATCGCGCCGTCGTCTTCACGCCACCCGGCCGCGACTTCTTCTGCGTGGAGCCGGTCAGCCACGTCAACGACGCGGTCCATTTCCCCGACCCGCTGGCCCGCGGCCTCGTCGCCCTGGCGCCTGGCGCCACGCTCGCCGCCTCGATGCGGCTGGACATCCAAGCATGATGAAAGCCCTGCCCGTCCCGCCCTGCATCGTCGGCGAATCGCCGCTGTGGCACGCCGCAGAGCAGGCGCTCTACTGGTGCGACATCGTCGGCCGGCGCCTGCACCGCTATGAACCGTCGACCGGCACACATCGCCAGTGGGATTTCGACAGCGATGTGGCCTGCTGCGCCCCGCGCGAGGCCGGCGGCCTGATGCTGGCGCGGCGCGACGGGCTGTGGACCTTCGATCCGGCCAGCGACGCCCTGCACAAGCTCGCCGACGCGCCCTACGACGCCGCCGTCGAGCGCTTCAACGACGGCAAGGCCGGCCCCGACGGCGCCTTCTGGGTCGGGACGATCTACGAGCCGCGCGACAAGCCGGCCGCCTCGCTGTACCGCTGGCGTAACGCTGTACTTGAGCGCATCGCCGGCGAGGTGACCGTCAGCAACGGCCTGGCCTGGAGCCTGGACGGCAGGACGATGTACTGGTCCGACACCTGGGGGCACACGCTCTACGCCGTCGAGAACGGCCAGCGCCGCGTCTTCAAGACCTTCCCGCGCCGCGAGCCCGGCACCTCGCTGGACAGCTACGGCGGCCGCCCCGACGGCGCCGCGATGGACGCCGAGGGCTGCCTCTGGGTCGCTATGTTTGAAGGCGCGCGACTGCTGCGCCTGTCGCCCGCGGGCGAGATCCTGCGCACCATCGAACTGCCGGTGCGCTGCCCCACGATGCCCTGCTTCGGCGGCGCTGACCTTCGCACCCTCTACATCACCACCGCGAGCGAGAAGCGCCCGGCGGACGAGCTGGCCGCGATGCCGCTCTCCGGCCGCGTGCTCGAGCTGCGCGTGGACGTGCCGGGCCTCCCGGCGAACTTCGTGAAATGACCCGCATCATGATGAGCAACACCACGATCTATCCCTCGCTGAAGGACCGCGTCGTCTTCATCTCCGGCGGCAGCTCCGGCATCGGCGCCGAGCTGGTCCGCAGCTTCGCCGCCCAGGGGGCGCGCGTGGCCTTCTGCGGCCTCAGCGCCGATGGTGGGCCGGCGGTCGTCGAGTCCGTCGTGGCTGCCGGTCATGCGGCACCCTACTTCGAGCCCTGCGATGTGCGCGACGTGGCCGCCTACCAGGCACTGCTGGGCCGCGTCGGCGAGAAGCTGGGCGCGATCCGCGTGCTGGTCAACAACGCCGGCCGCGACGACCGGCACGCGATGGAGGACGTCACCTCCGCCTACTGGGACGACCGCATCTCGCTGAACCTCAAGCACTACTTCTTCGCGATCCAGGCGGTGGCGCCGGGCATGGCCGCGGCCGGCGGCGGCTCGGTCATCAACATGGGCTCGGTCTCGTGGATGCGCGGCCGGCCGAACCTGGCCGGGTACACCACCGCCAAGGCCGGCATCCTGGGCCTCACGCGCACGCTGGCCCGCGAGCTGGGCGCGCGCAACATCCGCGTCAATGCGATCGTGCCCGGCGCCATCGTCACCGAGCGCCAGACCGCGCTGCACCGCGACCCGGCCGCCGACCAGCAGTTCCTCGACGCCCAGTGCCTGAAGATCCGTCTCGACCCCGGCCATGTGGCGCGGCCGACGCTGTTCCTGGCCGCCGACGACAGCGACGGCATGACCGGCCAGCATGTGCTCGTGGACGCCGGGATCGCCCAGCAATCGGTGATCAGCTGACATGAGTACCCCGATCGACCGCGCCGCGCAACTCGCCCGGCTGCGCGACACCCCCCAGTGGGACCTCGTCGTCATCGGCGGCGGCGCCACCGGCCTGGGCGTGGCGCTGGACGCCGCCGCGCGCGGCTTCGCCGTCGCGCTGATCGAGGCAGAGGATTTCGCCAAAGGCACCTCCTCGCGCGCCACCAAGCTGGTCCACGGCGGCGTGCGCTACCTCGCGCAGGGCAATGTGAGCCTCGTGCGCGAGGCGCTGCACGAGCGCGCCACGCTGCTGGCCAACGCACCGCACCTGGCCCAGCCGCTGGCCTTCGTGATGCCGGCGCGGCGCTGGTGGGAGCCGGCCTTCTATGGCCTGGGGCTGAAGCTCTATGACGCGCTGGCCGGCAGCCGCGGCCTTGGCGCCACCCAACTCCTCTCCGTGCAGAAGGCCAAGGCCGCGTTGCCCAACCTGAACCCCGCGCAGCTCGCCGGCGGCGTGCGCTACTGGGACGGACAGTTCGACGACGCCCGCCTCGCGGTGACCCTCGCCCGCAGCGCGGTCTCGCAAGGCGCCGCCGTGCTGAACCACTGCCCCGCCACCGGCCTGCTGCGCGAGAAGGGCCGCATCAGCGGCGTCACCGTGCGCGACGCCGAGACCGGCGAGAGCTTCACCCTGCGGAGCCGCGCCGTCGTCAACGCCACCGGCGTCTGGGTGGACGCGATCCGCGACATGGACCGCGAGCCGGGCTCGCCCTCACGCCAGCCGATGGTGGCGCCCAGCCAGGGCGTGCACGTCGTCGTCGACCGCGCCTTCCTGCCCGGCGAGAACGCGCTGATCGTCCCGAAGACCTCCGACGGCCGCGTGCTCTTCGCCGTGCCCTGGCTGGGCAAGACGCTGCTTGGCACGACCGACGCGCCGCGCAGCGACCTGCCCGCCGAGCCCCGCGCCACCGAGGAGGAGATCGGCTTCATCCTCAAGGAAGCCGCCGACTACCTGGCCCGCGCCCCGCGCCGCCAGGATGTGCTCTCGGTCTGGGCCGGCCTGCGTCCGCTGGTGAAGCCGGACGACGACGACGCCGGCAGCACCAAGAAGATCTCGCGCGAGCACACGGTGATCGTCGGCCGCTCGGGCCTCGTCACCGTCACCGGCGGCAAGTGGACCACCTACCGCGCGATGGCCGAGGACGTGATGCAGCGCTGCTTCGATGCGAAGCTGCTGCCCGCGCGAGGCGGCAAGGACGCCACGTCCGAGCTGCGGCTGGTCGGCGCGCCCGCCCGGGCCGGCGGCTCGCTGGCCCAGCCGCCCGGCGAACACCTGTACGGCGACGAACAGGCCGCGCTGCGCGCGCTGCCCGGCGCCGGCCGATGGCTCTGGCGCGACGGCACTGGTGGCTTCAGCGAGGCGATGCTGCGCTTCGCGGTGCGCTTCGAGATGGCCCGCACCGTCGAAGACCTGCTCGCCCGCCGCAGCCGCCTGCTCTTCCTCGATGCAGCCAAAGCCGAGGCACTGGCCCGCCCGGTCGCCGCGTTGCTGGCCGAGGAACTGGGCCGCCCGGTGCCCGAGGCCGAGATCCAGGCCTTCGAGGCGCTGGCCCGCCGCTACCGGGGCCTGCCCGAGCCCGACACGAACGAACTGAAAGCCGCATGAGCACGAACATGAACACGCCCCTCGACCGCCTCGCCCGCCCCGAACTGCTGCGCACCGACGCGCTGATCGGCTCCGAATGGCTCGCCGGCAGCAGCCGCTTCGACGTCACCGACCCGACGACGGGTGCGGTGCTGGCCACCGTCGCCAGCCTGGGCGCCACCGAGACCGAAGCCGCCATCGCTGCCGCCAACAACGCCGGCAAGACCTGGCGCGCGCTGCCGGCCAAGCAGCGCGCCGCGATCATGCAGCGCTGGTTCCGCCTGCTGCAGGACAACGCCGAGGACCTGGCCACGATCATGTCCGCCGAGCAGGGCAAGCCGCTGGCGGAAGCGCGCGGCGAGGTGGGCTTCGGCGCCAGCTTCATCGAGTGGTTCGCCGAGGAATCGCGCCGCGTCTACGGGGAGACGATCCCGACCACCGACAGGGACAAGCGCTACCTGGTGCTGCGCGAGCCGGTGGGTGTCTGCGCGGCGATCACGCCCTGGAACTTCCCGATCGCGATGATCACGCGCAAGGTGGCGCCGGCCATCGCCGCGGGCTGCACCGTCGTCGTCAAGCCGGCCGAGCAGACGCCGCTGTCGGCGCTGGCCGTGGCCGCGCTGGCGGTCGAGGCCGGCCTGCCGCCGGGCGTGCTGAACGTCGTCACCGGCGACGGGCCGCAGTCGATCGCGATCGGCCAGGCGCTGTGCGAGAGCGATGTGGTGCGGCATCTCTCGTTCACCGGCTCCACCGAGGTCGGCCGCATCCTGATGAAGCAATGCGCGCCGACGATCAAGAAGCTCTCGCTGGAGCTGGGCGGCAACGCGCCCTTCATCGTCTTCGACGACGCGGACCTCGACGCCGCCGCCGAGGGCGCGCTGATCAGCAAATACCGCAACGCCGGCCAGACCTGCGTCTGCGCCAACCGGATCTATGTGCAGTCCGGCGTCTACGAGGCCTTCGTGGAGAAGCTGGCCGCCAAGGTGCGCGCGATCAAGGTCGGCAACCCCTTCGAGGCCGGCACCACGCAGGGCCCGATGATCGACGAGGACGCGATCCTGAAGATCGAGCGCCACGTTGCCGATGCAACATCGAAGGGCGCGCGGCTGGTCGAGGGCGGCCGCCGCATCGACGAGCGCTTCTACGCGCCCACGCTGCTGGCCGACGCCACGCCCGACATGCTCTGCGCCCGCGAGGAGACCTTCGGCCCGATGGCGCCTGTATTCCGCTTCGAGACCGAGGACGAGGCCATCCGCCTGGCCAACGACACCGAGTTCGGCCTGGCCAGCTACTTCTACAGCCGGGACGTAGGGAGGATCTTCCGCGTCGGCGAGGCGCTGGAATACGGCATGGTCGGCGTCAACACCGGCCTGATCTCAACGGCCGAGGTGCCCTTCGGCGGCGTCAAGCAGTCGGGCCTGGGCCGCGAGGGCTCGCGCCACGGCATCGAGGACTATGTGGAGGTGAAGTACCTGTGCCTGGGCGGCGTCACGTC
This sequence comes from Pelomonas sp. KK5, assembly GCF_001984095.1. Lineage (GTDB taxonomy): Bacteria > Pseudomonadota > Gammaproteobacteria > Burkholderiales > Burkholderiaceae_C > KK5. Next base: position 29,271 of record NZ_LYVQ01000056.1, read on the forward strand.
ATGAGCGCCGCGCCGGACCGCTCCAAGCAAGCTCGCATCCCCCCGGGGGATCGGGCGTACCCGCCCGAGGGGCACCAGTGAGCCAGGGCGGCCGTTTCCTGCTCGCGCTGGACCAGGGCACGTCCAGCTCGCGCAGCATCGTCTTCGACCGCGAGGCCCGCATCGTCGCGATGGCCCAGCGCGAGCTGCCGCAGCACTTCCCGCAGGCCGGCTGGGTCGAGCACGACCCGCGCCGCATCTGGCAGGACCAGCTCGCCACCGCGCAGGAGGCGCTCGCCAAGGCCGGCGCCACGGCCGCCGACATCGCCGCCATCGGCATCACCAACCAGCGCGAGACCACGCTGCTGTGGGACCGCCGGACCGGCGAGCCGCTGCACCGCGCCATCGTCTGGCAGGACCGCCGCGCCGAGCCGATCTGCGCCGCGCTGCGCGAGCGCGGCCTGGAAGCGAAGTTCCGCCAGCGCACCGGCCTGCGCATCGACGCCTATTTCTCCGGCCCCAAGCTGCGCTGGCTGCTGGACCAGGTGCCCGGCGCCCAGGCCCGCGCCGAGCGCGGCGAGCTGGCCTTCGGCACCGTGGACAGCTGGCTGCTGTGGCAGCTGACCGAAGGCCGCGTCCATGCCACCGACGTCAGCAACGCCTCGCGCACGATGCTCTTCGACATCGCCCGCCAGCAGTGGGATGCGGAGCTGCTGGACCTCTTGAACATTCCGGCTTCCCTGCTGCCCGCCGTCCATCCTTCGAGTTATGCGTATGGCGAGACAACGCTGTTCGGCGCGCCGGTGCTGATCGGCGGCATCGCTGGCGACCAGCAGAGCGCGCTGTTCGGCCAGGCCTGCTTCGGTCCGGGCCTCGCCAAGAACACCTACGGCACCGGCTGTTTCCTGCTGATGCACGGCGGCGGCGAGATGCGGCTCTCGCAGCACGGCCTGGTCACCAGCAACGCGGCGCAGGCCTCGGCCGCCCCGCAGTTCGCGCTGGAGGGCAGCGTGTTCGTCGGCGGCGCCGTCGTGCAGTGGCTGCGCGACGGGCTGGGCGTCATCAAGTCCAGCACCGAGGTGCAGGCGCTGGCGGCCAGCGTGCCGGATGCCGGCGGCGTGATGATGGTGCCGGCCTTCACCGGCCTGGGCGCGCCCTACTGGGATGCGGAGGCGCGCGGCAGCATCGTCGGCCTGACCCGCGGCAGCACGGCGGCGCACATCGCCCGCGCGGCCGTGGAGAGCATTGCCTACCAGAGCGCCGCGTTGATCGAGGCCATGGCCCGCGACGCACAGCCGCTGACCGAGCTGCGCGTGGACGGCGGCGCGGCGGTCAACGACCTGCTGATGCAGTTCCAGGCCGACCTGCTGGGCATCCCGGTGATCCGGCCGGAGAACACCGAGACGACGGCGCTGGGCGCGGCCTTCCTGGCCGGCCTCGCGGCAGGGACCTTCTCCGGGCTCGATGAACTGACCTCGCTCTGGCGGCCCGGCCGGCGCTTCGAGCCGGGTCTGGACACGGCAGCGCGCGGCGAACGGATGGCCCGCTGGGCGCACGCGGTGCGGCAGACCGTCGCGCCATGAGCCCCCAGGAGATCGGCCACTACGCCGGCTTCATCGCCTGCGTGGCGGTGGCCACGGCCGTCCAGAACCTGACCGGCTTCGCCTTCGGCCTGGTGCTGCTGGGCCTGGCCGCGATGCTGGACCTGGCGCCGGTGGTCGACGCCGCCAACGCGGCCACGGTGCTGACCCTGGTCAATGCCGCCTCCTTCTTTCGGCTGCACCGGCTGCAGCCTGAGTGGCGCGTCATCAAGCCCGCGATCCTGCCGAGCCTGGCCGGCGTGGCCGTCGGCGTGGCGCTGCTGGCCTGGCTCAGCGGCAATGCGCTGCAGCTGCTGCGCGGCCTGCTGGGCCTGGCGATCCTCGGCTGTGCCGCGGCGCTGCTCAGCGATGCGAAGCCGCGCGAGACGGTTTCGTCCGCGCGCAGCTTCGCGGCGGTCGGCGCGCTCTCGGGCCTCCTCGGCGGCCTGTTCTCCAGCGCCGGGCCGCCGATGGTCTACCAGCTCTATCGCCAGCCGCTGCCGCGCGAGCTGGTGCGGCAGTGCCTGGTGCTGATCTTCGCGGTCAACCAGATCCTGCGCCTTGCCCTGGTGCTGGCGAGCGGGCATTTCTCGGCCTACTCGGCGCTGCTGAGCGCCTCGGCGCTGCCAGTGGTCCACGGCGTGGGCTGGCTGCAGAAGCGCTACATGCCGCCGCTGAGCCCGGCGCTGCTGCGCACGGTGGTCAGCGGCCTGCTGCTGGTGGCGGGTGGATCGCTGGTGATCTCCTGCGCCGCATGGTGGCTGAGGCACTGAGGATCGTCACCGTTCCTGCTGCGCCGCCAGCCGCTCCAGCACCTCGCGGATGCCCGCGCCCTCGCTGATCTGCGGGTTCGAGTAGCCGTCGGTCTTGCCGGCGGCCTTCTCCCGCTCGTCGATCAGCCTGCGTGCCTTCACATGCGCCTCCGTGAAGGACAGGGTCTCGTTCAGCGCGTCCACATACATCGCCTGGCCGAAGAAGGTCAGCGGCGAGCGCGAGCCGCAGCCGTAGGAGGTGTGCATCGCGTCGGCGGCGGTCATCACCAGCGTGCCCTCGCCGGCCAGCGGCGCGATCCAGCTGCCCGAGTAGCAGGCCGAGATCGACAGCACCCGCCAGCGGATGCCGGCCTCGTCCAGCCAGGCGCGCAGCTGCTGCGGCGTGACCGGCTCGGTTTCCAGCGGCCAGCTCTCGGTGGCGAGCTTGCCGTCGTAGCCGCCGTGCGAGGTGAGGTGCAGGAACAGCACGTCGTGCTCGCGGTCCATCACGCGGGCGATGCCGGTGATCGTCCGGTGCAGGTTCGAGGGCGTGGCCCAGGGCAGCGACAGGCTGGTGGCGTTGTTCGTCACCAGCTGCACGATGCGGCCGTCGAAGCGCTGCTGCATCGTCTTCGTGACGACGCCGCTCTCGCGCAGGAACACGTTCTGCGAGGCATAGGGCGCGAAGGTGGCGCCGTACATCTCGATGCGCCCCGGCCGCGGCGGCGGCAGCGCGGCAAGCGCATCGGCCAGCAGCCGGCCCTGGGCCTCGACGACCGGCTCGGTGATCGCCAGGCCGCGGAAGGCCTCGGGATCGGCGGCCGGCACCGGCGTCCAGAACTGGGCCGGCTGCAGCCAGTGGGAAACGGCCACCGTGGCCGGCACCAGCAGCAGCACCGCCAGCCGCACCGGGCTCGGCCC
>NZ_LYVQ01000057.1 GCF_001984095.1 Pelomonas sp. KK5
CCGCGCGCCCCACTGCCAGGTCTTCACGCCCGCCTCGTCCATGAACTGCGGGGCGAGGTTCCAGCCGATGCTGTTGTCGGTGGAGGCGAAGAAGCCGTTGGGCGCGGCGTAGTCGAAGGCGGGCCAGAGCGCGTGGTCCTGCTTCGTGGCGCCGGGCGCGGCCGGCCAGCCGCGCGCGCTGAGGCCGGCCGACAGCGTCGATTCGGCAGGCGGTGCGTCGATCAGCAGCAGCGTGCCCGCGGCCAGCGCCGGCGTGCCGCTGCACAGCAGGCCGCAGGCGAGGCCCAGCGCAAGAGGCCCGCGGCGATGACAGGATTTCATGTCAGGCGATTGAAGGGAAGACGGTCGAAGAATCATCCAGCGGCGCGCTGCATAACGCGCAAGAAGCACTGACACGAAGCCAAGCAAAGCGCCCTTCATAGCTCTGACTACCTGACCGCATACCGACCACCCTTGCTCTGCCCCCGCGTATCGGCGTGACCCGTTCGTTCCAGGCACAAAGCCTCTTAGACTCCGCCGCCTTGCGTCCATGCATGCGGAACGCCGCCAAGCCCTTTCAATGTCGACCGATTCAGCGATCCTGCCCGTGCGCCGGCTCATCCTCCTCCATGGCCTGGCGAGCACGCCCAAGGAGTTCAGCCTGCTGCACCACCCGCTGCGGCGCCTGGGCCTGCAGCTCGAATGCCCGACCGTGCCCGGCTACAGCCACGGCATGCTCGCCACCGATGCCCGCTGGACCGACTGGGTCGATGCGGCCACGACGGCCGTCGCCGCGCTGCTGGAGGACGGCGAGCCTGCCATCATCGGCGGCCTGTGTTCCGGCGCGATGCTGGCCCTGGCCGTGGCGGACCGCCTGCCGCGCGCCCCGCTGCGCGGCCTGGCGCTGCTGTCGCCGCTGCTGGCCTACAACGGCTGGGGCCTGCCCTGGTGGTACCGGCTGCGCCACATCGCCTACGGGCTGGGCATCTCGCGCTGGTTCGCCATGTCCGAGCGCGAGCCCTACGGCCTGAAGAACGAGCGCATGCGCCAGTGGGTGCGGGCGCAGATGGACGGCGTCGAGGCCACGCTGGTGGGGCCGGCCAGCGTGCCGCTGAACGTGGTGCGCCAGAGCGAGCTGCTGTCCCGGCATGCGCGCAGCCTGCTGGACGAGCAGCACCGCCCGCTGCTGGCCCTGCACGCCCGCGAGGACGAGATCTGCCGCCTCGACACGGTCCGCAAGGCCTTCGAGCGCCAGCGCAGCGGCGTCGCCCGGCTCGAGGTCCTGGAGAACAGCTACCACATGGTCAGCGCCGACAACGACCGCCAGCAGGTGGCCGAGCTGATCGCCGGCTTCGCCGCCCGGCTGAGGCCCGGCGGCGACCACGCACGCACCGCCAGCGCCACCCACTTCCCCACCAGCCCGCGCATCGCGGACGCCTACGCCAGGACTTCATGATCATGAACAGCATCGAGCGCCTCCAGGATCTCATCCACGACAAGTTCGACGTGGACAAGAGCAAGATGGACGCCGACGCGCCCTTCGCCGACTACAACATCGACTCGCTGACGCTGGCCGAGCTGATCTTCACGATCGAGGACGAGTTCCACGTCACCGTGCCCGACTCGGCCGCCACGTCCATCACCACGCTGCGCGGCCTGGCGCAGATGCTGGATTCGCTGACGGCCACGCCGCAAGCCGCATGACCACCAGCTCGCGCGTCGGCATCGTCGGGCTCGGCCTGTCGAGCCCGCTCGGCGCGGACCTCGACGGTGCCTGGGCGCGGCTGATGGCGGGCGAGTCCGCCATCGGGCTCATGAGCTTCGAGGGCCTGCCCGACATCGCCGCCGCGCGAGTCCAGGAAGACGTGGCCGCCGTGCTGCCCAAGCTCCAGCAGGTCGGCACCGAGCGCGTCAGCCAGATGGCGCTGGCGGCGGCGCGCCGGTCGATCGACGATGCCGGCTGCGGCCCCTGGGCGGATGCCGAGCGCGTCGGCCTCTACCTCGGCACCGGCATGGGCGGGGCGTCCACGATCGACTCGGCCTACGCCGCGCTGTATGCGGGCCGGCGGGTGCCGCCGCTCACCGTGCCGACCAGCATGGTGAACGCCGCCGCGGCCCAACTGGCCCTGCAATGCCAGATCCGCGGCCCCGTGCTGACCTACGCCGTCGCCTGCGCGTCCAGCGCCGCCGCGCTGGCCGAAGCGGCGCACGCGCTGCGCCGCGGCGAGGTCGACGTGGCCATCGCCGGCGGCGTCGAAGCGGTGCTGACCAAGGGCACGGTCGCCGCCTGGCAGGCGCTGCGCACGCTGGCCCCGCCGCACGAGGCCGACCCGGCGCGCAGCTGCCGGCCCTTCTCGCCCGACCGGGCCGGCCTGGTGCTCGGCGAAGGCGCGGCCTTCTTCGTGCTGCAGCGCGAGGACGATGCCCTGCGCGAAGGCCGGCGCATCCGCGCCTGGCTGGCCGGCAGCGCGATCAGCTGCGACGCCGCCCACCTCACCAACCCGGACCAGCGCGGCCAGATGGCGGCGCTGCGCCGCGCGCTGGCCGCGGCGGGCCTGCAGCCCGCCGACGTCGGCTACTGCAATGCACACGGCACCGCCACGGTCGCGGGCGATCCGGTCGAATGCGCCGCGCTGCGCGAGCTGTGGGCCGAGGCCGCGCCGGCCCTGCGCGTCAGCTCCACCAAGGCCGCGCACGGCCATATGCTGGGCGCGGCCGGTGCGGTCGAGGCGCTGTGGACGGTGCTCGCGCTGGAGCGCGGCGAGATCCCGCCGACCGCCGGCACGCAGGCGCTGGACCCGGCCTGCACCGGCCTCGGCCATGTGCTCGGCCAGGGCGAACGGGCCGCCGGCCTGCGCCATGCGCTGAGCAATTCCTTCGCCTTCGGCGGCACCAACGTCAGCCTGGTGTTCTCGAAGGCCGAGTGATCACATATTGCGTTCCTTCAGCGCCTCGAGCTGCTTCTTGGTCATCACGCCGCGGTTGACGAGGTTGTCGCGCGCCTTGTCAAGATCCGGCACCTTGACGCCGTCGGTGGTGAGCTTGAGGCTGGTGAACTCCTTCTTCGTGGAGCCGATGCGCATGCCGTAGGTGAGGAACTGGCCGTCGAAGTCGAGGAAGAACTCGGCCGGCTTGCCCTTGTTCTTCTCCATCAGCGCGGTGTATTCCTTGATCTCCTTGTCGGAGAGGTTCAGCGAGCTGGACATCATCGGCACGCCGATCTTGTTGGTGATCTCGGTGCGCGCGGTCTTGTCCATGAAGTCGATACGGTCCGCGACCTTGGCGGTCTGCAATACAACCAGTGGCATGGTGGAACACTCCTCTGCGTTGGGGGCGGCGAGCGGCCTGACCCGGGGATTCGATCCTATGGGGCTGCAATGGCCAGCGTCCATCCGTCCTTGCGCTGATTTGTGTCGTTATGTCCGCTGCGTTGACGAAGGAGAATCACCGCATCGCCACCACGGCCATCACCACCACCATGCGCACGATTGAACTGCCCGGCGGCACCGCCGTTCCACTGGCGATGCCCGTCCTCGGCCTGGGCACCTGGCGCTTCGGGGAGTCGCGCGGCAGCCGCGCCGCCGAGGTCGCCGCGGTACGCCAGGCGCTGGAACTCGGCTACCGGTTGATCGACACCGCCGAGATGTACGGCGAAGGCGCTGCCGAGGAGATCGTGGGCATCGCGCTGGCCGAGGCCATGCGGGCCGGCGACGTCCGGCGCGAAGACCTCACGATCGTCAGCAAGGTCTACCCGCACAACGCCAGCCGAACGGGCACCCGGGCCGCCTGCGACCGCAGCCGTCGTCGCCTGGGTCTGGACACGGTCGACGTCTACCTGCTGCACTGGCGTGGCCAGCATCCGCTCGCGTACACGGTCGAGGCGATGCAGGCGCTGGCCGCGGCCGGCAGCATCCGGCGCTGGGGCGTCAGCAACTTCGACGTGGACGACATGGAGGAGCTGCAGGCGATCAGCGGCGACTGCGTGCTGAACCAGGTCTGGTACTCGCTCGGCGAGCGCAACCCGGAGTACGCGCTGCTGCCCTGGCTGCGCGAGCGCGGCATGCCGCTGATGGCCTACAGCCCGATCGACCAGGGGCGCATGGCGAAGGACAAGGTGCTGGCAGAGATCGGCCGCGCGCGCGGCGTGTCGGCCACGCAGGTGGCGTTGGCCGGCCTGCTGGCGGAGCCTGGCGTGGTGGTGATCCCGAAGGCGACCAGCGCCGCCCACCTGCAGGAGAACCTGGCGGCCGCCACGCTCAGCCTGGGCGACGACGAGATGCGGGCGATCGAGCAGCGCTTTCCGCGGCCCAGCGGCAAGGCGCCGCTGGCGATGAACTAGGCCGGAAAGGCACGCTGCAGCAAGGCCTCCACATCGAGGCCGCGGGTATCGATGCCACCGGCCACGCGGCCCCAGCGGGCATCGAGCCGCGTAGCGACGAAGGCCTGCGCGACGGCAGGCGGCGCATCGCGATGCAGCAGCACGGCCATGGCCGCCAGCACCAGGCGTTCGGCCAGGCGGCGGCCCAGCGCTTCCAGCTCGGCGGGCGGGGTCGTCGTCACCAGCTCGCGCAGCGCCTGCACCTCGGCCACGAGACGCGGTTCGCCGGCCGCATCGCGCGCCAGCTCGTCGAGGATCGCGAAGAAGCCCTCCGGCTCGCGGCCGATGGCGCGCATCACGTCCAGGCACATCACATTGCCCGAGCCTTCCCAGATCGAGTTGACCGGCGCCTCGCGGAACAGGCGCGCCATGATGCCGTCGTCGATATAGCCGTTGCCGCCCAGCACCTCCATCGCCTCGCCGGTCAGCTCCACCGCGCGCTTGCAGACCCAGAACTTGGCGGCCGGCGTCATGATGCGCATCCAGGCGCGCTGCGTGGGCTCATGCTGGTTCTCGTAGCCCTCGCACAGCCGCATCATCAGCGCGACGTTGCCCTCGTTCTCCAGTGCCAGGTCGGCCAGCACCGCGCGCATCAGCGGCTGCTCCACCAGCAGGTGGCCGAAGGCCCTGCGGCCGCGGGCATACGAGAGCGCCTGCACCAGCGCCTGCCGCAGGATGCCGGCGCTGCCGACGACGCAGTTCAGCCGCGTGTAGGTGGCCATCTCGATGATGGTCGGGATGCCGCGGCCGGGCTCGCCGAGCAGCACGCCATAGGCGTCGTGGAACTCGACCTCGGAGCTGCTGTTGCTGCGGTTGCCGAGCTTGTTCTTCAGGCGCTGGATGTGGACGGCGTTCTTCGTGCCGTCGGGCCGCCAGCGCGGCACGAAGAAGCAGCCGGGGCTGCCGTCCCCGGTCTTGGCCACGACCAGGTGCGCATCGCACATCGGCGCGGAGAAGAACCACTTGTGGCCGCGGATGCGGTACTCGTTGCCGCGGCCCGCCTCGCCCACCGGCGTGGCGGTCGTCGTGTTGGCGCGCACGTCGGAGCCGCCCTGCTTCTCGGTCATGCCCATGCCGATCAGGATCGAGCGCTTCTGCGCGATCGGCACGTCGCGCTCGTCGTAGTCGGTGGAGACGAGCTTGTCCTGCAGCTGCGCCCACAGCGCGGGCTCCTTCTGCAGCACGGGAATGGCGGCCTGCGTCATCGTGGCCGGGCACAGCACGCCGGCCTCGACCTGGCCCTGCAGGTAAAAGCCCGCAGCCCAGGCGGCCCAGCGGCCTTGCCTGTCGTTGTCGAAGGGGAGCGAGACCAGGCCCTGGCGGCGGTACATCGCCGCGAGCGCGTGCCAGCTCGGGTGAAAATCGATGAAGTCGACGCGGCGGCCGCGCTTGTCGAAGAGCTGCAGTTCGGGCGTGTGCTCGTTGGCCTGCTCGCCGAGGCCGAAGCTGCGGCCGAGTTCCTCGCTGTAGCGCGAGAGGCCGGGCACGAAGCTCTCGGCGCCGGCCCGCTGCAGCGCTTCGAGCAGCGGCGCGTCGGTGTCCAGCAAGTTGTAGTCGCGCCGTTCATCGACCTGGTTGGCGATCTCATGGGTCTGCCAGGCTTCCATTGCATTCGTCTCCATCGGTGATCGATCGTCCAAGTCTAGGAAAAATGAGCCGCAACAGTGTTCGGGTTTCGCCAGCCGCCGGCAGCACCCGGCGCAAGCCCAGCCAGTCCCGGGCGCGGGTCAGCGCCGAGGCGCTGCAGCAGGCCTTTGTTCGGGTTCTGCTGGAACACCAGGGCCGCCTGGCGAAGGTGACCGTGCGCGAGGTGGCGGCGGTGGCCGGCGTCGGCGTGGGCACCTTCTACGAATACGCGGCGAACATGCGCGGCCTGGCAGCGCTGACGATCCACCTGCGCGTGAAGGCGCTGGCGGCGCAGCTGCAGGCCTGCGCGGAGGCGCATCGGGAAGCACCGCTGCCCGCGCGGGTCGAGGCGATGCTGGACCTGCAGCTCGCGCAGATCGCCGACGATCGGGAAGCCTGGGCCGCGCTGTTCCGGCTCGAACGCGAGGTCACGGCGCCCGAGGTCTACGCGCGGCAGTACGAGCAGTGGGTCGCGCTGTGGCAGCAGGCGCTCGGCGATGAAGTGCCGCCCGCACGCGCGGCGACGGTGGCACGGATGCTCCACAGCATCGGTTACGGCGCCGTCACGCAGGCCCTGCTGACGCTGGGCCCGGCCTTCGACGCCCAGGGCTCGCTGCGCGAGGAACTGCTGCTGGCGATGCACGCGTATCTGGCCGCCGCGAGTACCCGAACGTAACTTTGCAAAGCCGTCGAGTTTGAGGGTTATCCCCAATGACTCGCAGCCGCCCGACTGCTGCAATAGCGCCACTTTTTGGAAACGGTTCCAATCCGAAATTCCAGAGCACTACAACAGCAGTTCAAGGACGAGACAAAGCATGTCGACCCTGCGCCTCCAGCCGCCGGCCGCATTGGCCACCCCCGACTTCCTCTGGGGCGTCGCCACCGCCTCCTTCCAGATCGAAGGCGCCTGGGCCACCGACGGCCGCCTGCCCTGCATCTGGGGCACCTTCTGCAACACGCCCGGCAAGATCCTCAACAACGACACCGGCGAGTTCGCCTGCGACCACTACCACCGCTGGGCCGAGGACGTGGACCTGATGGCCCACCTGGGCGTGGACGCCTACCGCCTCTCCACCGCCTGGGGCCGCGTGATGGACGAGAAGGGCAACCCCAACCACAAGGGCCTGGACTTCTACAAGCGCCTGCTGGACCGCCTGCAGGAAAAGGGCATCCAGCCCTGGGTGACGCTCTACCACTGGGACCTGCCGCAGCACCTGGAAGACCGCGGCGGCTGGCTCAACCGCGACACCGCCTACCGCTTCGCCGAATACGCGGACCTGATGAGCCGCGAGCTGAAGGGCCGCGTCGCCGGCTGGATGACGCTCAACGAGCCCTGGTGCTCCGCCTTCCTGGGCTACGGCAACGGCCACCACGCACCGGGCAAGGCCAATATCGCCTATGTGCGCCCCGCCATGCACCACCTGCTGCTGGGCCACGGCCTGGCCCTGCCGGCGCTGAAGGCGAACGACCCGAACGCCAAGCGCGGCATCGTCGCCAACGTCGGCCGCGGCACCTCGGACAGCCAGGCCCCCGAGGACCAGGACGCCGCGATGCTCTATGAAGTCCAGCACAACAACTGGGTGCTGGACCCGCTGCTCAAGGGCACGTACCCGAAGGCGCTGGAGCGCCTGTGGCCCGAGAGCCGCCCGCTGGTGCTGGAAGGCGACATGGAGACGATCTCGCAGCCGATCGATTTCCTGGGCATCAACTACTACTTCCGGATGAACCTGCACAGCGACGGCGCCCACGGCTTCAAGGACGTGCCGCTGAAGGACGTCGAGCGCACGCAGATGGGCTGGGAGGTCCATCCGCAGGGGCTCGAGCACCTGCTGGTCAGCTTCAAGGCCCAGTACGGCGACAAGCTGCCCCCGATCTACATCACCGAGAACGGCATGGCCTCGGACGACGCCGTCGGCCCCGATGGCCAGGTGCACGACGAGCAGCGCATCAGCTTCCTGAACCGGCACCTGCAGGCCGTCGCCAACGCCAAGCAGCATGGCGTCGACGTCAAGGGTTACTTCTGCTGGTCGCTGATGGACAACTTCGAATGGGCCTTCGGCTACGAGCGCCGCTTCGGCCTGGTTCACGTCGACTACACAACACAGAAGCGCACACCGAAAGACAGCGCGCTCCAGCTCAGGGAATTTCTGGCCGCAAGAGCCTGACTTTTTTCAACCAACGAAGTCCTACAACCGGAGACATAGATGAAGCAATTCAAAGTAATCGCCGCCGCTGCCGCCCTGGCGCTGAGCGCAGGCGCCCAGGCCCAGAAGGCCGAAGTCATCCACTGGTGGACCTCCGGCGGCGAGTCCGCCGCCGTGAAGGAACTGGCGGCCGCCTACACCAAGGCCGGCGGCACCTGGGTTGACAACGCCGTGGCCGGCGCCGACAACGCGCGCGCCGCGATCAACTCGCGCGTGGCCGGCGGCAACCCGCCCACCGCTGCGCAGTTCAACACCTCGCAGCAGTACCACGACCTGATCAACGAAGGCCTGCTGAACGACGTGGACGCCGTCGCGGCCAAGGAAGGCTGGGACAAGATCCTGCCGAAGCCGGTGATCGACTCGATCAAGATCAAGGGCCACTACTACGCGGTGCCGGTCAACATCCACAACCCGACCTGGTTCTGGTACTCCAAGGCGGCGCTGGAGAAGGCCGGCGTCAAGGGCGAGCCCAAGACCATCGACGAGTTCTTCGCCGCGCTGGACAAGCTCAAGGCCGCCGGCCTGGTGCCGCTGGCCCTGGGTGGCCAGGCCTGGCAGGAATGGATCACCTTCTACGGCATCCTGCTGCACGTCGGCGGCACCGAGACCTACCTGAAGTTCTTCAAGGACCATGACCCCGCCGTCGTCAACACGCCCAACTTCAAGAAGGCGATGACCACGCTGAAGAAGCTGCACGACTACGTGGACGCCGGCTCGCCGGGCCGCAACTGGAACGACGCCACCGCCATGGTCATCACCGGCAAGGCCGGCTTCCAGATCATGGGCGACTGGGCCAAGGGCGAGTTCGCCAACGCCAAGCAGACGGCCGGCAAGGAATACGGCTGCTTCGCCGGCTTCGGCGCCAGCGCCCCGTACATGGTGGCCGGCGACGTCTTCGTGTTCCCGAAGACCAGCGACAAGGCCGCCATCGGCGCGCAGCAAAAGCTGGCCGCCGTGTTCACCGCGCCGGACACGCAGGTCGCCTTCAACGCGAAGAAGGGCTCGATCCCGATCCGCACCGACGTCGACACCAGCAAGATGGACATCTGCTCGCAGGCCGGCGTGGCCGCGATGAAGACGGCCTCGCGCCAGGTCGCCAACCCCGACGCGCTGATGCCGCCGGACATGGTCGGCGCCGTGACCGACATCGTCAGCAAGTTCTGGAACAGCAACCAGTCCGTGGACGATGTGTCCAAGGCGCTGGCCGGTGCACTGAAGAAGTAAACGTGAGCCCCCGCCCGGCACTGCGGCGCTGAACGCGCGCAGCGCCGGTCGGTCCCCCGAGGGGGCGCCGATTGCCCGGGCATCGAGCCCGGGGCAACATCGGCATGCCGGCCGGCTTGGGAGCCGCCCGGCGCTCGGCCGCAACAGCCAGGCCCACGCGACGCTCCTGCCGCGTGGCCGCATGGAAGTCTGAAGTACCAGGAGGCCTTATGGCCAGTACCACCCTGCCCGGGCCTTCGCCCCGCGCTGCCGGCAAGCCGGCCCGCGGGGCCAGCCTGTGGCGTTCCCTTCCCGCCCAGATCGCGCTGCTGCCGATGGCCGTCACCGTGCTGGTGGTCTACATCGGCACGCTGTTCTGGTCGGCCCGCATCTCGGTCAGCAGCTCCAAGGTCTTCCCGCGCGACGACTTCGTCGGCCTCTCCCAGTACGAGAAGCTGTTCGAGAACGAGCGCTGGGCCATCTCGCTGAACCACCTGCTGATCTTCGGCGTGCTCTTCGTCGGCGCCTGCCTGGTGCTGGGTTTCCTGCTCGCCGTCTTCCTCGACCAGCGCATCCGCGGCGAGGACGTGCTGCGCACGATCTTCCTGTACCCGTATGCGATGTCCTTCGTCGCCACCGGCCTGGTCTGGCAGTGGATGCTCAATCCGCAGCTGGGCATCCAGGCGACGGTGCGCGCCCTGGGCTTCCCCGAGTTCACCTTCGACTGGATCGTCAACCAGCGGTTCGTGCTGTACACGATCGTCATCGCCGCCGTCTGGCAGGCCTCGGGCCTGGTGATGGCGGTGCTGCTGGCCGGCCTGCGCGGCGTGGACGAGTCGCTGTGGCATGCCGCCCGCATCGACGGCGTGCCGCGCTGGCGCTACTACCTGTCCATCGTGATGCCGCAGCTGGCGCCGGCTTTCGGCACCTCCTTCGTGCTGCTGGCGGTGGGCGTGGTCAAGGTCTTCGACGTGGTCGTGGCGATGACGCAGGGCGGCCCGGGCGATGCGTCCGAGGTGCCGGCCAAGTTCATCTACGACTACCTGTTCAACCGTGCCAATATCGGGCTGGCATCCGCCGCCTCGACCGTGATGCTGCTGACCGTGCTGGCCCTGCTGCTGCCCTGGTGGTATGCCCGCGCGATGAAAGCGAAGAAGGAGGCGCAGCGATGAGTACCGTCATGCAAGCTCCTGTGTCCCTGCGATCGAAGTCCACCGCGGCGAAGAAGAAGCGCAGCGCCTTCACGCCCGCGCGGCTGGGCCTCTATGCGCTGCTGGTCACCTCGGCGATCTTCTTCCTGATCCCGCTGTACGTGATGGTCACCACCTCGCTGAAGCCGATGGAGGAGATCCGCCTGGGCAACCTGTTCGCGCTGCCGGGCAAGCCCAGCTTCGACGCCTGGATCGAGGCCTGGTCCAGCGCCTGCACGGGCCTGGAGTGCCAGGGCATCCAGGTCGGCTTCTGGAACTCGGTGAAGATCGTCGTGCCCAGCACGCTGATCTCGATCTTCTTCGGCGCGCTGAACGGCTACGCCCTCTCCTTCTGGCGCGTGCGCTGGGCCGGCTGGCTGTTCGGCGTGCTGATGTTCGGCGCCTTCGTGCCCTACCAGGTGATGCTCTATCCGCTGGTGCGCGTCTCGGCGATGCTGGGCATCTTCGGCTCGCTGACCGGCATCGTGCTGATCCACACGGTCTTCGGCATGCCGGTGATGACCCTCCTGTTCCGCAACTACTACGCCGGCGTGCCGGTGGAGCTGTTCAAGGCGGCGCGCATCGACGGCGGCGGCTTCTGGCGCATCTTCTTCCAGCTGATGCTGCCGATGTCCCTGCCCATCATCGCTGTGGCCGTGATCATGCAGCTCACCAATATCTGGAACGACTTCCTGCTGGGCCTGGTCTTCGCCGGCCGCGAGAACCTGCCGATGACGGTGCAGCTCAACAACGTCATCAACACCACCACCGGCGAGCGCCTCTACAACGTCAACATGGCCGCCACCATCCTCACCTCGCTGGTGCCGCTGACCATCTACCTGCTGTCGGGCCGCTGGTTCGTGCGCGGCATCTCCGCAGGCGCAGTGAAAGGTTGATTGAAATGTCCAACGTCACCATCGAAAACCTCGGCATCCGCCTGACCGGCCTCGACATCCTGAAGGACCTGAACCTCGAGGTCAGCGCCGGCGAATTCCTCGTGCTGCTGGGCCCCTCGGGCTGCGGCAAGAGCACGCTGCTGCACAGCATCGCCGGCCTGATCGACGTGCACGAAGGCTCCATGGCCATCGGCGGCCAGGACGTCACCTGGGCCGACCCGAAGGACCGCGGCATCGGCATGGTGTTCCAGAGCTATGCGCTGTACCCGACGATGAGCGTGGAGAAGAACCTCAGCTTCGGCCCGCGCATCGCCGGCGTGGCCAAGGCCGAGATCGCCAAGCGGGTGGACCGGGCGGCCAAGATGCTGCACCTGACCGAGCTGCTCAACCGCAAGCCCTCGCAGCTCAGCGGCGGCCAGCGCCAGCGCGTCGCCATCGGCCGGGCGCTGGTGCGCGAGGCCTCGGTCTTCCTGTTCGACGAGCCGCTGTCCAACCTCGACGCCAAGCTGCGCGGCGAGCTGCGCCGCGAGCTGAAGCAGCTGCACAAGGATCTCGGCGCCACGATGATCTACGTCACCCACGACCAGGTGGAGGCGATGACGCTGGCCAGCCGCATCGCGGTGATGAAGCAGGGCAAGATCCAGCAGATCGACACGCCGGCCAATGTGTACGGCAAGCCGGCGAACATGTTCGTCGCCGGCTTCCTCGGCGCGCCGAGCATGAACTTCGTCGAAGGCACGCTGGAGGTCGCCGAGGGCACGATCCTCTTCGTCGCGCCGACGCTGCGGGTCGATGTGTCCGACTATCCCTTCGCCAAGCTGCCGACCGGCGGCGAGAAGGCCGTGCTGGGCGTGCGGCCCGAGCACATCACGCTGACCGAGGCGGGCAGCGAGCGGGCCAACGGCTCGGCGCTGGTCTCGCTGGTGGAGCCGATGGGTGCCAGCCAGGTGGTGTGGCTCGATGCGCAGGGCGTCTCGCTGGCGGTCGATGCCGATGCGCAATTCACCGCGCCGGCACTTGACCGCAAGATCGGCTTCGCGATCCAGCCTTCGCACCTGTCCCTCTTCGACCTGCAGTCTCAAGAGCGTTTGTAAAAACCCGATGGCCACCATCAAGGACGTCGCCCGCCTCGCGGGCGTCGGGGTCGGCACCGCCTCGCGGGCGATCTCGGGCAACGGCTCGGTCTCGGCCGATGCGCTGGCGCGCGTCAACGAGGCGGTGGCAGCGCTGAACTTCAAGCCCTCGACGACGGCGCGCGCGCTGTCCACGCGCTCCGCGGGCATGATCGGCATCTACGTGCCCGATTTCGCCGGCGACTTCTACGGCCCGATCCTGCACTGCGTGGACCGCGAGCTGCGCGGCGCCAGCCGCCACATGGTGGCGGCCAACGGCTGCGGGCCGGCCGACATCTCGATCGACGACATGGAGGCGCACCGCCAGCAGGCGCTGGACGGCATCGAGTTCCTGATCGAGCGCCAGGTCGACGGCCTGCTGGTGATGGGCGACGCGCTGACCGACGCCGACTGCGACGGCCTGTGGGCCCGCATGCCGCGCCTGGTGCTGCTGAACCAGACCAGCCCGTCCAACCTGCTGCACTGCTTCAGCAGCGACCATGAACTGGCCGGCCGCCTGGCCGCGCGCGCCCTGCTCTCCAAGGGCCACCGCGAGATCGCCTGCATCTCGGGCCTGCAGTACGCGCACGACAACGCCTCGCGGATGGCCGGCTTCCATGCCGAGCTGGCGCTGCATGGCGTGAAGATCCCCAAGAGCCGCCAGATGATCGGCGACTTCAGCTTCGACGGCGGCCACGCGGCGGCGAAGAAGCTGCTCAAGAAGGGCATCAACTTCAGTGCCGTCTTCTGCGCCAACGACATGATGGCGATGGCGCTGATCTCCTGCTTCGGCCATGCCGGCGTGCGCGTGCCGGAGGAGGTGTCCGTGATGGGCTTCGACGACAGCGCGCTGGCCCGCTACACGCACCCGCGCCTGACGACGATCCGCATCCCGATCCAGCGCACCACGATCAGCGGCTGCCGCTTCCTGCTGAACCAGTGCTACGGCCTTGCCTTGCCGGTGGAGCGGGAGTTCCCGCCGGAGGTGGTGTGGCGGGAGTCGGTGGTGGACGGGCCTTACCTCACAGCCTGAACACCGCCACCGTCTGCGCCAGGCTCGCCGCCTGGTGCTTCAGGCTCTCCGCCGCCGCGGCGCTCTGCTCCACCAGCGCCGCGTTCTGCTGCGTCACCTGGTCGAGCTGGTTCACTGCATCGCCGATCTGGCCGATGCCGCTGCTCTGTTCGACGCTGGCGGCGCTGATCTCGCTGATCAGGTCGTTGACCCGCTTCACCTGCGAGACGATCTCGTTCATCGACTGCCCGGCCTCGTTGACCAGGCGCGAACCGGCATCCACCTTCTCCACGCTGCTGCCGATCAGCATCTTGATCTCCTTGGCGGCCTGGGCCGAGCGCTGGGCCAGACCGCGCACCTCCGAGGCCACCACCGCGAAGCCGCGGCCCTGCTCGCCGGCCCGCGCCGCCTCGACGGCCGCGTTCAGCGCCAGGATGTTGGTCTGGAAGGCGATGCCGTCGATCACGCCGATGATGTCCACGACCTTGCGGCTGCTCGCGCTGATCTCGCCCATCGTGGCCACCACCTGCTCCACCACGCGGCCGCCCTGCATCGCCGCCGACGAGGCGCTGCCCGCGAGCTGTGCCGCCTGGCGGGCGGTGTCGGCGTTCTGGTTGACGGTGGCGGTCAGCTGCTCCATCGAGGCCGCCGTTTCCTCCAGGTTGCTCGCCTGCTCCTCGGTGCGCTGGCTCAGGTCCGCATTGCCGGTGGCGATCTCGGCCGAGCCGTGGGCGATCGAATCGGAGCTGTGGCGCACCTGCGTGACGATCTCCACCAGGCTGCCGTTCATCTTCTTCAGTGCACCAAGCAACTGGCCGGTCTCGTCCTGGCTGTCGATGGACACGTTCGAGGTCAGGTCCCCCGAGGCGACCGTCTCCGCGACGGTGACGGCCCGCGCGATCGGGCCGGTGATCGAGCGGGTGATCACCAGCGCAAGCACCGCGCCGATCGCGATCGCCACCACAAGCAGCGTCACCACCGCCCAGCGCGTCTGCTCGAAGGCGGCCTGCGAGTCCTTGTAGGCCGCGTCGCCGCCCTGGGTCTGGAACTCCACGTCCTTGGACAGCGTATCCATCACCGCATTGAACGGCGTCAGCCCCTTGTCGTACTGCGCCTTGCCGGCGGCATCGAAGTTGGCGTCCTCGTGCTTCAGCGCCACCAGCGCGCTGACGTTGGCGAAGTAGTCCGCCTGCGCGGCCTGGATCGCCGTCTCGTACTTGCGCTCCTCGTCGGTGGCGACGGTCGCGGCATAGCGCTTCCAGGCTTCCTGGGCCTTGGCCTTCAGGTCTTCGACGCGCTTGATCTGCGGGTTGTACTTCTCGGGGTCGCCGGACATCACGAAGCGCGCCTCGGCGCGGCGGATCGAGGACATCACGCCCTGGTACTCGCCCAGCGCGCGCATGGCCGGCAGCCAGTTGGTGGCCATGTCGGTGGTCGAGTCGTTGACCTTGCCGATGCGGTTCACGGAGAAGACTCCGAGCACCAGTGCCAGCACAAGGACGGCAGCGAAACCCAGCAGCAGCCGGGGGCCGATCTTCAATCGGGTCAGGGCGTTCATGGCATTTGTCTCCTCGTGGTCCGGTCTCTGTGGATCCGGATCTCCCCGCGAGGAGCCTACTGCAGGACGTGAAGATTTGATACCGGGAGAAATGGCCTGACCCCGCGCCTCATCCTGCGTCAGGCCCAGGGTCGCAGGCCCATCTGCTGCTGGCCCAGCGGGCTCAGCTCATCGAGGGTGGCGCGGCCGGCGAAGCCCAGCTCGTAGTCTTCCGGCGCGAAATCCGGGCTGCTGCGCCCTTCAAGGAAGGCCGCCGCCTGGCGTTGCGCAAAGGCCTCGTTCTTGTGGCACCAGGGCGCGGCGCCGATGTAGATCACATTGCTGGGGCCGGTCCCGCCGTGCCGGTCCTCGACCGCATGGATCACGTCGCTGTGCCAGAAGATCGCATCGCCCGGCTCCATCACCGGGATCGACACGAGCCCCGCCAGCAGCGGCGCATGCCACTGCGGCGAGGCGCCCAGCGCGCGGCCCGGCTGGGCGCCGCAGAGATCGCCCTCCGGCACGTCCGGCTGCAGCGCGCGCAGCAGCATCCACGGCGTGCTGGCGGCCACCGGCACCAGGCGCAGCGTGCCGTCGCCGGGGCCCTGGCGGCTCAGCGCGGTCCAGCCCTGGAAGGTGCGGAAGGCCGAGCAGACGGCGGGCGACGGGATCTCCTTCGTGGCGATCCGGTGCTCGGCGTCGAAGGGATCGAACGCCAGCGGGTCGCCCTCGAACACCTCGCGATAGAGCGGGCGGAAGCTCGGCTCGCACCAGCGCTCCACCGAGCCGCCGTCCGAGTGCGGGGACAGGCCCAGGCTGGCATCGCCGGGCTCGCGGCGGCGGATGCGGTCCGCGTAGTTGAACTGTCGGTCGGGGTCGAAGAAGCGCCGGCCGTTCTTCTCGAAGGTCCACAGCCGGTTCAGCCAGGCACGGGTGGTGGCCTGGTTCGCGTGCTGGCGGGCCTCCATCTGCGGCTTCGACCAGTACAGGCTGTAGATCTGCGGCCTGCTGGAGGCGAGCGCGCTGAAGTACTTGTCGAGCCCGGCCTTGTCCTTCATCCGGTCGAGGTAGCCGACGGCGTCGATGTAACGCCCTACTTCAGCGTTCCAGGCCTCGGCCTGCGCGCGCTCGAAGACACCCCGCACGACGACGCAGCCGCGCCGCCTGATCCGTGCCTGCTGCTGCGGCGTCACCGTGCCGGCGGCCACGTCGGCGAAGGCCAGCTCGGGCACCGCCCCGCCGGCCGCCTGCTCCGCACGGATCGCGCTGACCTCGTCGTTCAGCGCTTCGCTCAGGCGCCCGAAGCGGCCGGCCAGATCGGGCACGCCGGCCCGCAACTCGCGCTGCGCCTCGGCGGTGGCGCGCGGCACATCGTTCATCCACTGCTGCATGGCTTGCTCCCAGGCGTTGCGTGC
The DNA here is from genome assembly GCF_001984095.1 of Pelomonas sp. KK5. GTDB lineage: Bacteria > Pseudomonadota > Gammaproteobacteria > Burkholderiales > Burkholderiaceae_C > KK5. The sequence continues at coordinate 16,553 of NZ_LYVQ01000057.1, forward strand.
TGGCTCAGGGCGCCTCGTGGCAGACCGCCTCGACGTTGTGGCCGTCCGGGTCCAGCACGAAGGCGCCGTAGTAGTTCGGATGGTAGTGCGGGCGCAGGCCGGGCGCACCGTTGTCGCCGCCGCCGGCGGCCAATGCGGCGCGGTGGAAGGCCTCGACCTTGGCGCGCGAATCGACGCGGAAGGCCACATGGATCGCCGGCCGGTTGGGCGTGCCGCGGCTGATCCAGAAGTCGGGCTTGGGCGGCTCGCCGAAGCCGGCCACGTCGGTGCTGCCGGTGACGGCGGCCGGGAACTCGGCCAGCAGCGCGTAGCCGATCGGCGCCAGCGCGGCGGCATAGAAGGCCTTGCTGCGCTCGAAGTCGCTGACGACGAGGCCGGTGTGGTCGATCATGATCTATCCCTCCTGCGAGGCGGCCAGCATAAGCTGCCCGCCGCCCGAGGGCGAAAGCCAGTCAGGACTGGCGGGCGTCGACGTAGGCCCAGGCCGTCAGCCCCGAGGCCAGCGTCACCTCGGCGCGGCGATAGTCCTCGACCTCGTAGGCATCGGCGTGGGCCAGTTCGCCCGGGGTCACCTCGAGCACCGCGCCTTCGATGCGGTCCTCGGCGCTGCCGGTGTGCACGGCGATCGGATGGTGGGTCTTGCCGCTGGTGGCGACCACGGCGCTGTCGCGGATCGCCAGCTGCTCCAGCCGGTAGCCGGGCAACTGGTCCGCCTGGCCGTTCAGGCGGCGGCCGAAGGTGGCCAGCTGCACGCTTTCGAGCTGCAGCGTGCCGTAGGAGAAGAGGCGCTGCGTGGCCAGCATCGGGGAAGCGCTCATGGCCAGTCGGTCGCCTCGGCGAGCGCCGCCACGGCGTCGGCGAAGCCGCGTGCATCCGCTTCGTCGAAGCGGGCCGGCAGCGGGCTGTCGAGGTCGAACACCGCACGCAGGCGGCCATCCACGACCACCGGCAGCACCAGCTCCGAGCGCGAGGCCGAGTCGCAGGCGATGTGGCCCGGGAAGGCGTGCACGTCCTCGACCCGCTGGATCTGCTGCGTGCGGGCGCAGGCGCCGCAGACGCCGCGGCTGAACGGGATGCGCACGCAGGCGACCTTGCCCTGGAACGGTCCCAGCACCAGTTCCTCGCCCTCGCGGGCCATGTAGAAACCGGCCCAGTTCAGCTGCGGCACGGCGCCGTACACCAGCGCGGAGAACTGCGCCAGGTTGGCCAGCCAGTCGCGCTCGCCGTGCAGCACGGCCTTCACCTGCGCCAGCAGCGTGGCGTAGGCCTCGTGCTTGGCCTGCGGGCTGGACATGTCCAGGGTGTCTGTCGTCTCGAAACTCATCGTGTGGCCTGATCTACCGGGACAGGCATTCTCGCCGGATCGGGTTCCGCGCCTCAGAGCGGCAGGCCGTTGCTCGCCCGCAAGTCCTCGACAGCCGCCGCCGACATCCACAGCAGCGTGTTGAGGTAGTCCTCCAGGCAGGCCACCAGCGGCTCGCGCGGTCCCTCGCGCCAGGCGGCCGACGAGTAGAAGGCGTCCTGCTGGGCCACCATCTGCTCGCGGCTGTCGAAGGCGCGGATCAGGTAGAAGCTCTCGTGCTCATGGTCCGAGCGGCCGAAGGCCACCACGTCCATGCCGCTGGATCGCACCAGCGGCAGGGCCAGGCGGAAGGCCTCGATGAAGCGGTCGGCGCTGCCGGGCTTGAGCTTGTAGCTGCGGATCTCGACGAACTTGCGGGCCATGAGCACCCCCGAGACGGACTAGCGCGAAGCCTCGGCCACGCAGCCTTCCTTGCCGCCTGCGCACGCCGCGAAACTGCCCTTCTCGAAGAACACCCGCGCGCGGTCGCTCTCGGCCTGCGTGGGCTTGCTCATGCGCCACTCGTCCTGCTCCTTCATCTTGTAGCGGATGAAGCCGGCGTCCGGATCGAACTGGTAGAACGGATAGGTGTCGCGGAAGCCACCGATCACCAGGGCCGGCGCGAAGAGCAGGATGCTGGTGGCCATGGTCCCGCCGTTCACATGCAGCGGCAACAGGCCGAACATCGTCTGCCCGCCGGCGCTTGTGGCCTTGAACAGGTACTGGCCGGTCGCCTTGGACGCCAGCGGCAGTTGCTGCGGCAGCTCCGCATTGCTGGCCATGCCGCCGCTGAGCGACAGCTTGGTGCCCGGCGCCGCGGCGTCAAGGCGGGACACCGTCGAGCAAGCCTGCAAGGCCAGCAGTGCCAGCGCAGCGATTCCGCTGCGCCATGCCAATTGATGCGTCTTCATCTGTTGTTGTCCTATCCCTGGGCGATGCTCACATCTTCGCACTGAACTCGATCGCCACCGAGCGCGGCGCCGTCACGTTGGCGGTGCGCGAGCCGACGGCCGAACCCAGCGGGCTGACGTAGGCCACGTACTGCTTGTCGGTCAGGTTGTTGATCACCGCGGCCACGCCCCACTTCTTCTGCGGTGCATCCCAACCCACGCGCAGGTCGAAGCGCTGGGTCGGGCTGCCGACGCGGAAGGCCGGGACGCTGCCGCAGGTGTACTTGTCGCTGGTCTCGGCGTTGCAGCGGGCCGCGCCGGAGTAGGCCCAGTTCAGCGTGGCGCTGCCCTCGCCGCCCAGCATGCCGTAGCGGGCGTTCACGCCCAGCGTGGCCGAGACGCGCGGCGTGCCGACCGGCTGGCCGTCCATGGTGATCGTCGTGGCCGCGTCCTTGGCATAGGCGTAGTGCTTGTAGGTCTGGTTGATCAGCTCGGTGGCGCCGGACAGGCGCCAGTTCGGGTTGATCTGCCAGTAGCCTTCCAGGTCGGCGCCGTTGGCCTTCTGGTCGGACACGTTGACGACATAGGTCAGGATGCCCGAGGAGCTCTTGCTGGTGCCGATCGATTGCAGGTTGTTGAAGTCGTAGTGGAACAGCGAGGCGGTGTAGAACAGGCCCGCGTCCTGGATGCTGCCCTTGATGCCCATCTCGTAGTTGGTGATGGTCTCGGGGCTGAAGGTGCTGACGCCTTCCTTGTAGATCGCGTTGAAGCCGCCGGCCTGGTAGCCGCGCGTCACCGAAGCGAACAGCATCGTGTCCTTGTTCAGCTTGTGGTCGATCACCAGGCGCGGGCTGGTGTTGTTCCACGAGGCGCTGCTGCGCACCACGGAGTTCGTGGCCTGCGGGCTGTTGAAGTTGATGTTGCTGGTCATCAGCGCGTAGAGGTCGTCGCCGAGGTTGGGCGACAGGCCCGCGGCCACCAGCGTGCCCTTCAGCTGCGCCAGCGACATGCCCAGCTGCGCGGCCACGGCCGTCATCGTGGCGTCGCTGTTGACGCCGGTGAAGAAGCCGAAGCGACCCAGCGCGCCCAGCACCGCGTCCAGCTCGGGCGCCACGCGCGTCGGGTTGTACCAGGTGAAGCTCTTGCTGTCGTGGGTGAAGCGCACGCCGCCGGTGAGGTTGGTGTCCTTCGTCAGCTTCCAGATCACGTCGCCATAGGCCGCCACCGCCTTGTTGACGCCGGTGTTGTACATGGACTCGGTCCAGGGCAGGCCCGAGACATTGATCGCCGGGATGCCGCCCAGCGCCGCCAACTGGTTGGTGATGCCGAAGGGCGTCAGCAGCCCGCCGCTGGCGTTGCCGGTGACCAGGTCGACGGTGGCGGTGTTGGAGTACAGCGCGGTCTGCTGCTTCGCGTTCTCGTGGAAGGCGCTGACGCCGGCCACCCAGTCAAGCTTGTCGCTGCTGCCGTTGAGGCGGAACTCCTGCTGCCAGCTGCGGTTCTTCTCGAAGTTGCCGGTGGACAGCGAGGTCAGGAACACGCCGTTGCCGTCGTTGTCCTGCACGTTCTGGGCGGTGAAGCCGCGGTAGGCGGTCGTGCTGGTGAAGGTGGCGAAATCGAGGTCGTGGGTCAGCCGCAGCGTGACGCCATCGAACTTGCGCGCTTCCTTCGCATCGGGGTAGTTGTTGGTGAAGGTCTTGCGGATCGGGTTGAGCCAGGTGCTCGGGTCTTCCGGGAAGGGGTTGGTGGCGAGCTTGGTGTCCGAGGGCAGCGCGATGATGGCGCGCGGCTTCTGGCTCAGCTGCTCGTGCTCCCAGGTCAGCAGCGCCGTCGTGTCGCCGCCGGTCCACTTGAGCGCGGCGCGGGTGCCCCAGCCGTCGTCGCCGCCCCACTTGCTGCCGTCGTAGAGGTTGGTCTGCCAGCCGTCCTTGTGCTCGCGCACGGCGGAGAAGCGGAAGGCGGTGCTGTCGTTGATCGCCGCGTTGCCCAGCACCTCGGCATGGTGCTGGCCCTGGTTGCCCAGGCGCAGCAGCACGCTGGTCTCGCTCTGGCGGCCCGGCTCGTTGCTGATGATGGAGATCGCGCCACCGGCGGCATTGCGGCCGAACAGCGTGCCCTGCGGGCCCTTGAGCACCTCCACCCGCTTGACGTCGTTGAAGTTCAGCAGCGCGCCGCCGGTCTTGCCGGCATAGACGCCGTTCAGGTAGATGCCCACCGGCGCGTCGGTGCCGATGCCGAAGTCGCCGCTCCCGAGGCCGCGCATCTTGTACTCGGGCTGGGTCGGCTGCGAGGCCTCCACGCTGAGGCCCGGCACCAGGCCGTCGAGCCCGGCCATGCTGGTGGCGCCCACCGCCTTGATCGTGTCCGCGCCCAGCACGCTCATCGTGATCGGCACCTCCTGCAGCTGCTGCAGCCGGCTCTGGCCGGTGACCTGCACGACGCCGAGGTTCTGCACCGGCGCATCGCCGCTCTTGGCTGCATCCTGCGCGAAGGCGGGCGCCAGGGCGGCCGCGGCGGCCATGGCGATCAGGGTCTGGCTTGCTTTCATGCGCGCTTGCTCCTCTTTGCTGGTTTTGCTTGCTGTTGTTCGGGGTCAGGTCTTGTCCGTCGGCACGCACTGCCCCGGCATGGCCTTGATCCAGTCGCGGATCAGCTTCAGGCCTTCCTCGTGGACGGTGCTGCGGCCCAGCTCGGGCATCATGATCCCGCCCTCGGTGGACGAGAGGCGGAAGGGCATGATCGACGCGTCCGGCTGGCCCGGCACGATGCCGAAGCCGCGGTCGCCGGTGCCCTTGCCCGCGGCCACCGGCGGCTTGCACAGGCCCAGCACGCGGTTGGGCGGCAGGAAGGGCTCGAGGTTCAGCCCGGTGTTGTTGGCCGCGCCGACCGGGTTGTGGCAGTGGGCGCAGTTGATGTCCAGATACGCGCGGGCGCGCGCCTCCAGCGGCAGGGCCGGGTCGCGCCAGTCGGCGTTCTTCGGGATCGTGGCGGCCTCGGCGGGCAGGCCCGTCAGGAAGCCGGCCTTCACCAGGTGCTCCAGCTGGTTCTCGGTGGCGCCGCCGGCATAGGTGAAGGGCCGGTTCAGGTGGCGCGCCTTCAGGCCGATCGGCTGCAGTTCCTTGCCCTTGATCTTCGCCACATGGCAGCTGGCGCACTGGTTGGTGTTGGGCACCACGTAGGTGAACGAGTGGCTGGCGCCGCTCTTCTCGTCCTTCAGCGTCAGCGCGGCCTCGTCGCCGGTGCGGGACAGCACGGCCTCGGTCTGCTCGGCGTTCCACACATAGGGCAGCGCGACCCAGCCTTCCGTGCGATGCACCAGCACGCGGGTCTCGATCAGGCGCACGCGGGACAGGTCCAGCGTGCGGCCGTCCAGCAGGTCGGCGTTGCTGCTGCTCGTTGCGGTCTGCAGCAGCGCGCCGTCCGCCTTCGGGTAGTAGAAGGTCTTGGTGATCACCGTGCCGACCGGCAGCTCGAAAGCAGCCTCCGGCGCGTACTTGCCCGGTGGCGTGCCGGCCGGCATCCAGATCGTGCGCAGCTTGTGCGCGTAGTCGCTGAACAGCGGGGTGTTGAGCTCGTAGGGCTGCACGCCCTCGTTGAGCTCCACGCGCAGCGCGCCGGTCCTGAACTGGTGCCAGTCGCTGAGCCTGGCGGGCTGGCCCTCGGGGATGAAGGCCGCGGGGGCGTTGGTGTTCTTGCAGGCGGTGAGCGAGGCGGCCAGGGCGGCGCCGAGCACCAGCGCGCCAGCGGCGCGCCAGAGGGTGACTACGTTGTACATCGGGATCTTGTCTCGGAAATCAGGCGCTGCGGCCCTTCAGTTCGACGGCCGGGAGCCGCGGCAGTTCGCAGTCGTGCGTCTGGGTGTCGACCTTGGGCGACTTGTACTTGTTCGGGCCGTCGGCGTTGAGGACCTCGGTCTTGCCGTTCTTCACACAGATGCGCTCCTCGGCGACGCCGGCGCGCTTCTCGTCCACGTAGCCGTCCCACAGCACGTCGGGGAAGCGGCCGTTGATGCCGAACATCATCGTCTTCAGCGTCTTCAGGTCCAGGCCGTCAGGCGAGTCGCCACCGCCGCTGAAGCGGTTGTCCAGCACATAGATGGCGCGCGGGTACGGGTCGTAATCCGGCTCGGTGCCGCCCTGGGTGAAGTAGCCGGTCGAGTAGTAGCTCGACACGATGATGTTGGCCGTCTGGTTGTCGGCGATGTCGTTGTCGAAGATCTCGACCTTGGAGTTGCTGTTGATGACAACACCCGACCCCGCCGGCACGCTGGCCACCGCCGTGCCCTTGGCGCCGAAGTTGCCGAGGTTGTTCTTGACCGCCTTGTTCTTGTAGACCCGCGTGCCGTAGCCGTGCTGGGTCAGGTTGGGCATGTTGAACACGAGGATGCCGCCGGTGTTGCCGGTGGCCACGTTCTCGTACACGTCCGCATTGATCGTGTTCTCGATCTCGATGCCGGCCACGTTCTGCTCGGCATGGCAGCGGCGCACGATCACGTCGCGGCTCTGGCCCACATAGATGCCGGCGTCGGCCGCGCCCCAGGCCTCGGAGTCCTCGATCAGCACGTTCTTCGTCTTGACCGGATAGATGCCGTAAGGGCCGTTGCTGGTCTTGGGGCCGCCGGTCCAGCGCACGCGCACGTTGCGCACGGTGATGTTCTCGCCGTCGTTGATCTTGACGCCGTCGCCCTTGCTGTCCTCGATGGTCAAGCCTTCCAGCGTGAAGTCGCTGGCGTAGACGATCAGGCCTTCGGGGCCGGAGAGCTGGTCCTTGAACGAGACGATGGTCTTGTCCTTGCCGGCGCCGCGGAGGGTGACGCCGTTGGCGCGCAGCGAGAGCCCGCGGTCGAAGTGGTAGCGGCCGGCCGGGATCTCCACCACCGAGCCGGGCTTGGCGTCGAGCAGCGCTTCCTGGATCTTCTTCTGCAGTTCGCCGTCGACCTTCAGGTCACCGGCGATGCCGCCCTCGGCGGATGCCGGGGCCGCCTCCTGCTTCGAGCAGCCGGCGGCCAGCGCCAATGCCGCAGCCACGGCCAACACCGTCTTGATTCCCATGCGAGCGTCTCACTCCAGATAACTTGTTATGTCCACGGTAGGGAAAACCGGGGTCTGGAGGAAATATAACGATGGCTAAGCGGGGCTTCGGCTAGTGTTTGCCCAGCCAATCAGGGTTTCAACTGGCAAGGAATTCCCGGACTCCCACCCCGGCCGCGCGGCCGCTGGCCAGGCTGGCGGTGAGCAGGTAGCCGCCGGTGGGGGCTTCCCAGTCGAGCATCTCGCCGGCGCAGAAGACGCCGGGCAGTTGCTTCAGCATGAGGCGCTCGTCGAGCGCCTCGAAGCGCACGCCGCCGGCGGTGCTGATCGCCTCGGCCACCGGGCGGGCGGCCGCGAGCGTGATCGGCAGCGCCTTCAGCGCGGCGGCCAGGCGCTGCGGATCGTGGTACTCGTCCTTGCTCAGCGCCTCGTGCAGCAGGCCGGCCTTCAGCCCCTCGATGCCGAGGCGGCTCTTCAGATGGGTGGACAGCGAGCGGGAACCGCGCGGCCGCGCCACCTCGGCGGCGACGAAGGCGGCGTCGCGGTCGGGCAGCAGGTCCAGCTCGATGGTGGCCGAGCCGTGCGCGGCGATCTCGTCCCGGATGGCGGCGCTGGCGGCATAGACCAGCGAGCCCTCGATGCCCGTGGCGGTGATGACGAACTCGCCGCGGCGCTTGACGAAGCCGGGGCCGCTGAGCGCCACCGGCTTCACCGGCTGGCCGGCGAAGCGCTCGGCGAACAGCGGGCTCCAGGGCGTGGCGCGGTCGAAGCCGCAGTTGGCCGGCAGCAGCGGGGCGATGCCGTCGTCCTCGACGCCGCGCTGGCGCAGCAGGTCCACCCAGGCGCCGTTGGAGCCCAGCTGCGGCCAGGAGGCGCCGCCCAGCGCCAGCACGGTGGCGTCGGGCTTGACCGTTAGCACTTCACCGCCTGGCCGGGCGAAACGCAGCGCGCCCTCCTCATCCCAGCCGACCCAGCGCGAGCGCATGTGAAAGCGCACGCCCGCCTCGCGCAGCCGGTGCAGCCAGGCGCGCAGCAGCGGGGCCGCCTTCATGTCCTTCGGAAACACGCGGCCCGAGGTGCCGACGAAGGTCTCGATGCCGAGGCCCGCCGCCCACTCGCGCACGGCCGGCCCGTCGAGGCCGCGCAGCAGCGGCTCGATCTGCGGCGCCCGCGTGCCGAAGCGGGACAGGAAGGGCTCGAAGGGCTCCGAGTGGGTGAGGTTCAGCCCGCCCTTGCCGGCCAGCAGGAACTTGCGGCCCACCGAGGCCATCGCGTCGTAGACATCCACCGCGATGCCCTGCCCGGCCAGCGCTTCGGCCGCCATCAGGCCGGCGGGTCCGCCGCCGACGATGGCGACGCTGCGGGGTGATGGGGTGTTCGTCATGGCACAGGAGGGACTGCTGGTGGGGGCAGGAGTGTAGGGCCTTGCCCTGATAGCGGGCCGGGACGGGCCAACGATACTGCCGCCATGGCCAGCGTCACGATCCGGCAGGTGCGCAAGAGCTTCGGCACGACGCCGGTCCTGCACGGCGTGGACGTGGACATCCCGGCCGGCTCCTTCACCGTGCTGGTCGGCCCCTCGGGCTGCGGCAAGTCCACGCTGCTGCGCATGATCGCCGGCCTGGAGCAGATCGACGGCGGCGAGATCCGCATCGGCGAGCGCGTCGTCAACGATCTGCCGCCGAAGGAACGGGACATCGCGATGGTGTTCCAGAACTACGCGCTCTACCCGCACATGACGGTGCGCGACAACATGGCCTTCGCGCTGATGCTGGCCAAGCTGCCGCGCGCCGAGGTTGACGCCAAGGTGGCCCGCGCGGCCGAGATCCTCGCGCTCGACGCGCTGCTGGAGCGCTACCCGCGCCAGCTCTCCGGCGGCCAGCGCCAGCGGGTGGCGATGGGCCGGGCGATCGTGCGCGACCCGCAGGTCTTCCTGTTCGACGAGCCGCTGTCCAACCTGGACGCCAAGCTGCGCGTGGCGATGCGCAGCGAGATCAAGGAGTTGCACCAGCGCCTGGCCACCACCTCCGTCTACGTGACCCACGACCAGATCGAGGCGATGACGATGGGCGACCGCATCGTCGTGATGCGCGACGGCCGGGTCGAGCAGGCGGGCCGGCCGCTGGCGCTCTACGACCAGCCTGCCAACCAGTTCGTGGCCGGCTTCATCGGCTCGCCGGCGATGAACTTCCTGCCCGGCACGCTGCGGCATGCGGGCGGCGCGGCGCGGGTGGAACTGGCCGACGGCACGCAACTCGATGCGCCGCTGGGCGCCGGTGGCAGCGACGGCCAGCCGGTCGTCTACGGCACGCGGCCCGAGCACCTGAGCCTGGTGGGCAGCGGCGGCATCGCGGCGCGCGTCGCGGTGCTGGAGCCCACCGGCATGGACACCTTCGTCGCCTGCCGCCACCACCAGGGCACCGAACTCTGCGCGGTGTTCCGCGAGCGCCACGAGTTCGCGCCCGGCACGACCATCCACCTGCAGCCCGACCTGCAGCGCGCCCATCTGTTCGACGCCGGCACCGGCCGGCGCCTTTCGATCGCCTGAGTCCCATCACAACGACAGCAGGAGACACGCCATGAGCGACCGCAGAACGATCCTGAAGGGCATGGCCGCCGCAGGCCTGATTGGTGGTGCGCCCTTTGCGCAGGCGCAGACGATGAGCTTCAAACCCGAGAAGGGCGCCAAGCTGCGCGTGCTGCGCTGGAGCCGCTTCGTGCAGGGCGACATCGACGCCTACATGGTCAACGTCAAGAAGTTCATCGACGCCACCGGCGTCGAGGTGCGGGTGGACAACGAGGGCTGGGAGGACGTGCGGCCCAAGGCCGCGGTGGCGGCCAATACCGGCGCCGGGCCGGACATCATCCTGTCCACCAACGACGACGCCAACCTGTATCCGGACAAGCTGCTGGACGTCACCGACCTGGCCGAATACCTCGGCAAGAAGTACGGCGGCTGGTACCCGGCCGGCCAGGCCTTCATGCGGCCGGACGGCAAGAAGTGGCTGGGCCTGCCGCTGGGCGCCACCGGTTCGCTGCTCGTCTACCGCGAAAGCCACGTCAAGGCAGCCGGCTTCGACGGCATTCCGAAGGACACCGACGGCTTCCTCAAGCTCTGCCGCGCACTGAAGGACAAGGGCACGCCGCCCGGCATGGCGCTGGGCAACGCCACCGGCGACAGCACCTGGTGCAACTGGCTCATCTGGGCCTTCGGCGGCAAGCTGGTGGACAAGACGAACAAGGTCGTCATCGACAGCCCCGAGACTTTGCGCGCGCTGGAGTACGCGAAGGAGCTCTACGCCACCTTCATCCCCGGCACGCTGTCCTGGCTGGACCCGAACAACAACAAGGCCTTCCTGGACGGCCAGATCTCGCTGACCAACAACGGCATCTCGATCTACTACGCGGCCAAGAACTCGGCCGACCCGAAGATCAAGGAGATCGCGGCGGACATCAACCACTCGGTGTTCCCCGTGGGGCCGGTGGGCGTGCCGACCGAGTCGCACCTGTTCTTCAACCAGATGGTGATGAAGTACACCAAGTACCCGAACGCGGCCAAGGAGTTCCTGCGCTTCATGATGGAGAAGGAGCAGTACGACGCCTGGCTGATGGGCGCCGGCGGCTACGTCGCGCAGCCGCTGAAGGCCTACGAGGCGAACCCGGTGTGGACGATCGACCCGAAGCACCTGCCCTACCGCGACTCGCTGAAGAACCTGCGGCCGGCCGGGTACGAGGGCCGGCTCGGCTATGCCTCGGCCGGCGCTGCGGCGGACTTCATCATCGCCAATATGGTGGCCGAGGCCGCCAGTGGCTCAAAGACACCCAAGGAAGCCGCCGAGCGCGCCCAGAAGCGCGCCGAGCGCTACTACAAGGTGTGAAGACGACACTCGGCAACTCGCGCAACGCCCTCGGCCTGCTGTTCCTCGCGCCGGCAGCGCTGCTGCTGCTGGTCTTCCTCAGCTACCCGCTGGGCCTGGGCACCTGGCTCGGCTTCACCGATGCCAAGGTGGGCCGGCCCGGCGTGTGGGTCGGGCTGGAGAACTACGAGTTCCTGTGGGGCGACGAGGTCACGCGGCTGGCGCTGTTCAACACGCTGGTCTACACGGTCGTCGCCAGCGTCTTCAAGTTCGGGCTGGGCCTGTGGCTGGCGCTGCTGCTGAACCGCAACATCCGGTTGAAGACCTTCTTCCGCGCCATCGTGCTGCTGCCCTACATCGTGCCCACGGCGCTATCGGCGCTGGCCTTCTGGTGGATCTACGACGCGCAGTTCTCGATCGTCAGCTGGGCGCTGGTGAAGCTGGGCCTGATCGAGCGCTATATCGACTTCCTCGGCTCGCCGTGGAATGCCCGCATCGCCGTGATCATCGCCAACGTGTGGCGCGGCGTGCCCTTCGTCGCGATCACGCTGCTGGCCGGGCTGCAGACGATCTCGCCGTCCTACTACGAGGCCTCGGCCATCGACGGCGCCACCCGCTGGCAGCAGTTCCGCCACGTCACGCTGCCGCTGCTGACGCCGATCATCGCGGTGGTGATGACCTTCTCGGTGCTGTTCACCTTCACCGACTTCCAGCTGATCTACGTCATCACCCGCGGCGGCCCGCTGAACGCCACGCAGCTGATGGCCACGCTGTCCTTCCAGCGCGCCATCCCCGGCGGTGCCCTGGGCGAAGGCGCCGCCATCGCACTGGCGATGCTGCCCTTCCTGCTGGCCTGCGTGATGTTCTCCTACTTCGGCCTGCAGCGCCGCAAGTGGCAGCAGGGCGGAGGCGACTGAATGGCCGCACGCAACGAGAGCATCGGCATGGCCTACCTGGACGGTCGCGGCCGCAAGCTCATCACCGTCTACCTGCCGCTGCTGGCCTTCGTGATCGTGCTGCTGTTCCCCTTCTACTGGATGGCGATCACTGCGGTGAAGCCCGAGGCGGAGCTGCTGGCGCGCGACGGCAATCCGTTCTGGGTGATCAAGCCCACGCTGGCGCATTTCAGGAAGCTGCTGCTGGAGACCGAGTACCCGCAGTGGCTGTGGAACACGCTGCTGGTGTCGGCGGTGGCCACCTTCGTCTCGCTGGCGGCCTCGGTCTTCGCCGCCTATGCGATCGAGCGGCTGCGCTTCCGCGGCGCGCGCCACATGGGCCTGGCGATCTTCGGCGCGTATCTCGTGCCGCCGTCCATCCTCTTCATCCCGCTGGCCAGCGTGGTCTTCAAGCTGGGCCTGATCGACACCCGCTGGGCGCTGATCCTCACCTACCCGACCTTTTTGATCCCCTTCTGCACCTGGCTGCTGATGGGCTACTTCCGCTCGATCCCGGTGGAGCTGGAGGAATGCGCGCTGATCGACGGCGCCAGCCGCTGGCAGATCCTCGTCAGGATCGTGCTGCCGCTGGCGGTGCCGGGGCTGATCTCGGCCGGCATCTTCGCCTTCACGCTGTCGTGGAACGAGTTCATCTACGCGCTGACCTTCATCTCCAGCTCGGAGGTGAAGACGGTGCCGGTCGGCGTGGTGACCGAACTCGTGCAGGGCGACGTCTACCAGTGGGGCCCGCTGATGGCCGGCGCCCTGCTCGGCTCGCTGCCGGTGGCCCTCATCTATTCGTTCTTCGTGGACTACTACGTCAGCGGCCTGACCGGCTCGGTCAAGGAGTAGCGCCAGTAGCCGGAGCCACCCGCAGCTCCAGCGTGAAGCGGCTGCCCTGCCCCGCCTCGCTGCTGACGCCGATGCGTCCGCCCATGCGCTCCATCAGCTGCTTGCAGATCACCAGGCCGATGCCGGTGCCCTCCAGCGCGCTGCGGCCCAGGCGGTTGAAGGGCTGGAACAGCTGGGCCTGCTGCTCGATCGAGAGGCCCATGCCGCTGTCCGCCACCTCGATGCAGAACTCCTCCGGCCCGCGGGTCCAGGCGCGCACGCGCACCCAGCCACCGGCCCGGTTGTACTTGATCGCGTTGGACACCAGGTTGTGCATCACCTGCTCCAGCCGCAGCGGGTCGGCCAGCACCAGCGGCAGGTTCGGCGGCGGCTCGAAAACCAGCGTGAGTCCGGCATCCGCCGCCGCCGGCATCGCCAGCTCCACGCAGCGGCGCAGCAGCGGGATCGCGTCGATCGGCTTGGCCTCCACCACCAGGGTGCCCGACTCCAGCCGCGAGAAGCTCATCATGTCCTCGATCAGCAGCAGCAGGTGGCGGGCCGCCTCCTCGATGCGGGCCACGCGCTGGCGCTGCGTCTCGTCCAGCGGGCGCTCGCCGTCCACGGCCAGCAGCTGCGCGAAGCCCAGCACCGCGTTCAGCGGCGTGCGCAGCTCGTGGCTCGCCTGGGACATGAACTCGGCCTTGGAGCGGTTGGCCAGCTCGGCCATCGCGCGGGCATGGTCAGCGTCCTGCAGACGGCGGCGCTCGGCCAGCTCGTGCTGCAGCTGCTCGGTGCGGGCCACCACCTCGCGCCGCAGCGTGCGGTTCCAGCCCGCCATCGCCAGCAGGCCCAGCAGGCCCAACGCCAGCACCACGCTGCCGCCGATCACCGCGCGGCGCGAGAAGGCGCCGCCGCCATGGTCCAGCGGGATCCAGCGGTCGGCGATGGCCTGGCGCTCGTCGGCGTCGATCTGGTCCAGCCCCTTCTGCAGGATGCGACCCAGCAGCGGCCAGTCACGCCGGTAGCCGATGGCCAGGTCGTAGGCGAAGCCGATGTCGCCGACCACGCGGACATTGCCGATGCCCTCGGTGCGCATCAGGTAGGTGGCGCCGGCCATGTCCATCACGCCGGCGCTGATCTCGCCGCCGGCCAGGCGGCGCAGCAGGCTGCGGTCATCGGCCTCGATCGTGCGGGGGTTGTCCGGGAAGCGGTCGGCCAGGAAGGGCTGGACCGCATAGCCCTGGCTCACCGAGACCTTCTCGCCCGGCTGCAGGTCGCCCGCCGCGGGCGCGGTGCGCACGCCGTCCTCGCGGCGGCGCAGCAGCACCGCCGGCACCGTGATGTAGGGCCGTGTGAAGGACAGGAACTCGCGCCGCTCGGCCGTGTCGCGGACCGACATGATCAGGTCCACCCGCCCGTCCTTGAGCGCCTGCATCGATTCGGCGAAGGGCGCCGGCGGGGCCAGTTCGATATGCAGGCCGGTGAGGCGCCTGAGCCGCTCGATGTAGTCCACCGAGAGCCCGCGCACCGCGCCGCTCTCGTCCACGAAGGTGAAGGGGCCGTAGCTGCGCGAGGTGGCCACGCGCACCAGCGGGTGGGCGGCGATCCAGGCCTTCTCCTCGGCGCTCAGTTCGATGCCGTCCTGCGCACGCAGCGGCAGCGCGAGCAGCAGGCCGGTCAGGCAGAACAGGAGAGCAAGGAAACGGGCACGCGCCATCCCGCCATTGTCGGCGAAACTGACGCTTACCTAACTCGTTACTTGACCGGCATTTCCCTCAGTGCCGCCTTCAGCTTCTCGCCGATCTCCGGTTTGGCGGCAAAGGGCGAGCTGGGGTTGCGCAGGGCCATCACGTCCTCGAAGCGGGTCTGCACGCCGGCCAGCGCGTGCGGGTGGCTGAAGACGTAGAAGCGCTGCCCGTCGATGCCGGCGAAGACCATCTGCGCCACGTCGGCGGCGCTCAGCTTGCCCGACGAGACCGCCTTGTCGCTCATCGCCCGGCCGATCAGCTGGCTCTGGGTGGGCTTGTCCGCCGCCAGTTCGGCGGGGCGGTTGCGGTCGCTGGCGGTGATGCCGGTCGGCACGAAGTAGGGGCACAGCACCGAGCAGTGGATCTGGTCGGTGACGAGGGCCAGGTCTTGATGCAGGGTCTCGCTGAGCGAGACGACCGCATGCTTGGAGACGTTGTACACGCCCATGTTCGGCGCGTTGAGCATGCCGGCCATCGAGGCGGTGTTGACGACGTGGCCCTCGTACGCGGGGTCGTTCCTGGCGGCTTCCAGCATCATCGGCGTGAACAGGCGCACACCGTGCACCACGCCCATCAGGTTGACGCCCAGCACCCACTCCCAGTCGGCCAGCGAGTTCTCCCAGATCAGGCCGCCGGAGCCGACACCCGCGTTGTTGAAGACGAAATGCGGGGCGCCGAAGCGCAGCTTGACGTCTGCCGCCAGCGCCTCCATCTCGGCCGCCTTGGCCACGTCGACGCGGCGGGCCATGACCTGCACCCGGCCCTCGAGCTCCGCCGCCGCCTTCTCCAGCGCGTCGGCCTGCACGTCGCACAGCACGAGGTTCATGCCGCGCGCCGCGGCGATGCGCGCCACCTCGAGGCCGAAGCCCGAGCCGGCGCCGGTGATCACGGCCGTGCGGCCCTCGAACTGCTTCATGTGGATGTCTCCTGCGTTTTCTTGATGGCGAAGGCGATGCGGGGGAAGTGGACGTGGACGGTGCCGGCGCGCGGGTCCTGGCGGCGCAGCGTGACGCGGCGGCCGGTGAGCCCGACCAGTTCGCCGGCGACCGGGTCGCAGGCGTAGTCCAGCGGGGTGACGGTGACCGGCTCGCCGGCGGCGAAGCCCAGGCCCGGCTCGATCTCGCAGGCCTGCGGCGTGGAAGCGGCGGCCAGGCCGAGCGCCTCGTCCGCGCTCATCTCGTGGCGCTGGCCGTGGCCGAAGGCGGCCACGCGCTCGTACCAGGCATTCAATCTCGAATGCGGGGCCAGCACGCCGGCCATCGGCGGGGCGCGGCGGATGAACCAGACGCTGTGGGCGACGAGAAA
>NZ_LYVQ01000058.1 GCF_001984095.1 Pelomonas sp. KK5
AAGTAGCCGCCGACGCTGACGATCCAGCGCTCCGGCCCGTGGTACAGCATCGCCCCGTTGCGCCAGTTCGGCGCATCGCCGGCCACGACCACGGCCAGCTTGCCGGCAAGATCGCCCGGGCGGCGCCGGTACAACCGGGTCGTGTAGCCGATGCCGACCTCCACCCGCTCCTCCTGCACCCGCGGCCAGCCCAGCGCCTGCAGCCATTGCGGGCCATGCGAGCCGCGGCCGCTGCAGTCCACGACGAGGTCCGCCTTCAGCACCTGCTCGATGCCTTGCGGATCGCGGCAGGCCAAGCCGGTCACGCGTCCATCCTCGAACAGCAGCCGCTCCGCCGCGCTGCCCTGCATCAGCTCGATGCCGGGCCTGGCGAGCAGGCGCTCGCGCACGCAGGCCTCCAGCAGCGGCCGGTTCGTCAGCAGGCCGACCAGCGGGCTCGGGCGCTGCGCCAGTTGCGTGCCGTGGCCGTACCAGTTGACCTCGTTCATCACGTCGCCGACCAGGCCGCCGCGGGCCACGACGGCCTCGGTCAGGCCCGGGAAGTAGCGCTCCAGCACCACCCGCCCCTGGGCCAGCAGGCCGTGCGCATGGCGGCCCTGGGGCACGCCCTTGCGCGGGGCCTCGGGCGGCAGCTCGTCCAGCGCATCGCGTTCCAGCAGGGTGACCCGGGCGTAGTGCTGGCTCAGCACGCGGGCGGCGAGCAGGCCGGCCAGGCTGGCGCCGATCACGAGGGCATGTTGTTGTCCTTGCGACATGGGAAGTCTCCGTGGGATGTGGTGCCTGCCAATACGGCAGGCGCCTTCGCGCGGATGCCTCGGCCCTGAGCCGGGCAGGGCTGTGCATCCGGCCGGGCCCGGATCGCGTACCGGGGCGTCCCTTGCTTGCGCGGGCGAGCAGCAGAAGAATGGCGTCTCACCGAGGAGACGGACATGACGCAATGGCGCAGGAAGACGTCGGCCGACGAGGTCTACACGGCCGAGGAGGTCGAGGCGCGGCTGAAGGACGAGCTGCCGCACTGGTACTTCGAGGACGGCTGGATCCGCCGCAAGTACAAGACCACCGGCTGGAAGGCCACGCTGATGGTCGTCAACACGGTGGGCCACCTGGCCGAGGCCGCCTGGCACCATCCGGACCTGAACGTGTCCTATGCCTTCGTCACCGTGAAGCTGATGAACCACGCGGCCAAGGGCATCACCGACAAGGACTTCGCGCTGGCCGCGAAGATCGAGGAGGTCGTCGCCTGGCGGCCCGGCGAGGGCTCGCCGCTGGAAGGCACGCCGGACGACCCGCGTTTCAAGTACCTGAAATACGACTGACTGACTGAACACTCTGTCCCTGCCGCGTGACAGACGCGTCGCCCGGCGGCCGGAACGCGCCTTGCTTTGAACCGGGCATGAGGACACAGCAACAGCACCGCCTGATCAGCCTGCACGCCCCGGCCCGGCTGCACCTGGGTTTTCTCGATCCAGCCGGCACGCTGGGGCGGCGCTTCGGCAGCCTCGGGCTGGTGATCGACGGCATCGAGACCGAGATCGAGCTGGCCGCGGCGCCGTCCGAGGACGAGTGGCTCGCGGCCGACGCCACCGCCGAGTCCGAGCTGCCGCGCGCCGCCCGCTACCTGGCGCAGCTGCGCGAGCACACCGGCTGCCTGGCGCCGCTGCGCATCGAGTTGAAACGGGTCCTGCCGCCCCATGCCGGCTTCGGCTCGGGCACGCAGCTGGCGCTGGCGCTGGGCCATGCCTTCGCGCGCTTCCACAGGCTGGAGCTGTCCAGCCTGACGCTGGCGCACTGGCTGGCGCGGGGGCTGCGCTCGGGCATCGGCATCGCCGGTTTCGACCAGGGCGGCCTGCTGGTCGACGGCGGCCCGGGCGCCGACGGGCGGCCCGC
The DNA here is from genome assembly GCF_001984095.1 of Pelomonas sp. KK5. Classification (GTDB taxonomy): domain Bacteria; phylum Pseudomonadota; class Gammaproteobacteria; order Burkholderiales; family Burkholderiaceae_C; genus KK5. The sequence continues at coordinate 1,888 of NZ_LYVQ01000058.1, forward strand.
GCCGCTGCTCTCGCGCATCGCCTTCCCGGAAGCCTGGCGCGTGCTGGTGGTGCAGGACGCGCGGGTGCGCGGCCTCTCCGGCGCGCAGGAGAAGGCGGCCATCGCCGCGCTGCCGCCCTTCCCGGAGAGCCTCTCGGCCGACATCTGCCACCAGGTGCTGATGCGGGTGCTGCCCGGCGCGGCCAGCGGCGAGTTCGAGGCCTTCGCCGCCGGCGTCAACCGCATCCAGCAGCTGCTGGGCGATCACTTCGCGCCGGCCCAGGGCGGCAGCGCGTACACCAGCCCTGCCGTCGAGCAGGCGATGCAGTGGCTGGGCGAGGCCGATGCGGCCATCGGCCAGAGCTCCTGGGGCCCGACCGGCTTTGCCATCGTGCCGACCCCGGGCCTGGCCGAGGCGCTGGCCCAGGGCCTGGCCGGCCGGCTGCCGCCGGGCCTGAGCGTGCGCGTCGTGCGCGGCCTCAACCGCGGCGCCCGCATCGCCGACTCCACTCGCCTGGCCTCGGCCGCCTGAAGAATCTTCTTTCCCGATCCCCCAATGACCATGGACCGTCCCTACATCCTCCACATGTTCACCCCGGGCCGCCAGATGAGCCCCTTCGACGTCAACATGGCCGCCGACGCCGGCTACCAGGTGCTGGCGCCCTACTGCGAGGTGGACCTGAGGAACATCACCGCGCTGACGCAGGACGCGATCTTCTCGCGCGGCCCCAAGGGCGTGACCCGCACGGGGCTGTTCATCGGCGGCCGCGACGCGCTGCTGGCGGCCGACATGCTGAAGGCCGCCGGCGACGCGATGTTCAAGCCCTTCGTCGTCTCGCGCATGGCCGACCCCAGCGGCGCCTACACGACCGCCGCGGCGATGGTGGCCTGCGTGGAATCGGCACTGCAGAAACAGGGCAGTGGACTCACGGGCCTGAAGGTGCTGGTGATGGGCGGCCTCGGGCCGGTGGGCCGCATCGCCGGCGTGCTGGCGGCCCAGGCCGGGGCGCAGGTGAGCCTGTCCAGCCGCAGCGGCGTGGACACGGCGGAGGAGGCGGCCCACGAAACCGCCGAGCGCTTCGGCGTCACGCTGCACGGCGTCTCGGGCAAGAACCGCGAGCTGGTGCGGGCCTCGCTGGCCGAGGCCGATGTGATCCTCGCCTGCGCGGCGGCCGGCGTGCAGGTCATCGCGGCCGAGGATCTGCCCTTCGCGCCGCGGCTGCGCGTGGCCGCCGACGTGAACGCGGTGGCGCCAGAGGGCGTGGCCGGCGTCGGCGTGATGGACGACGGCAAGCCGATCGCCGGCTCGCAGGCGCTGGGCATCGGCGCGCTGGCCATCGGCAACGTCAAGTACCAGACCCAGCATCGCCTGCTGGTGCAGATGCGCGAGTCGGAGAAGGCGCTGTCGCTGGGCTTTGCCGAGGCCTTCGCCACGGCCCGTGCCTACCTGGCCGAGCGCTCGGCCGGATGAGCGGCAGCAGGCCCCGCCTGATCGTCGCCAGCGTGTCCGCGCGGCTGCTGGCCGAGGCGGCGGTGCGCGAAGGCTATGAGGCGCTGGCGCTGGACCAGTTCGGCGACCTGGACACGCGGCGGGTGGCGGCCTGGCGGCCGCTGGACCGCGAGCATCTGCTGGCCGCGCTGGGCGAAGGCGGGGCGATCGGCTGGATCGCCGGCAGCGGATTCGAGGCCGAGCCCGAGCTGCTGGCCGAGGGCGCGGCGCTGCTGCCGCTGCTGGGCACGGCGCCCGGCGAGGTCGCGAAGCTGCGCGATGCGCAGGTCTTCTTCGCCACGCTGGATCGCCTCGGCATCCCGCATCCGCCCTGGTCACGCGAGCCCCGGCCCGGCTGGCTGCTGAAGGACGGCGGCGGCTGCGGCGGCTGGCACATCCGCGTGGCCGAGGCCGGCGAGACTGCGCCGAGTCCACGGCACTACTTCCAGCAGCGCATCGAGGCAGGCCTGCCGATGTCCGCCACCTTCGTCGCCAACGGCAGCGCGGCGCGCGTCCTCGGCTTCAACGAACAGCTGTCACGGCCTTTCGGCTTCCTGGGCATCGTCGGTCCGGTGCCGTTGCCGCCGGTGCCAAGGGCAGAAATCGACGGCATCGTGCAGTCGCTGGCGGCGGCCTTCCGGCTGCGCGGCCTGTGCAGCCTGGACTTCATCCGCACGTCCGAATCGACCTGCACGGTCCTTGAAGTCAATGCGCGGCCACCGGCCAGCCTGGCGCTGTACCCCGGCGCGCTGCGCTGGCACCTGCGCGCCTGCCTGGATGGCGAACTGCCGCCGGCGCCCGCGCCCGATCGCGTGCGCGGGCTGGAGATCGTCTTTGCCCGGCAGGCGGTGACGGTCGGCGATCTGGCCGGAGATCGGGTCCACGACCTGCCGCAGCCCGGCAGCCGCTTCGCCGCCGGCGAACCGGTCTGCAGCGTTTCGGCCGAGGGCGCGAGCGCCGCGCTCGTCCGTCATCGCCTGGCCGGCGCGCGCGATGCCCTGCTTGATTCGCTGGAGAGTTGTCATGCCTGAAGAATCCGTTTCGCTGAGCGTCAATGCCGGCGCACAGCCGCTCGTCGAGCAACTGATCGGCGAGGCGCCGCGGCTGGGCCTGGCCGTGCGCAGCGACGCCAGTGGCGTCTGCATCGTCGATGCCGGCATCGAGGCCCGCGGCAGCGTCGAAGCAGGACTGCTGATCGCCGAGATCTGCATGGGCGGCCTGGGCGAGGTGGGCCTGCATGCGGCCGGCGCCGAGAGCGGCTGGCCCAGCTGGGTCGAGGTGCGCAGCTCGCGGCCGGTGCTGGCCTGCCTGGCCAGCCAGTACGCCGGCTGGAGCCTGGCCGCCAGCAAGGAGGAGACCGGCGGCCGCAAGTTCTTCTCGCTCGGCTCCGGGCCGGCGCGGGCGCTGGCGGCGAAGGAGGAGCTGTTCGGCGAACTGGGCTATAGAGACCGCGGCGACAGCGGCGTCCTGGTGATGGAGGTGGACCGCTTCCCGCCGCCGGTGATCATTGACAAGCTGCTGCGCGACTGCGGCTTGGCGCCCGAAGGCCTGACGCTGATCCTCACGCCGACCACCAGCCTCGCCGGCACCACGCAGATCGTCGCCCGCGTGCTGGAGACCGCGCTGCACAAGGCGCACACGCTGGGCTTCCCGCTGGCCGACATCGTCGAGGGCGTGGCCACCGCGCCGCTGCCGGCGCCCAGCCCCGACGCCGGTATCGCGATGGGCCGCACCAACGACGCGATCCTCTACGGCGGCCGCGTGCAGCTGACGGTGCGCGGCGACGAGGCGGCGGCCCGCGCGCTGGCGCAGCGCCTGCCCTCGGGCAACTCGCCGGACCACGGCCGCTCCTTCGCCGACATCTTCAAGGCCGCCGGCTACGACTTCTACAAGATCGACGGCGCGCTGTTCGCGCCGGCCGAGGTCTGGGTGAGCCATCTGGACAGCGGGCGGACCTGGCATGCCGGCAAGCTCGAGATGCCGCTGCTGCGCTCGCTGTGGCTGGACGAGGCCTGATGAATGATGAAGATCGCCATCTTCACCGACGAGACCGGCTGGCACACCCGCCAGCTGCAGGCGGCCCTGCGCACGCGCGGCGCCCAGGGCCGCTGCATCGACCTGGCCGACTGCCATGTGGACACGACCGCCGCCTGGCACGGCCTCGTCATCCCCGGCTTCGGCGGCAAGATGCTGCCCGATGCGGCGCTGGTGCGCGGCATCGCCAGCGGCAGCTTCGAGCAGGTGACCAAGCGCCTGGGCGTGCTGCATGCGCTGCGCGAGCTGGGCGTGCCGGTCTACAACGACGCGCGCGTGATCGAGCGCAGCGTGGACAAGTCGATGACCAGCCTGCTGCTGCATGCGGCCGGCATCGCCACGCCGCCGACCTGGGCCACCGAGTCGCAGGCGCAGGCGCAGCGCATCGCAATGCGCGAGGGCGCGGCCGGCTTCGAGCTGGTGCTCAAGCCGCTGTTCGGCTCGCAGGGCAAGGGCCTGCAGCGCATCGCGCCGGGCGCGCCGCTGCCGGACCTGGCGGCGGCCTGCAATGGCCTGGCCTATCTGCAGCGCTTCGTGCCGCCGCTGGCGGAGCCCGGCTTCGACTGGCGCGTGCTGGTGATCGGCGGGCAGGCGCGCGCGGCGATGCAGCGCATCAGCAGCCACTGGATCCACAACGTCGCCCAGGGCGCCCGCTGCCGGGCCGCGCCGCTGACGCCGGCCCTGGCCCGCATCGCCGAGGCCGCCGCCGCGGCACTGGACATGGACTATGCCGGTGTGGACCTGATGCCGGCGGCCGCCGGCAGCGTGCAGGTGCTGGAAGTCAACGGCGTGGCCGCCTGGCAGGGCCTGCAGCGGGTGACCGGCTTCAACATCGCGCAGGCGCTGGTGGACGACCTGCTGGATCGCAGGATGGCTGCAGCCGCGCGGCGGCGTTCGGCATGAACATGAAGCAGGCCTTCCTGCAGGCCTGCGCGCTCGACGTGGCGGTGCGCAAGCCCGGCAACGTCAGCCTCCATTCGCCGGGGCATGGCATGCAGGCGCAGCAGTTCCTGGACAGCGCCGCCGCCGCCGCGGGCCCGTTGTGCCAGGCGGGCGCCCGCGTGGGCGAGCGCATCGAGGGCGCGGTGCGGGCCACGCGCGCGGCGGCCGGCTGCAACACCAACCTCGGCATCCTGCTGCTGGCCGCGCCGATCGCGATGGCCATGGAGCGATCTGGCGAAGCGTCGGCACCCGCCCTGGAAGCGGTGCTGGCGGCGCTCGACGTCGACGACGCCCGCGCCGCCTATCGCGGTATCGCGCTGGCCCATCCGGGCGGCCTCGGCGATGCCGCCGAGCAGGACGTCAACGCGGCCCCGCCCAGCATCGACCTGCGCGCGGCCATGGTGCTGGCGGCCGAGCGGGACCGCATCGCCCGCCAGTACCGGGACGGCTATGCCGAGCTGCTGGCGATGCGCCTGCCGCCCGAGGCGTCGCCCGACGCCGCCGATGTCCAGCGCCTTTACCTTGGGCTGCTGGCCAGCGACCTCGATTCACACATTGTGCGAAAACACGGGACGGCGGTCGCACAGACTGTCATGGCCGCGGCGCAGCGCTGGCGCGAGCGCGCGGCCGCCGGCGAGGCGCTGGATGCGTCCCCGGCCTTCGCGGCCTGGGACGAAGCGCTGAAGTCCCGGGGCATCAACCCCGGCACCAGCGCCGATCTGACGGTGGCGGTGCTGATCCTGTCGGCGCTGCCGCGGGGTGGCACGGATCGTGATAACTGAGCCGATGCGCTGGCTGCTGCTGCCAGTGTCCTGAATTCCCGAAGCAAACACACAGGAGACGGAACAATCATGGCAAAGATCGATCGCATGATGGTGGGTGAATCGCTGGTCGGCGAGGGCAACGAAGTCGCCCACATCGACCTGCTCATCGGGCCTCGCGGCAGCCCGGTCGAGTCGGCGTTCGCGAACGCGCTGACCAACAACAAGGACGGCTTCACTTCGCTGCTGGCGGTGGTCGCGCCGAACCTGCTGACCAAGCCCGCCACCGTGATGTTCAACAAGGTGACGATCAAGGGCGCCAAGCAGGCGGTGCAGATGTTCGGCCCGGCGCAGCGCGCCGTGGCGATGGCGGTGGCCGACTGCGTGGAGGACGGCACGATCCCGTCCGACGAAGCCGACAACCTGTTCATCTGCGTCGGCGTGTTCATCCACTGGCTGGCCGAGGACGACGCCAAGATCCAGGACTACAACTACCGCGCCACCAAGGAGTCGATCAAGCGCGCGGTGGCCGGCTCGCCGACGGCGGCCGAGGTGGTGGCGAAGAAGGGCTCGTCGCCGCACCCGTTCGCCGCGGCCTGAGACCAATCACGCAGCAGGGGCCGGCCGCGAGCCGGCCCTTTTCGTCGCCGCGCTGCTCAGCGCTCGCCCGGGCACATGCCGGAGCCGAGCAGCTGCAGCACGGTGGCGGAATGCTGATGCTGCTGATGCGAAGAGGCCGGCGCCCAGCGCTCGATCATCACGCCGACCGCCTGCACATCGTCGAACTTGCGCGGCTTGACCACCTTGACGCGCACCCAGCGGGCGCCGAACTCGCCGATCAGGATCTCGCTGGCGATCGTCTCGGCCAGCGCCTCCAGCAGCTGCAGCCGGTGCTCGGCCAGCAGGCGCAGCAGGCGCTCGCGGACGCGGCCGTAGTCGATGGTGTCGCCGATGCGGTCGGTGTCGCAGGCGCGGGCGTGCGGCACGCCGGCCTGCACGTCGATCACCAGCGGCTGCGGCGCATGCAGCTCGCTGTCGTAGATGCCGATGATGGTGTCGGCGCGCAGGCCCTCGATGAAGATGACATCGAGGCCTTGCGGCTCGGCGGTGGCGGTGGGAGCGAGGGCAGCGTTCATCGATGGATAGGGAGGAAGGGCGTTGCGCCCCAGCTGCAATAAACAGGCCCAAACGGCTTCAAGGGCGCCAGGCGGTGTAACCGAGCGTTCTCCCCCCGTGCAAAGCTTGCGCATTCGTACCAGAATCGGCCCACACCGCAGCCAGGACGGCGAACAGCGGGCACAAGAACAATTCGATCCAATCAGGAGACAGGAATGACACTTGCGCTGCGTCACGGCGACGGGCGTCCCAGGCACGCCGACCACGTGCTGGACGTCGTTCGCAGCGGCTTGCACGGGGAGGCTGGCGATATCGTCGCGCGCTCCTGGAGCCGCTGCCTCAACGAGTACCGGCTGCACCCGGACAAGCTGAACGAACCGGCCATCGTCAGCCGCCACGACCTGGAGGAGCGCCGCGCCCGCCATGCCGACGTGATCGACTGCGCCCGCTACGAGATGACCTCGCTGTACCAGCAGCTGGGCGATTCCGAGTCCGCCGTCGTGCTGACCGACACCGACGGCGTCATCGTCCACATGGTCAGCTCCACCGAGTTCGCCGCCGAGATGGGCCCGCTGGGCCTGCGCGCCGGCGGCAAGTGGAGCGAGACCGATGCGGGCACCAACGGCATGGGTACCTGCCTGGCCGCGGCGGCGCCGATCTCGGTGCGCCGCGAGGACCACTTCTTCACCCAGTTCACCGGCCTGACCTGCTCGGCCGTGCCGGTGTTCGATCCGAGCGGCAACATCACCGCGGTGCTCGACGTGTCGAGCCGCAGCAGCATGATGCAACAGCACCTGCTGGTGCTGCTCGGGATGACCGCGCGGATGATCGAGAACCGCCTGATCGACCGCCGCTTCGCCAACGCCTACCCGCTGCACTTCCACAGCCGGCCCGAGTTCGTCTACACGCTGCACGAGGGCAAGCTGGCCGTCGGCGACGATGGCAGCATCCTCGCGGCCAACCGCAGCGCGTTGTTCCAGCTGGGCCTGCAGACGATGGACGAGATCCGCTCGCGCCGGGTGGACGAGCTGTTCCAGTCCTCGCTGGAGGACATGCTGCAGCGGAGCACCCAGTCCTCCTTCCATCCGGTCGTGACCTTCCGCGCCAATGCGGCGCTGCGCTACTTCGCCGTGGCGCGGCGGCCGGCCAGCGATGCGGCGCAGCCGGCCCGCGTGCCGGCGCCGGTGAGCGGCGTGACGGCCGCGCCGGCGCTGCGTTCACCGACCCGCCTGGCCGCGCTGCGCGCCGCCGCCGAGCCCACCTTCAAGGATGCGCGCCTCACCGCCCACCTGGCCACCGCGCGCCGCGTGATCGCGCGGCAGACGCCGGTGCTGCTGTCCGGCGAGACCGGCAGCGGCAAGGAGGTGTTCGCCCGCGCCGTGCACGAGGGCTCGCCCCATGCGGCCGGCGCCTTCGTCGCGATCAACTGCGCCAGCCTGCCCGAGACGCTGATCGAGTCCGAGCTGTTCGGCTACCGCGCCGGCGCCTTCACCGGCGCGCAGCGCACCGGCCGCCGCGGCAAGATCCTGCAGGCCGACGGCGGCACGCTGTTCCTCGATGAGATCGCCGACATGCCGCTGGACCTGCAGGCCCGGCTGCTGCGCGTGCTCGACGAACGCCAGGTCACGCCGCTGGGCACCGAGGAGACCCATGCGGTCGACTTCCAGCTGATCAGCGCCAGCCACCAGAAGCTGCCCGAGCGGGTGCGGGAAGGCCGCTTCCGCGAGGACCTGTACTACCGCCTCGCCGGCATCGAGCTGGCGCTGCCGGCGCTGCGCGAGCGCACCGACAAGCGCGACCTGATCCGCGGCGTGCTGGAAGCCGAGGCCGGCAACGGCGCGACGCTGAGCCCCGAGGCCGAACGCATGCTGCTCAGCTATCCGTGGCCCGGCAACATCCGCCAGCTGCGCCACGTGCTGCGCACCGCGGCCGCGCTGGCCGACGGCCGCATGATCGTGCGCGAGAACCTGCCTTCGCTGCTGGCCGAAGGCGGCGATGCGCCGCTCGCGCTGCCCAACGAGCCCGTCGCCGCCGCGGAGAGCGAGGCCGCCGAGGCGCCCAAGCTCAACCTGATCCAGGCCAACGAGCGCCAGGTGCTGCTGCAGATGCTGGAGCAATACCGCTGGAACGTCAGCAACGTGGCCAAGGCGCTCGAAGTCAGCCGCAACACGCTGTACCGCAAACTGCACAAGCTCCACATTGAAATCTCCCATCCGGAATGAGGACGAGGAAACGCCGCTCGACACGAGCGGCGCCCCGAAGCGCTCGCGCTTCGCCTGGTGCGTGACCGGCTCGGGGCATTTCCTCGACGAGTCGCTGGAGATCGCGGCCCGCCTGCCCGACCTGGACCTGTTCCTCAGCGCCGCCGGCGAGGAGGTGCTGGCGATCTACCGGATGCCGCTGGAGCAGCTGCGCGAGCGCTTTCCGCGCATCGTGCGCGACAAGACCGCCAGCGGCGTGCCGGTGGGCATGCTCTACGACGAGGTCTATCACACGGTGGTGCTGGCGCCGGCCACCAGCAACACGGTGGCCAAGTGCGCCTTCGGCTTCAGCGACTCGCTGCCGACGAACATGTTCGCCCAGGCCGGCAAGCTCGGCATCCCCGGCATCGTCTTTGCATGCGACACGGAACCGGTCGTGGTCACCAAGTCCCCGCACGACTGGGTCACGCTGCGGCCGCGAAAGATCGAGCTTGAAAACGTGGAACGCCTTCGCCAGATCGATCATTGCCAGGTGGTGTGCTCTCCGATGGAATTGGAGGCCGCGCTCGATGCGCGCCTGAAGGCACTCGCCCTGCAATGAAACACATCGTCTTCCTGACCGGCCATCTCGCCCAGCCCGCGCTGAACCGCGTGCTCGAAGGCATCGCGCCGCAGAGCTTCAGCTGGGAGGTGCGCGACCTCGGCCTGCAGGTGGCCGGCCTGATGACGGCGGACATGATCCAGCGCCGCTTGGCCGCGCCGGTCGAGGCCGACCGCATCCTGGTGCCCGGCCGCTGCCGGGGCGATCTCGATGCGCTGAGCAGCCACTACGGCATCCCGGTGCAGCGCGGCCCGGAGGAACTGAAGGACCTGCCGCGCTTCTTCGACCGCGCCGCCCGACCGGTCGACCTGAGCCGGCACGCGACGCTGATCTTTGCCGAGATAGTCGACGCCCCGCGGCTGGATATCGAGACCCTGCTGCAGCGCGCGGCCGCGCTGGTGGCCGACGGCGCCGACGTCATCGACCTCGGCTGCCTGCCCGCCACGCCCTGGCCGCAGCTGGAAGCCGCGGTGCGCGCCCTGAAGGCGGCCGGCCATCGCGTCAGCGTCGATTCGCTGGAGGCGGAAGAGCTGCTGCGCGGCGGCCGCGCCGGCGCCGACTACCTGCTGAGCCTGCAGCTGGACAGCCTGTGGATCGCCCGCGAGGTGGCCTCCGTGCCGGTGCTGATCCCGCGCACGCCCGGCGATGAGGGCTCGCTCGACGCGGCGATCGAGCGCATGCAGGCCTGGGGCCTGCCCTTCCTCGCCGACCCGATCCTGGAGCCCATCCCCTTTGGCTTCACCGCCTCGATCGTGCGCTACCAGCGGCTGCGCGAGCGCCATCCGAAGGCGCCGATATTGATGGGCGTGGGCAATCTGACCGAGCTGACCGAGGCCGACACCAGCGGCATCAACGCGCTGCTGTTCGGCATCGTCGCCGAGCTGGAGATCGGCGCCGTGCTCTGCACCCAGGTCAGCCCGCACGCGCGCCGCGCCATCCGCGAGGCCGACTGGTCGCGCCGCATCATGCATGCGGCGGCCAGCCAGGGCAGCCTGCCCAAGGGCCTGTCGGACGCGCTGATGACCGTGCATGCCAAGGCCCCGTTCCCGGACACGCCCGAGGAGATCGCGGCCATCGCCGCCGGCGTGCGCGACCCGAACTTCCGCGTGCAGGTCTCGCCGCGGGGCCTGCATGTGTACAACCGCGACGGCATGCGGCTGGACAGCGACCCGTTCAAGCTGTGGCCGCAGCTGGGCCTGGAGCAGGACGCCGCCCATGCCTTCTACATGGGTGTGGAGCTGGCGCGCGCCGAGATCGCCTGGCAGCTCGGCAAGCGCTACGTGCAGGACCAGCCGCTGGACTGGGGCTGCGCGGTCGACGATCAGACTGTCCCGACGGGCCGCCACTCATGAATGACCAGATCTTCGAAGTCGTCATCACGACGGTCTCCGCCAGCGGCGAGCCGCACATCGCGCCGATGGGCATCCGCTACAAGCCCGGGGGTCAGGTCTTGCTGCTGCCCTTCAAGCCCTCGCGCACGCTGGACAACGTGCTCGCCACCGGCGCCGCAGTGCTGAACCGGGTGGTGGACACGCGCATCATCGCCGGCTCCGTCACGGGCCGGCGGCGCTGGCCGCTGCTGCCGGCCGACCGCATCTTCGGTCACCGGCTGCAGGCGGCGCTGAGCCATCTGGAGCTGCGCCTGCTCGACCAGCAGGACGATCCGCAGCGGCCGGTGCTGACGATGGAGACCGTGCACGAGCAGAGCCACAGCGCCTTCGCCGGCTTCAACCGCGCGCAGTCCGCGGTGATCGAAGGCGCGGTGCTGGTGAGCCGGCTGCACATGCTGCCGCTGGAGAAGATCGAGGCCGAGATGCGCTATCTGCAGACCGCCGTCGACAAGACCGCCGGCCCCGAGGAGCACGAGGCCTGGGGCTGGCTGCAGGACGCGGTGGAGCTGCACCGCCGGAAGTCGTCGCCATGAGTCGTGCGAGGACGACCCGGCTGCTCGTCAGCGTGCGCGACGAGGCCGAGGCCTTGCTGGCGGCCGGTGCCGGTGCCGATTTCATCGATCTCAAGGAGCCGCGCGCCGGGGCGCTGGGTGCGCTGCCGCGCGAACGGATCGCGGCTGTGGTGAGGCGCCTGCGCGAGAGCGGCAGCCGCCTGCCGATCAGCGCCACGGTGGGCGACCTGCCGATGGCCGATGTCGAGGCCATCGTCGCGCTTGTCGAGGCGACGGCGGGGCTCGGCGTGGACTACGTGAAGGTCGGCATCGAGCGAGAGGGCGGCGCGGCGGTGCTGGCCCGGCTGGCCCGCTGCGATGTCCCGATCGTGCCGGTCTTCATCGTTGACCGCGGGCTGGACGAGGCCTTGGTCGAGCAGGCCTGCGGCGCCTTTCCCGGCCTGATGCTGGACACCGCGGACAAGCGCGCCGGCAGCCTGTTCGCGCGCTGCCCCGAGCCGCAACTGCGCGGTTTCGTCGCACGCGTGCAGGCGGCAGGCGCACTGGCGGGCCTGGCCGGCGCGCTGCGCCAGGCCGACCTCCCGCGGCTGCGCGCGCTGGCGCCCGACTTCGCCGGCTTCCGCAGCGCCGTCTGCGCGGACGACCGCACCGGGGCTCTGATGCCCGAGCGCGTCCGGGGGCTGGCCGAGGCGCTGGCGCCGGAGGCTGGTAGACTGCGCGCCGTCATTGGGGAGTAGTCGCCTCGCAACATCGCGGGGGCTGGCGTCAACATACTTGGCCACACCGGCCATGGCGCCCGCAGTTCCTTCCGGATTCCTGACAAGACCTTTGACCACCACGCCTCCGGATCTGGCCGGGGAGGCGGCGGTGGTCATCGCACGTCTGTCCGGCCATTGCATCTCTGGAACATGGAAGCCCTGCTCATCTCCACCGGCGTCGTCGCCCTGGCCGAAATCGGCGACAAGACCCAACTGCTCGCCTTCGTGCTGGCGGCCCGCTTCAAGAAACCCGTCCCGATCATTGCCGGCATCCTGGCCGCGACGCTGGTCAACCACGGCCTGGCCGGCGCGCTCGGCGCCTGGATCACCGCGACGCTGAGCCCCGAGGTGATGCGCTGGGTGCTCGGCGGCTCCTTCCTGGCCATCGCCGCCTGGACGCTGATCCCCGACAAGATCGAGGAGGACGAGACCCGCATCGCCGGCAAGCTGGGCGTGTTCGGCGCCACGCTGGTGACCTTCTTCCTGGCCGAGATGGGCGACAAGACGCAGGTCGCCACGATCGCGCTGGCGGCCAGCTACGGCGCGCCGCTGATGGTGGTGGCCGGCACGACGCTGGGCATGCTGATCGCCGACGTGCCGGCGGTCTTCGTCGGCAACAAGTTCGCCGAGAAGATCCCGATGAAGCTGGTCCATTCGATCGCCGCCGGCATCTTCGCGCTGATGGGCGTGCTGACGCTGCTGAAGGTCGACAAGCTGTTCGGCTGAGAAGAAAAATAGTTGCGCGGCGATGGAATAAGCCGCGCGCCGGCAACGTCTGCTCCTGCACAACCCCTGGAGGAGTTCCGATGAAGCGCATTTACCTTGTCCTCGCCGTGCTGCTGAGCGCTTGCGCCAGCACCCCGCCCAACATGCCGGCCAAGGCCGCCGGCGGCGTCCTCGTCGGCCCGAACGGCATGACGCTCTACACCTTCGACAAGGACAGCGCCGGCAGCGGCAAGAGCGCCTGCAACGGGCCCTGCGCCGCGCTGTGGCCGCCGCTGATGGCAGCGGCCGCGGACCAGCCGGCCGGCGACTACAGCGTGGTCACCCGCGATGACGGATCGCGACAGTGGGCGTACAAGGGCAAGCCGGTCTACTTCTACAAGTCGGACCAGAAGGCCGGCGACCGCACCGGCGACAAGTTCCGCGACGTGTGGCATGTGATCCCGGCGCCTTGACAGAATGAACCGATGAGCGACGAGGCCCCGCCGCGACAGCTGCTGAACTGGGTGCCGCGCCTGCGCCGCTATGCGCGCGCGCTGGCCGGCAATCCCAGTGATGCGGACGACCTGGTCCAGGACACGCTGGAGCGGGCCTGGACCCGCGCGGCGCTGTGGCCCGGCGTGCTGGACATGCGGGCCTGGCTGTTCGGCATCATGCACAACCTCCATGTCGACGGCCTGCGCCGCGCCCGCCCGGGCATGCAGGAACTGGCCGAGGACGAGCCTGCGGCGCCGGCGGTCGATCGCCTGGTGCTGCGCGACCTGGCCGCCGCGCTGGAGCTGCTGCCGGCGGAGCAGAAGGAGGTGCTGCTGATGGTGGCGCTGGAGGACATGAGCTATGCCGAGGTGGCGCAGGCGCTGGGCATCCCGGTCGGCACCGTGATGTCGCGGTTGTCGCGCGGGCGCGAGCGCCTGCGCTCGCTGATGGCGGGCCGCGCGGGCCCGGTGCATCTGAAGGTGGTCAGGCAATGACGAGGAACGACAACAGGCAGCCGCCGGCCTTCTCCGACAGCGAGCTGCATGCGCGCGTCGATGGCCAGCTCGACCCGCAGCGCGCCCGCGAGCTGGACGACTGGTTGATCGGCCATCCCGAGGATGCGCAGCGCCTGGACGAGTACCGCGCGCAGAAGCGGCAATTGCGCGCGCTGTTCGATCCGGTGATCGACGAGCCGCTGCCGGAGCGCCTGCGGCGCGCAGCGCGCCGGCCGTGGGCGCCGGCCCGGTTTGCCGCTGCGGCGGCGGTGTTGCTGAGCGTGGCCGCCGGTGGTGGCTGGGCCGGCTGGGCGCTGCACGGGCGGCAGCAACAGGCGGCGCCGCTGTTGGCCATCGACGACGGCCTGGCCCGCCGCGCTGCCATCGCCCATGCGGTCTACACGCCTGAGCTGCGCCGGCCGGTCGAGGTCGATGCGGCGCATGAGGACCAGCTGGTCACCTGGCTGAGCCGCCGCCTGGGCGCGCCGATGAAGCCCCCGCATCTGCAGGCGCACGGCTATGCGCTGGAAGGCGGCCGGCTGCTGCCCGGCGCCGAAGGGCCCGTGGCGCAGTTCATGTATCGGGACGAGGCCGGCGGCCGGCTGACGCTCTATGTAACCCGCGAGGCCGGCGCCCAGCCCGCGGCCTCGCAGCCGACGGCCTTCCGCTTTGTCCGCGAGGGCAAGGTCAACGTCTTCTACTGGGTCGATGGCGCCTTCGGCTATGCCTTGTCCGGCGAGGTCGATCGCGCCGAGCTGGCGCGTGTGTCGAGCGAGGTCTACAAGCAGATCGGCTCCTAGACCCCGAACAGCAAGCCCCGCATCGCCTCCAGCTCCTCCTTGTGCAGCAGCGAGATCGGGAAGGCCGCGCCCTCGGCCGCGGCGGCGAAGCGCCGGTCGATGATGCCCTGCTCGCCCAGCTGGGCCAGGCCGGCCTGCAAGGGGATCGCGCAGGACTTGACGAGGACCAGGCGCTCCGCGTTGAGCTGGCGCGCGAGGTGCAGGGCCAGGGTGTCGGAGCTGCAGTCCCAGCTGGTGATCTCGTCGGCTTCCTCGCGCTGCAGTTCCAGCGGCAGCCACAGCGCCGTCTGGCCCTTGTGGAGCACGCGGTGGATATCGCCCTTGCTGCCGGCCAGTTGCAGCGCCGGGTTCATCGCGCGCAGCTGGTAGGCCAGCTGGGCCATGGCGAGCACCGCCATGTTGTGGGCCGCCAGGTCGTCGAACTGCCACTGCGCCTGGCTGCGCCGCACCTCGTCGGCAAAGGCGCCGCCCCCGCAGACCACCGTCACGCGGCCGCCGCCTAGCTGGGCCAGCAGTTCCAGCCACTGGGGCAGGAGCGGGTCCGAGGCGAGGCTGCCGCCGAGCTTGACGATCCACATCAGCGCAATTCCCGTTCGAGCAGGCGCGCGACGGCCACGCTCGGTGCGCAGACCTGCGCCCAGCCAGCCACCGGCAGCGTGGCGGCGCGCGCCAGGTCGCGGCCGTAGCCGAGGCTGCGCGCCAGGCCGCCGGCCGCGGCCAGCTCGTCGAGCAGGAAGTCGCCGCAGCCGGCGCCCACGGCCACCGCGCCGCCGCCCAGCCCGTGCAGCGCGACGACGCGCTTCAGCTGCCCGGCGATCTCCGCCAGCTGCGCGGCCCGCCAGGCGCGCGCAAAGGCCAGCCATTCGGCCTCGCCGGCCTCGCGCGCGTCCAGGCCGATCATCCGCGCCAGGCGTTTGCAGGTGGCGGCGCGGTCCTTCGTGGCGTTGTCGGCGGCGGGGTAGAGGTCATGCGCCGGATCGAGCTCGCCGGTCAGCCGGTAGACGTCGGCGGTGGTGGCGAACCATTCGTTCATCACATTGAGCCGCTCGCCGCGCCAGGCGACGCGCGGCCCCAGCGCGCACAGCGGCGTGCGTACGACGCCCTGGTAGACCAGCTCGCCGCTGGCCAGGCGCTGGACATCGCTGCGCGCGCGGGTCAGCACGGCGCCGGCGCGGAAGGCGATCAGGTCGGTCGTCGTGCTGCCGATGTCCACCAGCAGGCCCTCGCCGTCCAGCTCGGCGGCGGCGTCCATCGCGGTGGCCAGCCAGTTGGCCGAGGCGATCGCCTGCCAGCGCGAGGCCGCCTGCTGCGGCCCGCACCAGCCGGCATCGCCGCCGAAGAAGTGCAGCGTACCGGGCAGGCGCTCGGCCAGCAGCGCGGCGATGGCCGCCACGCCGGCCTCGCGGTGCTCGAACAGGTCGACCATCTCGCCGGTCATCGTCACCGCATGCCGTGTCCGGCCGTCCATCGGCCAGCGTTCGCGCGCCGCCTGCAGGCCCTGCTCCAGATGGGACAGGCCCTGCCACAGCGGGCAGGCCCATTGCGCCACGTCCAGCGTGCCGCCGTCGCGGAGCAGGCTCGCCTTCAGGTGTGCCCCGCCGATGTCCCAGCCGATCAGCATCGCTGTTCCCCCAGGATCTCGCCGGCCAGGTTGCGTCCCAGCGCACGCGACATGCCGGCATAGGCGACGGTCACCCGCGGATTGACCTCGATCAGCACCGGCCCGTGCTCCGGATGCCGTACGAGGTCGATGCCGACGAAGCCGCGCAGGCCGGGAATCGCCGCGCCGACCTGGCGCGCCAGGCGGGCCGTCGCGGCATCGAGCGGCTGGGCGTTCGGCGCCACGCCGTCGAAGGACAGCCGCCCCTCGGCGTCGATGCCGATGTCCTGCCGGTTCAGGGCCAGCACCTCGACGCCCGCCGGCCCGCAGAGCAGGGAGACGCTGAAGGCCTGCCCGTCCACCCAGGGCTCGCAGCACATGCCGGGCAACTGCTGCGGGGCATCGACCCGGCGCGTGTCCACGCAGCCGGCGCCGTCGTCCGGCTTCAGCACCCACTGGCGGGCGCCGGCGGCGAAGTCCAGCGGCGTCGCCACGCCATGGCGCGAGAGTGCCTGCAGCGTCGCCCGCTTGCTGGTGCACAGCTCGATCGCCTCGGCCGTGCAGCCGATCCAGCGCTCGGGGCCGACCATCCGCGCCATTTCGGCCAGCAGGCCACCGCTCTCGGGTGCGACGATCCAGGCCAGGTCGTGCAGGGCGGCCTGGCGGGCGACGAAATCGAAGGCCGCCTCGCCGGGGTCCGGCATCAGGCCGTCGGCGCCGGCCACGGTCGTCTCGCAGTCCGGCAGCAGCCGCAGGTCCGCTGCCATCGCATCGCGCATCGCCAGGCCCAGCGGCAGCAGCTCGGCTGCGGTAGCGGCATCCGGCATCGCGCCGCCGCCGCTGACATACTCGTAGACGAATACCCGCCTTCTCTTGTCATTCATCGTCATATGCAGCTTGTTCCCGTCATGGATCTGCTCGGTGGCCAGGTGGTGCGCGGCGTCGGTGGCGATCGCCAGGCCTACCGGCCCATCGTGTCCGCGCTGTGCCGCGGCAGCAGCGAGCCGCTGGAGGTGGCGCGGCGCCTGTGCGCGCATGCGGCCTCGGAGCTGCTGTACGTGGCCGACCTCGACGCGCTGCAGGGCGGCGCGGTGCAGCTGGCGGTGCTGCAGCGGCTGCTGCGCGCGATGCCCTCGCTGCACCTGTGGCTGGATGCCGGCTTTGCCGACGCGGCGGCGGCCGGCGCGGTGCTGGCGCAGCTGGAGCCGGGGCGGGTCTTGCCGGTGTTCGGCAGCGAATCGCTGCGTTCGATCGACGCGCTGGCCGCGTGCTTCGATGCGGCGGCCACGCCGGCGCTGCTCTCGCTGGACCGCCGCCAGGGCCGCGCGATGGACCCGGCCGGCTGCTGGCAGCGGCCCGACTTGTGGCCGGCGCAGGTGATCGTGATGACGCTGGAGCGGGTCGGCGCGGGCACCGGGCCGGACCTGCAGACGCTGGCCCAGGTGGCGGCCGCCTGCCCGCGCGCCCGGCTGATCGGCGCGGGCGGCGTCGCCGGCGACGACGACCTGCGCCGCGCCGCCGCGGCCGGCGCCAGCGCCTGGCTGGTGGCCAGCGCCCTGCATGATCTGAAGCTGTCCCCGCGGGATTGTTGACGGCGACGACGGCCGTCGAGAGAAGTCGTTCCCATGGGCATTGCCCATCACGATTCGTGCCACGCCTGCCGGCCACGCCGGGCTGCTGGATTGCCGCCGGAAACGCGACACAGTGTCTCGCTTCCGGCCCGCGATGGGGTGTGCAGCGCGGGCGGGCGCCGATGGCACATCGCTTGCGTGTGCCCGTGTCCATGAGCCTTGCCGACGTCGCTGCCCGTACCTCGCCCTGGACCTGCCCGTTCTGCCTGCTGCTGTGCGACGGGGCGGCCTGCGCCGGCGCGCGGCGTGGCCTGAGCCGCTTCACGGAAGCGCCCTCGTCGGCGCAGCCGCGGGTCGACGGCCGGGCGGCCACGCTGGATGAAGCGGTGGCCGCCGCCGTGGCGCTGCTCGCAGCCAGCCGCCAGCCGCTGATCGGCGGGCTGGGCACCGACGTCGCCGGGGGCCGCGCGCTGTATCGCCTCGCGTCGGCCTGCGGCGCCATCGTCGACGGCGGCGAGCCGCTGGCCCAGGGCCTGCGCGCCTTGCAGGACCGCGGCCAGTTCACCACCACGCTGGCCGAGGTGCGCACCCGGGCCGACCTGATCGTCTGCCTGCAGGGGCTGCCGCTGGCGCAGGCGCCGGAGTTCTTCGACCGGGTGGGTGTGGGCGATGCCGAGCAGGCGCTGGCGCCGCGGCGCCATCTGGTGATGCTGGGCCCGGGCGACGCCGCCGAGCAGGCCGTGCTGGCCGAGCTGGGGCAGCGGTCGGGAGTGACGGTCGAGGCCGTCGCCATCGGCGACCCCTTCGACACGCTGGCGCGCCTCGGCGCCCTGGTCGCCGGTCGGCTGCCGGCCGAGGCGGACCCGCCATTGGCCCGGCTGGCGCAGCAGCTCAAGGCGGCCCGCTATGCGGTGATCGTCGGCGAGCCGGCCCGCCTGCCCGGCCACGGCGCGCTGCTGATGGAGGCAGTGAACCGCATCGTCGGCGAGCTCAACCGCAGCACCCGCGCCGCGGCGCTGTGGCTCGGCGGCGGTGGCGGCGTGGGCACGGTGAACCAGGTCTTCGGCTGGCTCTCGGGCCTGCCGCTGCGCTCGCGGGCCGGGCCGCAGGGGCTGGAGCACGAGCCGCTGTGCTTCGCCGGCGAGCGGCTGCTGGCCGAGGGCGCGGTGGATTGCCTGCTGTGGGTGTCCAGCTTCGAGCCCGCGAACGAGCCGCCCGAGACGGAGCTGCCGCTGATCGTGCTGGGGCATCCGGATCTGGCGGGGCGAGGCCGGGTCTCCATCCCGGTCTCGACGCCGGGCGTGGGTTCGCGCGGCCATCTGTTCCGCGCCGACGGCGTGGTGCTGCTGCCGCTGTTCCCGCTGTACGAGGACACCTTGCCCACGCTGGCCGAGGCGCTGCAGCGGATCACCGAGGGCCTGGCGCCATGAGCGCGGCCCTGCGTCTTCGCGGCGGCCGCGTCGTCGACCCGAGCCATTCGATGCAGAGCAACGTCCGCGACGTCTGCGTGCAGGACGGTCGCATCGTCGCCGATGTCCCGCCCGATGCGATCGAGATCGACGCCGGCGGCTGCGTCGTCATGGCCGGCGGCATCGACATGCACAGCCATATCGGCGGCGGCAAGGTCAACCTTGCACGGCTGCTCTTGCCCGAGGCCGGGCGCAGCGGCTGCGGCGACTGCGTGCCCGGCACGCTGCACGCCGGCTACCGCTACGTGGAGATGGGCTACACCGCGGCCTTCGAGCCGGCGATGCTGCCCGCCAACGCGCGCCACGCTCACATGGAGATGGGCGATACGCCGATCCTCGATCACGGCGCCTACGTGATGCTGGGCAACGATGAGCTGTTCCTGCAGATGCTCGCCGAGGGCCAGGACTTCGAGCGCCTGCGCGACTACATGGCCTGGACCATCCACGCCAGCAAGGCGCTGGGCGTGAAGGTCGTGAACCCCGGCGGCATCTCCGCCTTCAAGTTCAACCAGCGCAAGCTCGACGTGGACGAGGAGCACGTCCACTGGCGCGTGACGCCGCGCCAGGTCGTCCACACGCTGGCGCGCTCGCTGAGCGAGCTGGGCATCGCCCACCCGCTGCACATCCACGGCAGCAACCTGGGCGTGGCCGGCAATATCGAGTCGACGCTGGAGACCATCCGCGCGCTGGACGGCCTGCCGGGCCACCTGACCCACATCCAGTTCCACAGCTACGGCCTGGACGGGCCGAAGAAGTTCAGCTCCGCCGCCGCGCGGCTGGCCGAGGCGGTCAACGCGAACCGCAACATCAGCATCGACGTGGGCCAGATCATGTTCGGCCAGACGGTCACCGCCTCGGGCGACACGATGCGCCAGCATGCGCAGTCGGGCCTGGCCAGCCCGCGCAAGTGGATCGGCGCCGACATCGAATGCGATGCCGGCTGCGGCGTCGTGCCCTTCCGCTACCGCGAGAGCAGCTATGTCAACGCGCTGCAGTGGGCCATCGGGCTGGAGATATTCCTGCTGGTGGACGACCCCTGGCGCGTGGCGCTGACCACCGATCACCCGAACGGCGGCCCCTTCACCAGCTATCCGCACCTGATCCGCCTGCTGATGGACCGCAGGTTCCGTAACGAGCAGCTTCAGCGCATCCATCCGGAGGTGGCCGCCAACTGCGCGCTGGCCTCGATCAGCCGCGAGCTGAGCCTGGAGGAGATCGCGATCATGACCCGCAGCGGCCCGGCCCGGCTGCTGGGCCTGCAGGACCGCGGGCACCTGGGCGTTGGCGCGGCGGCCGACATTGCCGTCTACCGCGAGAACACCGCCGACCGCGAAGCCATGTTCGCCACGCCCGAGTACGTGTTCAAGGACGGCACCCTGGTGGCCCGCGCCGGCCGCATCACCGCCGTGACGCAAGGCGGCACCCATTTCGCCGAGCCGGACTACGACCGCGGCATCGTCGCGCAGCTGCGCCGCCACATGGCGCGCCACGGCTCGGTCAATGTGGACGCGATGACGATCACGCCCGACGAGCTGTGCAGCTGCTGCAACCACGGCGGCCGCCTGCTGCCGCAGGCCTGCTTCGCCGGGGGGCGGCCATGATCCGCAACGGCGTCGCCATCGACGAGAGCTTTGCCGAGGCCTTCCCGATGAAGGCGGTGCGGCTGATCATCACCGCCCACGAGCCGGCCTGGGCCCGCCATGCCGCGGTGGCCGCCACCGGCTTCGCCACCTCGGTGATCGCCTGCGGCTGCGAGGCGGCGATCGAGCAAGACCTGGCCCCCGAGCAGACACCCGATGGCCGGCCCGGCGTGGCGGTGCTGATCTTCTCGATGTCAGGCAAGGAGCTGGCCAAGCAGGTGGAGCGCCGCGTGGGCCAGTGCGTGCTGACCTGTCCGACCACGGCGGTGTACGACGGCATCGCGGAGGGCGAGGCGATCCCGCTGGGCCGCAACCTGCGCTTCTTCGGCGACGGCTGGCAGATCTCCAAGGTGATCGGCGGGCGGCGCTACTGGCGCGTGCCGGTGATGGACGGCGAGTTCGTGGCCGAGGAGAGCTGTCGGGTGGTCAAGGGCGTGGGCGGCGGCAACCTGCTGCTGCTGGCCCGCGATACCGATGCGGCGCTGCGTTCGGCGGAGGCGGCGGTGGCGGCGATGCGGCGCGTGCCCAACGTGATCCTGCCCTTCCCGGGCGGCGTCGTGCGTTCGGGCTCCAAGGTGGGCAGCAAGTACGCCAATCTCGGCGCCTCGACCAACGATGCCTTCTGCCCGGGCCTCGTCGGCCTGGTGCCGCACAGCGAGCTGACGCCGGAGGTGCGCTGCGTGATGGAGATCGTGATCGACGGCCTGTCCGAGGCCGACGTGGCCGCCGCGATGCGCGCGGGCATCGCCGCCGGCATCGAGCGCGGCGCGGCGGGCGGCCTGCTGCGCATCTCGGCCGGCAACTACGGTGGCAAGCTCGGGCCCTTTCACTTCCATCTGCGCAAGCTGGTGGCCGACGGAGCGACGCCATGAGCGGCTGGCGGCTGACCCTGCGCCAGGCGCCGCCGCTGCGCCTGGACCTGCGCGCGCTGCAGCCGCGCGAGGGCATCACGGCGGCCGAGCTGGAGCAGCTGCCGCTGGGCCATGGCCGCGAGCTGCTGCCGCTGGCCGAGTTCTTCACGATCGCGCCGGCGGCCGAGTGGGTGCTGGAAGGCGAGGGCCTGGCGCGCTGCGACCGCATCGGCTGGCAGATGGCGGGCGGCACGCTGCGCGTGGCCGGATCGGCCGGTCACCATGCGGGCACCGGCATGAGCGGTGGCCAGCTGCTGATCGAGGGCGACGCCGGGGTGCATGCGGGCTGCGAGATGAGCGGCGGCATGCTGGACATCGGCGGCGATGTGGACGAGTTCGCCGCCGGCGCCCTGCCCGGCAGCATGGACGGCATGCGCGGCGGCACGCTGATCGTGCGCGGCAACGCCGGCCCGCGCTTCGGCGACCGCATGCGCCGCGGCACGGCCCTGGTGCTGGGCGACGCCGGCGATTTCCTCGCCTCGCGGATGGTGGCCGGCACGATCGCCGTGGCCGGCCGCATCGGCGCCCATCCGGCCTATGGCATGCGGCGCGGCAGCCTGGTGCTGCGCCAGTCGCCGCCGGCGCTGCCCGCCACCTTCGTGCCGGCCGGCGCCGAGGCCGCGGTGTTCTGGCAGCTGCTGGCGCGCGAGCTGGCGCGCCTCGACGAGAGCTTCGCCGACCTGCCCGGCCGCGCCATCGAGCGCCACCTGGGCGACCTCGCCGCCGACGGGCGCGGCGAGCTGATCCTTCTTCTTCCTCGCTAACTTCACGGATCGACTGACACCATGAGCAACAAGGACTACCTCTTCCATGCCGGCGAGGCGACGGTGCTGGCCGCCGAGGGCCAGTTCACCGACGCGATGCCCGAGATCCTGATCGGCCGCACGGACGGCCCGGTCGGCCAGGCCTTCGCCAACCTGATGGCGCAGAGCAAGGGTCACACGGCGATGTTCGCGATCCGCGCCTGCAACCAGCTGGTGCGCCCCGCCACGATGATCGTGCCCAAGGTGACGCTGAAGGACATGGCCAATATCGACCTCTACGGCGGCGTCGTGCAGAGCGCCACCGCCGATGCGGTGGTGGACTGCCTGATCGAGGGCATCATCCCGAAGGCGCTGGCCAACGAGCTGTGCATCATCAGCCTGGTCTGGATCGATCCCCGCTGCGCCACCGACCCGAAGCTGGACAAGAAGGACATGTACCGCACCAACCATGAGGCCACGAAGCTCGCGATCCGCCGCGCGCTGGCCAACGAGCCGAGCGTGGACGAGCTGATCGCCAACCGGCACAGGATCAGGCACGACATGGACGACTGGAGCTGATGCAGAACACCCCGCCGCTGGCGCTGTTCGACCTGGATCACACGCTGATCCCCTTCGACAGCGGCATGGCCTGGACGCGCTTCCTGGTCGGGCGCGGCGTGCTCCCGACCGCGGCGCCCGAGGCCTACCTGGCGGCCTGCCGCGGCTACGTCGACGGGCAGTTGGACATCCGCGCGCTGCATCGCGCCACCGTGCTGCCGCTGGCCGCGCTCGATGCGCCGGCGCTGGACGTCCTGGCGGGGGAGTTCGAGACCGCCGTGGCCCCCCGCCTGCCGGAGCAGATGCTGGCCCTGGTGCGCGGCCACCGCGAGCGGGGCGATGTCTGCGCGCTGGTCACGGCGACGGCCCGCTTCATCGCCGAGCCGCTGGCGCGCCTGTTCGGCCTGCCCCATGTACTGGCCACCACCTCCGCGCGCGACGCGGCCGGCCGGTTCACCGGCGAGATCGACGGCGAGCCCTGCTTCCGCGAGCACAAGATCAGCCATGTGCGCGCCTGGCTGGCGCAGGAGGGCTGGGCGTGGCCGGCCGAGCAATGCTTCTACAGCGACTCGATCAACGACCTGCCGCTGCTGGAGGCGGTGACGCGGGCGGTGGCCGTGCGGCCCGACCCGCGGCTGCGCGCCCATGCGCAGCAGCGAGGCTGGACCATCATCGATCCGGCTTCGTGACGAGCAGCTGCGTCTGCCAGCGCAGGGCGGCCAGCCGCCGCTGCGTGCCCGGGTGCGTGGCGGTGTCCTGCTGGGCGCCCAGGTACATGAAGATCGCCTGCGGGTTGTAGCTGTCCGGCCGCATCGCGGAGACGATCTGCGCCGCGAAGGCATCGGCCTCGAACTCCTGCTGGGTGGCCAGGCGCGAGGCATCGCGGCCCATGCCTTCGTTCAGGGGCGCCGGCAGCGGATCGCTGCCCACCTCGCCCGGCACCCATTTCTGGAACAGCAGCCCCATCTTCTGCCAGTGGCCCAGCGTCACATGGCCCAACTCGTGGGCCAGCACGAAGAGGCGCACGTTCTCCGGCGCGTCGGCCAGCCGGGCATTGGCCACCAGCACCTGGCCGTTCAGCGTCTCGGCGATCACCGGCCCGACGATCACATGCAGTTCCACCGGCGCCTGCAGCTTCAGCGTTTTCACGAGGGCGTCAAAGCTCTGGCGCATGATCCGCGCCTCGCGACCGTCCGGAGGGGCCAGTTCAAAGGATTCCAGCTGGATGCGTTGCGAGCGGGCCAGCACGTCGGTGATCGTTTCAGCACGGACGCTTGTCGCACCAACAAGTGACAGCAGGGCCCCGCCAAGTAGCAGGATGAGGGTCTTGAACAGCCTTGACATCGCCAAAACTCCGACGGCTAGGGTTTGTACTGATTATTCCTAGCAAAGCGCAGGCCCGATACAGCCGCGGAGTGCTCGACTGCGTCTTTATGGGCAGTTTCGGGCCCTCGCTTGCGGGGGTGGTCAAGCCCCAATGGATCGTGTCATGGGCGCATGGGATAGTGCCGGGCTTCGTGCTGGCCTGTCTCAGCGCCTGATTGTTGAATGAGCAGTATGTGTTCCCGGAAAGCTGAGATCGTCATGACCGTCGTCAAATCGCCCTCGAATATCGGCAAACGCGCCTATATGCATGCAAACCGCGGCTTTACGCTGCTGGAGCTGCTGGTGGTGATGGTCATCATCGGCCTGCTGGCCGGCTATGTGGGCCCGAAGTTCTTCGGCCAGATCGGCAAGTCCGAGGTCAAGGCCGCGCGCGCCCAGATCGACGCGCTGCAGAAGTCGCTGGACCAGTACCGGCTGGACGTCGGTCGCTACCCGACCACCGAGCAGGGGCTGGCCGTGCTGGTCACCAAGCCGGCGGACGAGCCGCGCTGGGCCGGCCCGTATCTCTCCAAGGCCGTGCCCAAGGACCCCTGGCACAACGACTACCAGTACCGCTCGCCCGGCGAGCATGGCGACTACGACCTGCTGTCCTTCGGCCGCGACGGCCGTCCCGGCGGCGAGGGCGAGGACGCCGACCTGGTGAGCTGGTAAGCAAGCCAGCCACTAGCGCCATGCCCAGCTACCAGGCCAGGGTCTTCAGCCCGGATGGCGCCGTTCGCACGCGCCGGGTGGAGGCTGCCGACCGCCAGTCGGTAGCGGCCGCGCTGGGCGTGGCGCCGCAGCATGTGCTGGCGGTCCAGGAGATTGCCGGCGCCGCCGACGAGGACGGCAGGGCCGGCGCCCGCGGCGGCAGCAGCAAGCGCTTCCCGTTGCGCCTGTTCAGCCAGGAGCTGGCGGTGCTGCTGGATGCCGGCATTGCGCTGCTGGAAGCGCTGAACACGCTGCGCGAGAAGGAGGCCAACGCCGCGGTGCGCCGCGCGCTCGATGCGGTGGTGGCCACCGTCGAGCAGGGCCAGCCACTGTCGGCGGCGATGCGCCAGCAGCCGCAGGCCTTTGACGAACTCGTCTGCGCCATCGTCGCGGCCAACGAACGCACCGGCCAGCTGAGCACGGCGCTGGCCCAGCACTCGCAGTACCTCGCCTGGGTGGAGAACCTGCGCGCCCGGCTGGTGGCCGCCTGCGTCTATCCGCTGATGCTGCTGGCGGTGGGCGGCGCGGTGATCCTGTTCCTGCTGCTGTTCGTGCTGCCCCGCTTCGCCGGCATACTGGACGGGCTCAACACCGACCTGCCCTGGGCCTCGCGGGTGCTGATCGACTTCGGCCAGACCGGCGGGCAGCATCCGTATGCCGTGCTGGGCGGCCTCGCGCTGCTGGCGGCCGGCGCGGTGGCGCTGTGGCGCAACCAGGCGATCCGGCTCCGCTTGCAATCCTCGTTATGGACGCTGCCCGGCCTCGGCCCGCGCCTGCGCGTGCTGGCGCTGGCGCGGCTGTACCGCAGCCTCGCGATGCTGCTGGCCTCGGGCGTGCCGGCGCTGGCGGGGCTGCGCATCGTCAAGGACGTGGTGGCGGCGCCCTGGCGGCCGGCCGTCGGCGCCGCCTGTGCACGCATCGAGCGCGGCGAGCGCCTCTCGGAGGCGCTGGAGGCCGAAGACCTGGCCACGCCGGTGGCGCGCCGCATGGTGCGCGTGGGCGAGCGCAGCGGCGAGGTGGCCAGCATGCTGGAACGTGCGGCGGCCTTCCACGACGAGGAAGCCGTGCGCCTCACCGAGCTGCTGACGCGCGCGATCAACCCGGCGCTGATGCTGGTCATGGGCGTCGTCATCGGCGGGATCATCGTGTTGATGTACCTGCCGATCTTTCAACTGGCGGAGCAGGTGCAATGACAGCCCCCACGCTCGCTGCGCTCACTGCCCCCCGAGGGGGCGCCGGCCTTCCTTGGGGCGGCCCGGCGAAAGGCCGTTCATGAGCGCCGCACTGAATTCATACTCTCTGGCCGACGTGCTGCCGGCCGACCATGGCCCTTGGCAGCTGGACTTCGAACATTGGCCCCAGGCCCAGGCGCAGCGCTGGCGCGCGGTGCTGGCCGTGGGCGCGAACGGCCGCCGCATGCTGCTGGCCGAGCGCGAGCTGGACGCGCTGCTGCTGCAGAGCGTCGAGGCGCGGCTGCAGGCGCCGGTGCGCTGGCTGCGCTGCGAACCGGCGGCGATCACCCACTGGCTGGGCGCGGGCGAGGCGGACTTCCGCGCGCTGTCCGACGTGGAGGAAGACAGCGTCGACGGCGAGATCGTCGGCGCCGATGCCGAGGAGCTCTCCGCGCTGCGCCTGTCCGAGCAGGCCAGCCCGGTGGTGCGCCTGCTCAATGCCACGCTCTACGACGCGCTGCAGGACGGCGCCAGCGACGTGCACATCGAATGCACCGCCCGCGGCGCGGCGATCCGCTTCCGCGTGGACGGCGTGATGGCCATGGTGCGCAGCGTGGACGGCGCGGCCACGGCCGAGCAGCTGGTCTCGCGGCTGAAGGTCATGTCCGAGCTGGACATCGGCGAGCGCCGCCTGCCGCAGGACGGCCGCTTCAAGCTGCGCGTGCAGGGCCGCGAGGTGGACTTCCGCCTGTCCATCATGCCCAGCGTGTTCGGCGAGGACGCGGTGATCCGGATCCTGGACCGGGCCCGCATCGAGCAGACCGGCTCGCTGACGCTGGATGCGCTCGGCTTCGACGGCGACGAGCGCGCCGCCATCCGCCACCAGGCCCGCCAGCCGCACGGCATGCTGCTGGTCACCGGCCCGACCGGCTCCGGCAAGACCACGACGCTCTACGCCACGCTGGCCGAGATCCACACCGGCACCGACAAGATCATCACGATCGAGGACCCGGTCGAATATCAATTGCCCGGCGTCGTGCAGATCCCGGTCAACGAGAAGAAGGGCCTCACGTTCTCGCGCGGCCTGCGCTCGATCCTGCGCCATGACCCGGACCGGGTGATGGTGGGCGAGATCCGCGATGCCGAGACCGCGCAGATCGCGGTGCAGGCGGCGCTGACCGGCCACCTGGTCTTCAGCACCGTCCACGCCAACAACGCCTTCGACGTGATTGGCCGCTTCATGCACATGGGGCTCGATCTCTACAACGTCGTGTCCGCGCTGAACGCGGTGCTGGCCCAGCGCCTGGTGCGCCTGACCTGCCGCCACTGCGCGCGGCCGGTGCTGCCGGACGAACTCACGCTGAACCGCCACGGCCTGAAGCCGGAGGACGGCACCTTCCTGAAGGGCGAGGGCTGCGGCCACTGCCGCGGCACCGGCTACAAGGGCCGCCGCGCGGTGGCCGAGCTGCTGAAGCTGGACGACGAGCTGCGCGACCTGATCGTGGCCCGCGCGCCGATGTCGCAGATCAAGGAGGCCGCCCGCGCCCGCGGCATGAAGCCGCTGCGTGCGCTCGCCCTGCAGGCAGTCTGCCGCGGCGAGACCACCTTCGAGGAACTGGAACGGGTCACCCTCGATGAATAGCAAGAGCAACAACAGCAAGAAGAGATTCGCGGCCTTCGGCGCCCGCTTCGCCGTGCCGCAGACGCTGTTCCTGAGTCCCGAAGGCGTGCACAGCGCCGAGGGCCAGGTCTTGCCTTTCGCCGACTGGTGCGCCGCCCATCCGGGCGCGGCCGTCGAGCTGATCGTGTCGGCGCGGCTGCTGCACGAACTGCTGATCGAGCCCGGCCTGCCGCTGGACGGCGAGGCCGCGCTGGCCGGCTATGCGCAGCAGCAGTTCAGCCACTACTTCGGTGCGGTGGCGCAGCGCTGGGCGGTGGCGCCCTGGCGCGCGGCCGGCGGCCAGCGCGGCGCCTCGGCCCTGCACGGCCTGGACTGGCCCGCGCTGCAGCAGGCGGCGGCCGAAGCCGGCGTGGACCTGCGCAGCGCACGCCCGGCCTGGGCGCCGCTGCTGCAGCGCGTGGCGCGCGAGGAAGGGGCCGGCCCGCAGACGGCGGCCCTGGCCTGGGTCGAAGGCACGCTGCTGAGCTGGATCCTGCTGCAGGCGGGCGAGGTCAGGGAAGTGCGTCAGCTCAGGCTGGCCGAACCCACGCTGGACGCGTTGAACGACACCCTGGCCGAGCTGCGCGCCACCAGCATCGTGGTGGCCGGCTATGGCCTGTCGGGCACGGCGCTGATGCCGGCTGGCGTGCGCGCACTGGGCTTCCTGAACAGCAGCGGCCCCGACCTGGGCGCTTTCGAGGCCGCGCCGCCACGGGGCCGGGGCCTGCCGCAGCCCGACTTCCTCGGCCAGCGGGTGCGCCGCTCGCTGCTGGCTTGGCCGCTGGCGCTGACGGGCCTGCTGGTGCTGGCCACCGCCGGCTGGAGCGCCTGGGACAGCCGCCAGCAGCGCGATGCCGCGCAGGACCAGGTCGCCCGGCTGCAGAGCCGCGCCAACGGCCAGCGCGCCGCCCTCGCGCCTCGCCCAGTGGCCCGTTCGAACAACCCGGCCGATGCCGAGCGCCTGCGCAGCGCCGCCGAGGTGCAGGCGCTGCTGCAGCAGGGCTGGGAACCGCTGCTGGCCAATGTCGAGCAGGCCGGCGTGCAGCTGCCGCAGCTGAACTGGCTGGCGCTGGACTACAGCGCCGGCCGCAACGAGCTGCGCCTGGAAGGCCTGGTGCAGGACAAGGCCGTGGCGCTGCAGCTGGTGGACCGGCTGGCCGCCGCGCCGGGCTGGGGTCAGGTCGTGCTGAGCCGCTTCCAGACCGGCGAGCAGGGCCTGGCCGGCCAGCGCTTCGAAGTGGGCGCCCGGCTGCAGACCACGCGCATGCAGGCCGACCTGCCGGTCGCGAACAACAACAGCAAGAAGACGCCATGAAGTGGCCTGACGAGCAATTCAAGCGCCAGTTGCGCAGCCTCGGCTGGCCCGGGCTGCTGGGCGCGCTGGCCCTGGCGGGCGCGCTGGCCCTGGGCCTGGCCGCCCGAGGCTGGGACCGCGAGGCCACCGGGCTGCAGGCCCGCGCCGACAGCCTGCGCCGCACGGCCGCCGTCCGCAACGACACGATCACCGAAGCTGCCGCCACGCCGGCCGAATGGCTGCGCCGCCTGCCGCCCGCCGCCGAGCGCCAGCAGCGCCTGGCCGACCTGCTGGAGATCGGCCTGCGCCTGGGCCTGACGCCGCAGCGCACCGAGCACCGCCTCAGCGTGGACAGCGCCGCCGGCCTCGAGCGCCTGCGCGTGACCATGCCGCTGACCGGCGGCTATGCCCAGTTGCGCCACTTCATCGAGGCGGCGCTGGAACATGACCCGGCGCTGAGCCTGGACAGCCTGAAGCTGCGCCGCTCCACGCCGCAGGCCGCCGAGCTGGAGGCTGAGCTGGTCTGGTCGCTGCATGGCCGGAGCGAGACGCCATGAGCGAGACGACAACGAAGCTGACCCCGCGTCACTGGCTGCTCGGCGGCGCGCTGGCGCTGACGATGGCCGCCACCATGTGGGCAGCGCAGACCCAGGACGAGGCCGACGAGGCGGTGCAGCCCGCGGCCGGCGAGCGCCGCGCCGCGGCCGCTCCCGCGGCGGCCCGAACCACCC
>NZ_LYVQ01000059.1 GCF_001984095.1 Pelomonas sp. KK5
GCATAGAACTCCACCTTGGCGATCGTGCCATCGCTGTCGGCGGCGGTCGCGCTTAGCGTGATCCTGGCTGGCGCGGTGTAGCTGGTGCCGTTGGGCGGCGCGGTGATCGACACGCTCGGGGCCGCGTTGGTCGACGTGGCGCTCCAGGCTTCCAGCTCGACGACGCGGCTGTTGCCGCCGATGGCGCCGTTGACCAGCACGCGGATCCGGTCGGTGCTGATGGCCGGGAACGCGAAGCTGCGCAGCACCAGATTGTTGCCGGTGACGTTGCCGCCGGGTACGTCCAGCCAGGCGCTGCCGGTCCAGTACTGCACTTGGAAGGAGGTGATGCCGTACTGGGTGAAGGTGGTGCTCGAAATCGGGTCGCTGCCCAGCGAGGCGAAGTTGTCGGCCAGCGTGTAGACATTGATCTGGCTGATCGACTGGACGCCGGAGAAGGTGATCTGCGCCCAGTCGGGATAGGTACCGAAGCTGTTGTCGCTCCAGCCGCCGGTTCCCTGGCCCCACTTGTTGCCGCGGCGGTCGCCGTCGTTGATCGAACTCACCGGATAGGAAGAACTGGCGGTCGACGATGCCGAGGCAACGCCGCCGTTGGCGGCCAACGCGACGTTGAGGACGGATCCCGGTGGCGTCGCGTCGACGACGCGGATCGAGATCGGACTGGACGTGGCCGACAGGCCGCCGTTGTCGGTGGCGACTGCGGTGAGCGTGTAGCTGCCAGCGGCCACGTTGGTCCAGCTGAAGCTGTAGGGGGCGCTGGTGGCGGTGCCGATCTTGCTGCTGCCGTTGTAGAAGTCGACGGTGGTGATGGCACCGTCGGTGTCGGCGGCGGTGGCTGTCAGCGTCACCGTGGCGGGCGAAGCGTAGGTGGTGTTGTTTGCGGGGGCGCTCAGCGTGACGGTCGGAATCGCATGAGCCGGTGGATTGATCGTGATGCTGACCGCGGCACTGGTGGCCGAGGCGCCGCCGCTGTCGGTGGCGCGGGCGGTGATGCTGTAGGTGCCCGCCGGAACACCCGTCCAGCTCAGGGTGTACGGGGAACTCGTGGTTTCCCCGATCTTGGTCGTGCCGGCGAAGAATTCGACCTTGCTGACAGTGCCGCCCGCATCGCTGGCGGTGGCGCCGAGCGTGACCGTGGCCGGTGAACTGGAGCCCACGCTGGCCGTGCTCAGGACGACCGTCGGTGCGGTGTTGCCAGGCGGATTGATCGTGATCAGCGCTGGAGCCGAGGTCGTGGCGATGCCATTGGCGTCGGTCGCCACGGCGCTGATGTAGTAGCTGCCATAGCCGGCGCCGGTCCAGTTGAACGCGTAGGGCGCTGTGGCGGCTTCGCCGAGCTTGGTGGTGCCGGCATAGAACTCGACCTTGGTGATGGTGCTGTTCGCGCTGCTGGCGGAGGCCTGGATAGACACCGAAGCCGGGCCGCTGACGGTCGAGCCATTCGTCGGCAGCGTCAGCGTGACGCTGGGTGCGCTGGCCGATGGCGTCAGGCGCAGCGCCCAGATCTCGGCGCCGACGCCGGTGCCACCGCCGCCGAACACGACGGTTCGCCGCTGCACCGGGTCATACGCGATCTGGCCCAGGTAGCGCGGTAGCGGCGCGGCCATCGGCTGCAACTGCTTCCAGGTGTTGCTCGGATAGTGGTAGTACCAGGTTTCACCGTTGGCGCTGCCATCGTTGGTGAGGCCGCCGAACAGCACGGTGACGCCGGCCGATTCGTCGTAGGCCATCACCTGCTTGGCGCGCGCGCTCGGCGCCGTGCTCGGCTTCATGTTGCGCCAGGTGTTCGTCTTCAGCGAGTAGACCCAGGTTTCGTCGCCAAGGCTGTTGGCTGCGCACTTCGGCACGTCGTTGCACATGCCGCCGAACATGATGAAGACATCGTTGGCCTTGTCGTAGACCATCGAGTTCAGGATTTCGCCGTGACCCGATGGGGTGACCGCCGGCACCGGCAGCTTCGTCCACAGCTTCGTGTTCACATCGAGCTTCCAGACGCTCGCGTCGTCGAAGCTCGCCAGCGCGCCGCCCCAGAGGATGAAGGCCTGATCGGCGCTGGAATAGGCGGTGGCGGACGCGCGGCGCGCGCCGGGCGTCAGGCTCGTGCTGCCACCGGGCGGGTTCTGGCCGGTCCACTGCTGCGTCGTCGGGTCGAAGTACCAGACCCCGGCCGTGGTGGACGCATAGATTCGATAGCTGGCACCGGGTTGCAGCGTCGGCACAGCGGACGCCAGCGTCAGCGTCTTGCTCGTGGCGTCGTAGCCCGTGATGGCAACGTCGTACGCACCGGTCAAGACGTGCCAGTAGGTGTAGTAGCCGTTGGTCGCGCCGGCCAGGTTGGGGTCGACGATGGAGGTAGTCGTCGTGCCGGCACCGGCGGTGCGTAGCGCGCCGTTCGCGTCGCAGCGATAGCCGCTGGTAACGCCGAACAGCCAGTAGAGGTTGTTGACCGGGTCGTACTTGAACGCGCTGTCGTCGCTGCCATTGGGCTTGGTGAAACCCTCGGTGCCGGGACAGGCTGTGTACGGATCGAGCTGGGTCCAGTTACCGCTGGCGGCGTTGTAGGACCACATGTCGTTGTTGTACTGGGCGACACCGCCGTTGCCGCCCCATATGACCATCTCGCCGCGCTGGGAGTCCCAGGTCATCTCGGTCCACACGCGGCCGTAGGGACCGGCGGGTGGCGCATAGTTCGGATTTGGCAGCGGCGACCATGTGCCGACCAGGTCGGGTGCCGTGGCGGTCATTGCGTCCCCGGCCGACAGCCGCTTTGCCGTCGGGCCCGCGTCGGCCGCCTGCCGTTCGGTGTCGCTGTCGGAACTACCGCCGCCGCAACTGGCCAGCAGGAATACGACTGAAACCGAAGCCAGCAGACGGGAGAGGGGGGCAGTCACGTTCATCAGCGGAATGATGCAGGGTCAATCCCTACCTGTCATCCCGCAACAGAGGGTGTTTGCGACGAGATGCCTTGTTCAATCGTCAATCTTGTGCATGTGTCGCCTTCAGGCGCCCGGGGTGCGCGCCGCTATGGCGCAGTCTTCTCAGCCGGCGTGGCGCGCAGGCGCTTCAGCAGGCGCGTAGCGCTCTCGCGCAGGATCGCGAGGCTGCCGGCCAGCGACGCGCGCCGGTAGGCCACGAAGCCCCAGCGTTCACGGCGCTCTGCCATCCAGGCCGACTTGTACGTGTCGTCGCCAATCAGGTAGTCGATCTCCTGCACCTGCTCGAACACCTGTTCCATCAACAGCGTTGTCAGCAGCGTGCCGGGCGAGAACTCCTTGAACTCTTCGTCGTAGGCGAGCTTGAAGATCTCGGCTCGGCCGGCACCGACCAGCCACAGCTGCGAGGCGATCGCTTGCTCGCCTAGCCAGGCCACGCCCATGAGCAGTTGGCCTGCCTGGCCGAAGGTGTTGATCAGGCCCGGAATGAAGTCCGCATGGGGTTCGGGCTTCTTCCAGCTCCGGCCGTAGATGTGCTCGTAGGCGGCGATCGCCTGCGGCAGATCGGCCAGTTCGCGGACGATCTGCAGGCGGCCGCCGGCAGCTGCGAACTTCTTGGACATGCGCTTGACCGTGCTGCGGACCGCACCGGCGCGCTTCTGGAAATAGCCGGTCCAGGCGTCCTCGATGCGCAGAAACCAGTTGCCGAAGCAGAAGAACTCGAAGGCCGCCCAGCCACTGCTGCGGCAGGCTCCGATCAGCAGCTTGTAGGCCTGCGACTGCGGGTCCATCGGTGAGAACCACAGGCTGTAGGCGCGCGGAAAGTCCTTGCGGATCGCCTGCAACAGCGGCTTCAGTGCGTCCGCGTCAAGGCCTTCGTCGAACGCCGGCTCGTACAACGCACTGTAGAAATTGGACAAGGCTGCGACCTGCTGGCCGAAGCGTACCGTCTCCACGCGGACCGGCAGCAGCGCCACCGGTGTGCCGGCCCGCCGCATCACGTAAAAGCGCAGGTCGGGCGAGTCCTTGTAGACGGTATCGACCAGGTTGGAGAACCAGTCATAGCCGAGCTCCAGGTTGCGG
Source organism: Pelomonas sp. KK5 (assembly GCF_001984095.1). Classification (GTDB taxonomy): domain Bacteria; phylum Pseudomonadota; class Gammaproteobacteria; order Burkholderiales; family Burkholderiaceae_C; genus KK5. Next base: position 4,017 of record NZ_LYVQ01000059.1, read on the forward strand.
GCGCCGGCGCGCTCCAGCAAGCGCCGGGCGTCGGCGGGCAGGTCCTGCGGGCGGGCGTAAGCCGAGATCGTGGTGTCCATGGCGCTTCGGGGGTCAGCTCTCTTGCTTGGTGCGCCGCCATGGCAGCTTGCCCGCCAGCCAGGCGAGCTCTTCGCCGATCGGGTGCTTGAACAGATGGACCGCCAGCACGAAGGCCGCCAGGCCGGCGCCACCTGCGCCGATCACGGCAGCGAGGTTGCGGTCCGGCCGATCGCCCACCCACAGCAGGATGGCCAAGGGCGCGAGGCTGGTGAACGCGGCCACGCCGATGCTGCGCAGGAGCCCCCGGACCAGGGCCGCCCAGGGGACTTCGAACTGCCGCGCACAGATGCGGGCCCACACCGGCAGTGCCAGGCACTGCGCCGCGCAGAAGCCGATGCCGGCACCCTGGAGGCTGTGTGAGGCTCCGGCACCGATGCACAGGACCTGGATCACGAGGACCGTCAAGGAGGCGCGCAGGATCTGTCCTGCGCGGCCGATCGCCGTCAGCGCCTGGGGGCACAGCGCCGCGGGCAGCCCGATCGACATGCCCAGCGCGAGCCAGCGCATCAGCGGCACCGACTGGTCCCATTGCCAGCCGTACAGCAGCCGTACCAGCGGGTAGCCCAGCAGCGCGATGCCGGCGAAGAAGGACCAGCCGAGCGCCGTCACGTAGGTGAGCGCGCGCACCAGCGGCTCGCCGATGCGGCCCGACTCGCGGTGCTCCTTGGCCAGCAGCGGCATCGCGACAGTGACCGTGGCGTCGAGCACCAGCTTCTGAAACATCGCAGCGAGGCCGTTGCCGCGCGAGTAGAGGCCGGCCGCGCTGAGGTTCTGCAACTTGCCGAGCATGAACTCAGGCGCGCCGGCACCGATGTTCAGCACCACGCTGGTCGCGGAGATCCTCCCGCCGAAGCTCACGACGCGGCGCAGGTCCTTCGTTCCCAGACGCCAGCCGAAGTGAGCCGGGCGGAAGCGCAGCGAGACGGCGGCATTGACGAGCGTGGATGCCAGGTTGCCCCAGGCCAGGCTGATCGGTCCGAAGCCTCGCCACGCTAGTAGCACCGAGGTGATCGAGCCGGCGACGCTGGCACTGAAGCGCATCATCGCCAGGGCGTCGAAGCGCATTTCGCGCATCAGCCAGGCGTAGGTCATCGAGCCGAGCGGATTGACCGCAAAGTTCAGCGAGATCACCCACATGATGGGCACCATCCGCGGCTCGTGGAAGAAGGCCGCCACGGGATAGGCCGCCGCCAGAACGATCACGGCCATCAGCGCGCCGGTGCCCACCAGGACGGTCCAGGTGGCGCTGATGCGATCGGGCGTCAGCTCCTTCTCCTGCACCAGGTACTGCCCGGCGCCGAGGTCGCGCATCGCCGAGATGAACATGATGAAAACCATGGACACCGAGAACACGCCCAGTTCGGCCGGCGTCAGCAGTCGCGCGACCGCCATCGACGCGACGATGGACAGCAGCAGCGCCGAATAGCGGTCGAGGAACGAGAAGGCCAGCGCGCGCCGGGTGCTCATGATGAAATTTCCGGCGTTTGCGGGCGCGCCGGTGCTGCCTTGCCGGCAGTCCTCACCTGGCGTCCGATGCGACTGAGCTGGCCGGCGCGCTGGCCGCTTCCGGCGCCGGCTCGGCCCAGCGGCCGGCCTGGGTCAGCTTCTGCTGCAGGCCGGTCTGCTGCGCGCCCAGCGCGCGAGCCTTGTGCGCGAACGTGAGGGCGTTGTCGTAGTCCTTCAGGTCGAAATACAGCAGCCCGATGTTGTAGTAGGTCAACGGGTTGTCGCCCGCCAGACCTTCTGCAGCGCGGAGCTGCGTGCGCGCCTCTTGCGTGCGCGCCAGCCGGGTCAGGTAGGTGACGTACAACATGCGCACGACCTGGTCGTCGGGCGCGAAGCGGATGGCTCGCTCGAAATAGCACTCGACCTGGTAGTGCGCGCCGCGCGGCTGCACCGTCTTGTCCTTGACGCCCAGATCGGCCATTGCGATCAACGCGCGAGCGTGGTTCGGGAACGCCCGCAGCACGTAGTCGAGGTCGCCGCCGATGGGGCCTTCCTGGCCGCGGATCAGCATCTCGACTTGCGGAGAGAAGTGGTGCTCGTGGACGATCTGCAACTTGTCGGCGTCCTTGCGATAGTCGAACGGGCCGTACTGGCCGGGCGGCCGCAAGGGCCCGCATGGCTCCGGGCTGTCCTGCTGCGCATGACCCGTCTGCGCCAGCAGCAAGGGGAACAGCGTCAGTGCCGTCAGTCGCGCGAACCGTCGCATGGAGTGTCCCGTCCTCATTTCGTTGTCGTTCATGCTGTAACCAGCGAACGTTGCCAGGCCAGCGTGCACGCCTCGACCTGCTGGCGAGCCGTCGCGTTCGAGCAGGTGTGGTCCGCGTCGGGCAGGGCCTGGATGGTCAGGCCCCTGCGCTTCATCGCGCCGGACCAGTCGGCGGCCGACCTGGCGTAGTCCTGGAATTCCTGGGCCACCACGTCGCGCCCGCAGAGCATCAGCAGGATCGGGCCCGGGAAGGCGTGCCAAGTCCGTGCCATCCGCTGCTGGTAGGACAGGGAGGCCTGCTGTCCGGGCTTGTCCACGGATCCACCGAACGAAGCTCGCAGATGATCGGCCAGATCACGCAGCGCGGTCATCGCCACCTTGCCCGACAACAGCTTCTTCCAGAACTCCGCCTGCTTCAGCCGCGACGCGTAGTAGTGCTTCACCTGCGCCTTGGCGAACGATTGCTCCGAGCGCACCCAAGGATTGATCAGGCACAGGCCCTTGATGCGCGGATCGGTGGTCTCGTCCAGATAGAGCAGCGCGGCGGAGGCTCCGTCGCACAGGCCCCACAAGGTCACGGCCTGCAGACCCGGCAGCCTGGCATGCAGTGCATCGACCGCCGCCTTGACGTCCATGCCGACGTCGGTGAATTGCCGCTGTGGGCCTTCGCTGTCGCCCATGCCGGTGTAGTCGAAGCGCAGCACGGCGATGCCTTCGCTGGCGAGGCGACGAGCCAGCAGCGTGAACTGCCGGTGGCTGCCGACACGGTATTGGGGCCCGCCAACGATGATGACCGTCGCACTGCGGACGACAGCGGCCGGGTCGGCCGGCAGCGCCAGAATGCCGAGCAGGCGCGCGCCGGCAGGCTCGATGGGCAGGATGCTTTCGACGCAGCTCATGCGACGTCGGCCGATTCCGCTGCGGTCAGCGCTGCCACCGTGGCGGGCAGCAGCTCGGGCGCATCCTCGATCTCGGTCGTCTGCCAGAACGACGGTCCGTGGACGATGCGGCTGCTGCACTGGAAGCCGGCCGCCGACCACTGCGCCAGCGCTCGCGCGGACACCGGCGACAGTTGCACGTCGTCCTGCGGGTCGCCGCGCGTCGTCAGCTCCAGCCATTCCACGCGACCGGAGCCGCCCGACGGCGGCATCAGCTGCGATTGCTCCATGCCATGTGCCAGATCAGGCGACACCTGGTAGCCAGCGACCTCGATCGACCCACCGTCCGCGAGTTGCCGCTTCAGTTCGTCCATCAAGCCCTTGTTGGCGCCGTTCATCATCTCCGCCGCGACCTTGATCCGCAGGAATTGCTGCAGCACGAGCTTGCCGCTCGTCGCGGGCTGCCAGAAGCAGTAGTTGACGGGCTCGTCCAGCTGTTGGCCGGCTTCGGCGGCCAACAGGCAGCCGGCGCGCAGGCCCCAGAACCAGAGCGGAGCACCGGCGGCGTGCTCACTCAGCCAGCGGCGCGCGCGCAGCACGTCGTCGACCCAGGTTTGCCAACCGGCATCGCCGAAGTCGCCGCTGCTGTCACCACAGCCCGCCAGGTCCGCCTGCAGCACGTCGAATCCGGCCGCGGCCAGCGCGCGCGATTGCAGCGCTGCCATGCGACGCGACTTGTTCATCTCTTCGGTGAACGGATGGACGTAGACCACCTGGCCGCGGCGTGTTGCGCCCTGGGCGGGGTGGTGGATGCAGAAGCGCTGCCCGCCGTGCTCGTCGGGCAGAAAGAAGACATGCGGCGCGGCGGCCATCGAGTCGGTGCGGCGGATCAGCCGGCCAACTTGGCGGCCACGAAATCGGTCAGCGATCCGACGGTGGCAAAGGTCTCGCCGTCGATCTCGTCGTCGTCGACGATCAGGCCCAGTTGCTCCTCCAGGCTGGTGATCAGGCTGACGACGGCCATCGAATCGAGCTCCGGGATCGCACCCAGCAGGTGAGTCGAGCGGTCGAACGTCGCGCTGCGGCCGTTGAGGCTCAACACCTCGTCCAGGATGCGCAGCACTTGCTTTTGGGTATCCATGTCGATTTCCGGGAAGGGCGGGCTGGCACGCCTGGTTTTTGAGAGGGGCCTGAATTGGGGGCGAATCTTAGCTGTTCGTACAGCGCGGGTCTGGGCTGCTCTCCCGGCTCGTCAAATCGCTGTGCGATACTTTTTTGCAACATTGACCCGCCAGCAAGCATGCGCGATTCGACCCAGCTGAACGAACTCGTCTCCCGAGCGGCCGATTGGCGCGGGTCGGCGACTGCCTTGACACACGGCGCCGCCAACCTCGGCTATGCCGCACTGGATGAGGCAATGACAGCCTTCGCGGGCGGCTTGATGGCACTGGGTGTCCGTCGCGGAGACCGCGTCGCGATCTACCTGGAGAAGCGTTTCGAGACGGTGATCGCCAGCTTCGGCGCGCCGGCCGCAGGAGCTGCCTTCGTGCCGCTGAATCCGCTGCTGAAGGCCGAGCAGGTGGGCTTCATCCTGCGCGACTGCGATGTCCGAGTGCTCGTGACCTCGCCCGACCGCCATGCGCTGCTGGCGGAGGAACTGAGGCGCTGCGAGGCGCTGCGCCACGTCGTGCTCACGGAGGGGGGCGAGGCATCCGCCGCTGACGGCGGCGTCGAGTTGCATCGCTGGGCGGCGCTGCTCGACGCGCCGCACCGTACCGGCCACCGGACGATCGACACCGACCTGGCCGCAATCCTCTACACATCCGGCAGCACCGGCCGGCCCAAGGGTGTGATGCTGTCGCATCGCAACATGGTGGCCGGCGCCAAAAGCGTGGCGTCCTACCTCGAGAACCACGAGAACGACACGCTGCTGGCCGCGCTGCCGCTCTCCTTCGACGCCGGCTTCAGCCAACTGACGACGGCCTTCCACAGCGGCGCCCGCGTGGTGCTGCTGAACTACCTGCTGCCCCGCGACGTGCTGAAGGCCTTGGATCGCGAGAAGGTGACCGGGCTGACGGCGGTGCCGCCGCTGTACATCCAGCTGACGCAGATGGAATGGCCGCCAGAGATCAACGGGCAGCTGCGCTATTTCGCCAACACAGGCGGTCGGATGCCGCGCGAGACGCTGGACGCGCTGCGGGCCCGCGTGCCCTCGGCCAAGCCCTTCCTGATGTACGGTCTGACCGAGGCGTTCCGCTCGACCTACCTCCCGCCGTCCGAGGTGGATCGACGGCCCGACTCGATCGGCAAGGCGATCCCGAATGCCGAGATCCTCGTGCTGCGCGAGGACGGTACGCCCTGCGCCGCGGACGAGCCGGGCGAACTCGTGCACCGCGGCGCGCTGGTCGGCCTCGGCTATTGGAATGACCCGGAGAAGACGGGCGAGCGCTACAAGCTTCTGCCACCGAATCTCGACGGCCGGCCTGTCGGCCTGCAACTGCCCGAGTACGCAGTCTTCTCCGGCGATACGGTGCGCTGCGACGCCGAAGGGTTCCTGTACTTCGTCGGTCGGCGCGACGAGATGATGAAGACCTCGGGCTACCGCGTCAGCCCGACCGAGGTCGAGGAACTGCTGTACGCGACGAAACTTGTCGGCGAATGCGTCGCCTTCGGTGTCGACCACCCGGCGCTGGGCCAGGCGATCCAGGTGATCGTGACGGCGCCGGCGGGCGCGGCCGACGTCGATCTCGCTGCGCTGATGGCCGAATGCCGCCGGCGCATGCCGGCTTACATGGTGCCCTCCGGCATCGAGGTCCAGCCCGGGCCGCTGCCCCGCAACCCGAACGGCAAGATCGACCGCAAGCTGCTCTCGACCGCGTGGGTCGAGCGGGCGCAGGCCTGATCCCCCTTCACCGATCCTGCACGAGACGATGTCCGACGAAGCCCCAGTCCAGCCCCGGCGCGTGCCCGCGCACGCGGCGATGTCCCAGTTCCAGGTCCGCGATGGCGAGTTGATCGTCGGCGGGTTGAAGGTCTCGCTGCTGGCCGAGCGTGTCGGCCAGACGCCTTTCTACGCCTACGACCGCGAGCTGCTGCGGGCGCGCGTCGCGCAGCTGCGCGACGCGCTGCCGAAGGCGGTGAAGCTGCACTATGCGATGAAGGCGAATCCGATGCCTGCAGTCGTCGGGCTGATGGCCGGCCTCGTCGACGGCGTCGACGTGGCTTCGGCCGGCGAATTGCAGGTGGCGCTGAACAGTGGTGCCGACCCGGCCGAGATCAGCTTCGCCGGGCCTGGCAAGCGCGACATTGAACTGCGCCAGGCGGTGGCGGCCGGCGTGCTGGTCAACGTCGAATCGGCGCGCGAGCTGCCGGTGCTGGCCGAGGCTTCGCAGCGCCTGGGCCTGCCGGCACGGGTGGCGGTGCGCGTCAACCCGGACTTCGAGCTGAAGGGCTCGGGCATGAAGATGGGCGGCGGCCCGAAGCAGTTCGGGGTGGACACCGAACTGCTGCCGGCGCTGCTGGCTGATATCGGCCGGATGGGGCTGGCTTTCGAGGGCTTTCACCTGTTTGCCGGTTCGCAGAACCTGCGGGCCGAATCGATCTGCGAGGCGCAGCAGAAGTCCTACGAACTGGCGCTGCGGCTCGCCGCCGATGCACCGGGGCCGGTGAAGTTCCTGAACCTCGGCGGTGGCTTCGGCATTCCGTACTTTCCGGGTGAGCAGCCGCTGGACCTGGCGCCGATCGGCGCCAACCTGGAGGCGCTGGTCGCCCGCGCTGCAAACGACATGCCGCAGGCTTCGCTCGTCATCGAACTGGGGCGCTACTTCGTCGGGGAGGCCGGCGTCTACGTCACGCGGATCGTCGATCGCAAGGTCTCGCGAGGTCAGGTCTATCTTGTTGCCGATGGCGGCTTGAATCATCACCTGGCCGCGTCCGGCAATTTCGGTCAGGTCGTCCGCAAGAACTATCCGGCGACGATCGGTAACAGGGCCGGCAGTGCCGCGCGCGAGCAGGCCTCCGTGGTCGGCCCCCTGTGCACGCCGCTGGACCTGCTCGCTGATCGGATGGAACTGCCGGTGGCAGAGGTCGGGGATCTGGCCGTTGTCTTCCAGTCCGGGGCCTACGGCCGCAGCGCCAGCCCGCAGGATTTCCTTGGCCACCCGCACTGTGTCGAAGTGCTCGTCTGAATCCCCCCGCCCGAACCACCATGTACGGACATATCCTGCAAGCGTATGCGCAACCTGACTGGCCTCTGATCAAGCGCTTTCAGGAGGGATGGCCAGAGGCCGTCGTCCATGCGCCGGCCTTCCCGAGCCTGCGCTACCGCACGAAGCTGCAGTTCCTCGCGCAACTGCCGCGACTGTTCACGTTCGGCTTCAAGACCGGCTGGCAGGCCTTGAAGGGCGAGCGCAGGCCCGAGGTCTTCATCGTCGGTACGGATCCGGAGGTGTTCGGGCTCTGGCTGGCGCAGGTGCTGCGCGGCAAGCGCGTGCCGATCGTGATGGTCGGCTTCATCTACACGCTGCGCAAGGCGGCCTGGCTCACTGAACTGCGGCGCTGGTACTTCAAGCTGGTGCTGTCCCTGTGCACCGGCATCATCTGCCACTCGACCCTGGAGACGACGCGCTACAAGTCGATCTTCAGGCTGAAGAAGACGAAGTTTGCCGTCGTGCCGTTTGCGCTGAACGTCGTGCGACCGCCGGCAGAGGCGATCCGCGAGGGCGGCTACGCGATGAGCGCTGGCCGTGCCGAACGCGACTACGCCCTTCTTGCGCGCGCCTGGGCGGGTATGGACAAGCAGTTGCATATCGTCTGCGACACCGAGGCGCCGCTGCAGGACGTGCCCGCGAGTCCGCACATCGAGCTGTTCCGTCGCTGCTTCGAGAACGACTACTTCCTGCAGATCGCGGGCGCCGACTTCGTCGTCGTGACGCTGAAGGATCCGGAACTGTCGGCCGGGCAGATGGTGCTGCTCCAGTCGATGTCGATGGGCAAGCCGGTGATCATCAGCCGCACGCCGACGACGGAGGAGTACGGGGAGCACCTGCAGACGCTGTACTTCGTCGAGCACGCGTCCGAACAGGCGCTGCGCGACGCCATCCGCACGCTGGAAGCCGATCCGGCCCTGCGAGCACGTATCGGTGCGGCGGCGCGCGAGCACTACGAGAGCCGCCACACGGTGGTTGCCTACACGCGCGGCGTGCTGGGGGCTACCGAGCAGATGCTGGCCTAATCGAACAGACTGGACGCTGGTGACGTTCGACGGATAGCGCTGGACTGCCCTTTTCCTGCACTACGACCGGCAATGCCACTCATGCGCGAACACCGAAGCTCTCATCATTCGTAGCGAGCCCGCTGTCCTGCCGCGAAGGCCACAAGGCCGCGTTTCGCATCGAGACTGGTGAACGCGATCTGCCCGAACCGCGACTCCTGCTCAAACGCTTCGTCCAGGGGAAGGTCGGCCAGGCGCTCCACAGACTGCTTGATCAGCGACAGGGCTGTCGCGCTCAGCTCGCAAATCTCCCTTGCCCATGCGAGGGCAGTGCCCATCACGGCCTCGCTAGGCACGACGTCGTTGACGATGCCGAAGGCTTTCATCTTCTCCGCAGAAAACTGCCGGGCGGTCAGCAGCAACTCCATCGCATGCGCATGCGCCACCTGTCGCTTGAGCCTGACGAGCGTGCCGCCAGCAGGCACGAGCCCCAGCTTCGGCTCCGGCAGCGCGAAGCGGGCATCGGCGCTGGCGATGCGGATATCGGTGGCCAGCATGATCTCGAAGCCGCCGCCCAGGCACAGGCCATTGATCGCGCAGATGATCGGCTTGTACAGGCCGACGCCCTTCAGGTGGGCCTCGTCCCAGGACGAGATCGTGATCTCGTTGCGGGCGAGGGCCGGAATCGACTCCTTCAGGTCCGCGCCGACACAGAATGCCCGGTCACCCGCGCCTGTCAGGATGACGACGCGCACGCCGTCGTCATCGCGCGCCCGCTTGAACGCCAGGCCCAGGTCGCGATACATCGCCAAGGTCAGCGCGTTCAGCTTCTCCGGCCGGTTGAAGGTGATGATCGCGATGCGGTCTTCGACCCGGTACTCGATGCCCATCACACGACCCCCCGCTGGCGCAGCGCCGCGTACTCGGTCGGGGCCAGGCCGAGCCACGACAGGAAGACCTGCTCGTTGTCCTCGCCGGGCAGCGGCGCCGTGAGCCCGGTCGGAGGCGGCACGTCCGACAGCTTGACCGGCGAGCCGAAAACGTCCGCCCGCAGCCCGCCATAGGCGACCGGCACGATCATGCCGCGCGCACGAATATGTGGATCGTTGACGACCTCGTCGATCGTCTTGATCGGGCTCAGCGGAAAGCGGTCGCCTGCGATCTCCTCGAGTTCCTCCTTCGTGCGCCCGCCGCACCAGGCCTCGACGATGGGCCGAATGCGGCGCTCGTAGACGGCAAGGTCGAAGCGCTTGGCCATCGTGTCGATCTCCGGGTCGCGCGCGTGCTCCGGCGTACCGAACAGGCGGCAGGCCTCGGCCCAGAACTTGTCGGTGTAGGCGCCGAAGAACACGTAGCCGTCCTTGCACGGGTAGCGCCCATAAGGCCGCACGAAGGGGTGCTCGTTGCCCAGCGGCCGCGCGACCTCGCCGGCCATCGTGTAGCGGACGACGGCGTTCTCGGTCAGCGACAGCACCGCGTCCTGCTGCGAGATGTCGACCATCTGGCCGACGCCAGTGGCCTCAGCCTGGCGCAGCGCGGCGAGCGTGCCGAAGGCGCCGTAGAGCGAGGCCGCCAGGTCGCCGATGATCGTGCCGACCCGCACAGGATCATCCGGCTCTCCGTTCATCGACCACAGCCCGCCGGCGGCCTGTGCGTTGTTGTCGAAGGACGGGCGCAAAGAGTTCGGTCCGCTGTGGCCGAAGCCGCTGATTGCCGTGTAGACGAGGCGAGGATTCGCTTCACGCAGCACGGCGTGGCCGAGGCCGAGCTTCTCCATCGTTCCCGGGCGGAAGTTCTCGATCAGCACATCGGCCTTCGCGATCATGCGCAGGAAGATGCGTTTTCCCTCCGCATCTTTCAGGTCCAGGTGCGCGCCGAGCTTGCCGCGGTTGTACTGGGCGAAGAAGCCGCTGCGCGCACCGCCCCCGTCGTCGATGAAGGGAGGGAAGCTGCGAACGTAGTCGGGATCGGTCGGATGCTCGATCTTGATCACCGTCGCGCCCAGGTCGGCGAACATCATCGAGCAGTAGGGGCCGGCGACCACGCGCGTCAGGTCGATCACGACGACGCCGGCCAGCGGGCCGGCCCGGACTTCGCCATCGGCGGTCATCGAGCGCCCCCGCGGATCTCCTGCAGCAGCGCGACGGCCCGGTCTGTGCGGACGTCATGCGCCTGTGCCATGCGTCGGGCGACCTGGTCGATCTCGTCGCCGGTGGCGCCGGCCACCAGTGCGATATTGCGGGCGTGCAGCGCCATGTGCCCGCGCTGGATGCCCTCGGTCGCCAGCGCGCGCAGGGCGCCGAGGTTCTGCGCGAGGCCGACGGCGACCGCGATCTCGCCGAGTTCCTGGGCGGACTTCACGTCGAGGATCTTGAGCGCGAGCTGAGACAGCGGGTGCGTCTTCGTCGCGCCGCCGACCAGGCCGACCGGCATCGGCATCTCGATCGTGCCGACCAGCGCGCCGCGCGCGTCCTTCTCCCAGCGGGTCAGCGAGGTGTAGCGGCCGCTGCGGCTGGCAAACGCGTGGGCGCCGGCCTCGACGGCCCGCCAGTCGTTGCCGGTCGCGACGATGACGGGGTCGATGCCGTTCATGATGCCCTTGTTGTGCGTCGCTGCCCGGTAGGGGTCGACCGCCGCGAAGGTGTAGGCATCGAGCACGCCTTCGATGACTTCCTCGCCGGAGCGCTGCTCGGTCCTGAGCGCCTCCGGCGCGAGGCGAACGCGGGCGCGGGCCAGCCGCAGGTCGGCGAGGTTCGACAGGATGCGCAGGCGCACGCTGCCGCCGGTGACCTGTTCGACCAGCGGCGAGACCGACTCGGCCATCGTGTTGACGGTGTTCGCGCCCATCGCGTCGCGCACGTCGACGATCAGGTGCATGACGACCATCGGGCCGCGCGCGGTGTCGGGGAAGACGTGCACCTCGATATCGCAGCAGCCGCCGCCGAGGCCGATCAGCACCTTGTCGCGCGAGTTCGCCACCGCGAGGATCTCATTGCGATGCTTCAGCAGTGCCTGGCGCGCGCCGTAGGGATCGGTGACGCCGAGGACCTGCACCTGGGCGCGCATCAGGGGGCCGGTGCTGGAGGTGTGGAAGCCGCCACCCTCGCGCGCCAGCTTGGCCATGAAGGAGGCGGCGGCGACGACGGACGGCTCCTCGACGACCATCGGCACCAGCACGTCGCGTCCGTTCACCTGGAAATTCCCGGCGATCGCGAAAGGCAGCTCGAAGGTGCCGATGACGTTCTCGATCATTCCGTCGGCGCGTGCCAGCGGCAGTGCGCCGGGGCGACTCAGCAGCGCGACCTCGTCGGTGCTCAGGCCGGCGGCCTGCGCAAGGTGAGCCAGGCGCTCGGCGGGGTTCAGTGCGCGGAAGTTCGGAAGGCGCGAGTCGGCGGCCATGGATGTCTCCTGTCGAATTGGGTTCTGATCGGGTTGGATCGGCTCAGCGGGGCCCGCTGGTGGTGCCGATCGTCAGCAGCTGAAAGTTCTTGCGGGCGCGCAGGTACTGGCCGGCCGCATCGCGCTCCACGTCGGCCACGGCGACGTAGAGTCGGTCGCGGCGGCTGTCGTAGGCGGCAGTGCGCGCGCCGTCGCGCGTGGCCAGCCGTTGGGTCGCGGTGACGCGGCCGAGCTCGTCGAGCCGGTAGATCGTGAGGCTGCCGTCGAGGCAGGGCACGAAGCCGATGCGGCGTTCGGCGTCGAAGATCGAGGCGTCAGCGCCCTGGCCGATTTCCAGTTGCCCGCGATCACGGCCGTCGCGATGGTCGATGAACTTCAGCACGCCGTTGTGGCAGGCCGCGGCCAGGATGCCGCTGCGCGCATCGAGCGCCAGGCCGGTGGGCTCGTCGCAGCCGGGCAGCGCGTAGCGCCGGGTGACACGGTTCCTTGCGATGTCGATCACGGCGATCTCGTTGCGGTCCTCCAGGTTGACGTAGAGACGCCCCGCGCCGTCGACGACGGCAGCCTCGGGCGTGCCGCCCAGGGCGATGTGGGCCACGGCGCGCCGCGAGCCGACGTCGATCACGGTGATGTCCTGGCTGCCGCCGTTCATGACGAAGGCGCGTCCACTGGCCTCGTCGTAGGCCGCGCCGTCCGGCCCCTTGCCGGCGGGGAGGGTGGCCAGCACCTGACCGCTGCGGCGGTCCATCAGGGTGACCCGATCCATGGTCCGATGGGTCGCCAGCAGCAGGTCGGGGCCCACCAGCAGGACCGAGGCAACGCCCTGCCTGTCCAGCATCGTGGTCATGCGGTCGCCGTCCAGCATCTCGACGCCGAAGGAGCGGCCGACGAAGACGCGACCCGAGGGCTGCTCGACCGAGACGTAGTCGAAGCCGCCTTCGACGCCGGGCGTGCTGCCCTTGACCTCGTAGGCGAGCGGCGCTTCGGACGGGCCGGCGTGAGCCAGAACGCCGCAGAGGGCAAGAAGAAGGCCTGCGAGGCATCGAAGGGCGCCGTTCATGCCGTGGCTCCCAGCACCGTGCGCAGCCAGGCCGCGCCATCGTCGATCGCTTCGCTGGCGACCCGGGAGATCGACACCGCTTCCAGGAAGCTGTGCGGCGCACCCGGGTAGACCTTGATCTTCACGGCGTTGCCGGCCTCCAGCAGACGTCCGGCCATCAGGTAGTTCTGTTCGGTGAAGACATCGCACTCACCGACAGCCAGGAAGGTCGGCGGCAACTCGTGTAGCGCAGCCAGCGACGGGGCAGCGTACGGGTCGCGCCTGTCGGCGAGCGCGCCGATGTAGTTGTCCCAGAACCATGAGACCTCGGCAGCGCTGAGCATGTCGGCCGAGGTGCCGTAGCGCTGCCGGGCGGTCGGGGACATGTCGGAACTGAAGCCGGCGTAGTTGCTGAGGATCGCCTTGACCGCGCCACCGTGGCCGCCGTCGCGCAGGCGCAGTGCCGCGCCCATCGACAGTACGCCGCCGGCCGAGTCGCCGCCAAGCGCCAGTGCATCGGCCGACAGCCCGAGGCTCGCCGCGTGCAGGCCCAGCCATCGCACCAGCGCCACGACCTGGTTCAGCGCGGCGGGATACGGCGCCTCCGGTGCGAGCGCGTAGTCGAGGCCGACGACCGCCATGCCGCTGCGCGCTGCGTACTCGCGCATCACGCGGTCGTGGGTGTCGAGGCTGAACAGTGCCCAGCCGCCGCCATGCAGGTAGATCAGCGTCGGCTTGGCCTGGCCCGGCGCGGGGTCGTAGATGCGCAGGCGCAGCGGCCCGGCGTCGGACTCGACCACCGCCTCGCGGGTCTCTGCGATCACCGGCCCGCCGGCCGTCCACGGCTTGCGCGACAGCTCGGCGACCTCGCGCCGCTCGGTCCAGCCCAGCGTGCGGCCGAGCGTGCGCTCGCGTTCGGCCGTCAATGCGCGGCCTGCCTGGACGACCTCGTCGATGAAACGCTTGATCTCCGGGTCCAGCGGCGAGGCCGGCGGCTGGGTTGCAGGCACCGCGCCGGCCGGGCGCGCCGCAGCGAAGCGCCGCATCCAGCCGGCCAGCACCGGCTGGTCGAGGATGTCCAGCCCGCGCAGGATGTCGGCGAACACGTCGTCGCGTTCATCCTGGCCAAGCTTGAACTTCGAGCGGACGCGCATCACCTGGGCCTCGAAGCCGACGACGTTGTCCGCCAGGCGGTCGTAGCGTTCGCCCATCTCCGTGCTGCGCCAGCGTCCCGGGCGCTGGTCTTCGACCTGGCCGACCAGGCCTTCCAGCAGGCGGCGCGCATCGGCCGGCGTGTCGAGCACGCGCACCTCGACGTCGAAGACGGCGCTGGCGTAGTTCCAGGTCGGCGCCTGCGTGCGATCGGCGAACCAGGAAGGCGAGATGTAGCCGCTCGGCCCGATCAGCAGGATCGTCGCCCGCGGGTCAGCGGCCAGCGCTTCGAGCTGCGCGTTGCGGCGCGCGAAATGACCGAGGATCATGGCCGGGTGCCCGTCGTCGTCGACAGTCAGCTGGACGGGCAGCGGCGTGGCGTTCAGTGCGCCGGCGGCGCCCGAGACAATCCAGGCCAGCGGCTGCTGACGCACCAGATCGACGAGGTCGTCGGGATGGAGCGCGCGGAAGATGTCAGTCATGGGAAGGGGCGGTTGAAGGATGAGGGGTGGGCGCGGCGCCGGTCGCGTTCAGCGCAGGCCAGCGATCGGCCCAGGGGCAGGCGGCTTCCAGCTCGAAGGCAAGCGCCAGCAGGCGGTCCTCCTGGCCGCGGTCGGCCGAGAACATGCTGCCGATCGGCAGGCCCTCGGTGCTCTGGAACAGCGGCAGCGAGATCGCCGGGATGCCGCCCAGGTTGTGCAGCGGCGTGTAGGCGATCCACTCGAACATGTCGGGCATCAGCGTCGCCGCCGGCACGCCGGGCCCGTAGCGGCCGAGCAGCGGCGGTGGCGCCCCGAGCACCGGCGACAGCAGCAGGTCGAAGCGGGTGAAGAACTCGGCCAGCGTCGCGGGCAGCCGGGCGAACTGGGCGTAGATGTGTTCCAGCGCCGAGGTCGGCAGGCGGGCCGCGCGTTCGGCCAGCGCGAGGGTCCAGGGCTCCAGGTGGTCCTCGAGCCGGTGGCCGCCGGCCAATGGGCGCACCGCGTCCACGCAGTCGGCGGCGAGATGGCTCCACAGATCCTCGAAGGCCGACAGTGCGGCGTCGCCATCGACCGGCCATGTGGCGGCCTGCACATGGTGGCCGAGCGAACTGCAGAGATCGGCCGTGCGGCGGATCGCGTTCGTGACGTCCGGGTGCGGCGCCTGCCCGCGCAGGCCATGGTCGACGACGGCGATGCGCAGCCGCTCCCGCGATGCCCCTTGCACCACTGGCCGCGCCGGGTCGCGGTGCGCGGCGGCGAAGCCCCAGGCCGTGTCGCGCACCGTGCGGGACATCAGGCTGTCGCTGACGAGCAGGTCCTCGATCGCATGCCGCGCCCGCACGCGCACGGTGCTGTCGCGCCCGGGTTTCAGGCCGACGATGCCGCAGCAGGACGCCGGCGTGCGGATCGAGCCGCCGCCGTCGCTGCCGTGCGCGAGCGGCACCAGGCCGGCGGCGACGGCCGCGCCCGCGCCGCCGCTGGAGCCTGCGGGCGAATGCGCGGGCGACCAGGGATTGCGGGTGACCGGGCCGGCCAGCGGCTCGGTCGAGGCCAGCAGGCCGAACTCCGGCATCGAGGTCTTGCCCACGGCGACCAGGCCCGCCTGGCGGAGCCGGTCGGCATAGGCGTAGCCCTGCTCGATGGTGCGGCCCGTCCGGCTGCGCGAGCAGGATGTCGTGGGCATGCCGGGGTAGTCGAGCGAGTCCTTGGCGAGCCAGGGCACGCCGCGCATCAGCCCGCTGGCGGGCAGCGCCTGCAGCTCGCGGCGGGCCACGGCCTCGGCCCGGTGGCTGATCGACTGCAGCGAGGGTTCGATCGCCTCGATGCGCATCAGCGCCGCCTCGGCCAGCGCCTCCACGGGCAGTTCGCCGTCGCGCACGAGCGCCGCCTGCGCGTGGGCATCCAGCCTGCCGAGCGCCCGAGCGTCCGACAGGGTCAATTCGGTGTTCATCGTCATGCCCTTCAGAACATCACGAGCACTTCGGCACGCGCGCGTGCGCCCGACCGGTCGCGCGTCAGCAGGCCCGAGGTCGAGGCCCGGACGTTGGTGTCGCTGAGGCCGACCGAGTACTGCCAGGCGCCGCGCCGCGCGATCAGACGCAGGTCCGCGTCCTCGTAGTTGCCGATGGCGTGATTGCTGAAGTCGTAGTGGCCGACCGCCGCGGAGCCTGTCAGATGGAAGCCGTGCACGGTCCCGAAGGGGGCGCGCAGGTTGAGGTAGACGTAGGTCGAGCGGCCGCCCTGGAAGTAGTCCCAGGAGTAGTACACGCCGCCACCGGGGCGCACCGCGCCCAGGTCGTAGGACACCGACGCGGTGACTTCCTGGAAGTCCAGCGACATCGTGGCCGAAGGGCGCTGCCGGTACAGGTAGCCGGCGTTGACGCTCCACTTGCCGAAGCGCCGGCCCCAGCCGACGAAGTAGTCGATCTCGGCCTGCGTGTCGGTGTCCGGCCCGAGATCGAGGCTGCCCGCCCAGATGCCCGCGTAGGCGCCGCCGTCATGGCTCAGCTTCAGCTCGCCACTGAGGGCAAGCTTGCCGTCGGTCTGCTGCTGGCCGCGCCACATCCGGCTGGTGCCCAGCACGGCGCCTGAGTCCCAATGGAAGGTGCTGGCCGGCTCGGCTGCGGAGGCCGGGATGCCGGGCGCTGCCAGGCCGGCGAGCAGGAAGGGCGCAAGAGAACGAGATTTCATGAGTTGAAGACTAATGATTTCGATGCGGCGGTTCTTCGCCAAAGAGGAACGCCAATGAACCGGAACGGGCACGGCGAGCGTGGCTACAGCCGTGCCAGTGCGAATCCCGCCGTGACGGCGAAGGCGGTGCCGACGATGACGAGGCCCACCGTGCGCTTGCGCCGCGTGAGCATCCACAGCGCCAGGCCCGATAGCGACAGCAGGATCAGGCTGCCGGCCAGCGTGTCGACCAGCAGGATCCACGGCAGCCGCATTCCGGTGCCCTTGTGCAGATTGGTCAGGGTGGCGATGAAGCCATCCTCGGTGCGGCGTATGTTGACCGTGCGATTGCCCAGCCAGTAGTCGGCCTGGAGCTGGGCGCGGGGCGTGTTGAAGTAGAGGGTCCAGTGCTCGGGCTGCATCGGCACCGCAGCGCCCGAGGCACCCGGCGCGCTGTCCGCCCACGGCGCCGGCCCGGCCTTCTCGACCCGCACGGCGGTCGGGGTATCGAGGCCGCCCAGTGTCTGCCGCAGCCAGGCGGCCATCGCGGAGGCATCCGCGGGTGCCGGGCCTTCGAGCGTCAGCTGGCTGCTCTGGCGTTCGATGGATGGCTGCAGCGGCAGCAGCGCGCGGTGGTTCAGCCAGATGCCGCTGATGCCGAACAGCAGGCCCAGCGTGGCGCCCCACAGGCCGATCCAGCCGTGGGTCTTGCGCAGCCAGGCGATCAGCGTGGCGCGTGAGGGAGTCGATGGCAGTGTCATAGGGGAGAGCGTACCCAGGGCGCCGTGCGCGATCTTCGCCAAAGCGGCGGCCCGCTTCGCCAGAACGGGCGCCAGCGGCCGCTGCGGGCCGTTTTGGCTAAGCCGCAGCCCGCTTCGGCATCCGGCGGGCGGGACCGCTTGGCTATCCTGACCGGACCTTGAAACTCACAGGATCGCTCGTGGCCATTGCTTCTTCCTCAACTGCCGACAGCGCACGCGCATGGCTCGAACGCCTGGTTGCCTTCGACACGACGTCGCGCAACTCCAACCTGGCGCTGGTCGAAGCCATCGAATCCTGGCTGGACGAGCGGGGCGTCAGATCGATGCGCGTCGCCAACGCCGAGGGCCGCAAGGCGAACCTGCTGTTCTCGATCGGACCTGACGTGGCGGGCGGCGTCGTGCTGTCCGCGCATACTGATGTGGTGCCGATCGACGGTCAGGCCTGGAGCTCCGACCCCTGGACCCTTTCGGAGCGCGAGGGCCGCCTCTACGGCCGCGGCGCGGCCGACATGAAGGGCTTCATCGCCGCCGGCCTGTCGCGCGTGCCGGCGATGCTGGACGCCCGGCTGAAGCGGCCGATCCACTTCGCGCTGTCGTACGACGAGGAGGTCGGCCTGCTCGGCGCGCCGTCGCTGATCGAGGCGATCGCGAGCGAGGTGTCGGAGCCGGGTCTCGTGATCGTCGGCGAACCGACCGGGATGCGCATCGTCGACAGGCACAAGGGCATCGTCGGCCTGCGCACGACGGTGATCGGGCACGAGGCGCATTCGAGCCAGACGCACCTGGGCGTCAGTGCCAACATGGCCGCCGCGCGGCTGGCCACGCGCATCGGCGAGATCGCCGACCGCCTGGCGCGAACCGCGCCGGCCGCCAACGGATTCGAGCCGCCGCAGACCACCGTCACCGTCGGCCTGATCCAGGGCGGCACCGCGCCGAACATCCTGGCCGGCAGGTGCGAGTTCATCTGGGACGTGCGCGCCACCTCGCCGGCCGAGGCGCAGACGGTGATCGACGAGGTGCTGGCCTACGCGGCCGAGCTTGAAGCATCGATGAAGGATCGCTTTTCCGAGTGCTCGATCAGTACGGAAGCGCTGTCCAACGTGCCGGCGCTGACCGGCACGGCCGGCTCTCCGGCGTGCGAACTGGTCTCGCGCCTGTGCGGCCATGCGGACAGCCAGGCGGCGTCCTTCGTCACCGAAGCGGGCCTGTTCGAACTGGCCGGCCTGCCGACGGTCGTCTGTGGCCCGGGATGGATCGCCCAGGCGCACCAGCCGGACGAGTACATCGAGACCAGCCAGCTCGCGGCCAGCGAGACCTTCATGGACCGCCTGATCGAAGAGCTTTGCAGATGAGTCCGGATCCCCTGGAAGTCCCTGCAGCCAAGCCAGACCGCTTGATAGGCGGGCGCGGCTGGACCCTGGGCGTGCTCACCTCGATCTACCTGGTCAACTTCATCGACCGCCAGATCCTGCCGATGCTGCTGCCGCAGGTGAAGGCGGAGTTCGGCCTCTCGGACAGCGCGCTCGGCCTGCTGGTGGGGCCGACCTTCGCCTTCTTCTATGCCGTCCTCGGCCTGCCGCTGGCGCTGCTGGCCGACCGGACGGACCGGCGGCGGCTGATCGCAGCCTCGCTGGCGCTGTTCTCGGCGATGACGATGGCCTGCGGCTTCGTCGTGCAGTTCTGGCAACTGGCCGTGGCACGCGTGCTCACCGGTGTCGGCGAGGCCGGGACCGGGCCCGCGTCGCAGACGATGATCACCGACCTCTATCCGCCGCAGCAGCGGGCTCGCGCGCAGGCGATCTACGCGAGCGGCTCCAACCTCGGCGTGCTGGTCGCCTTCGCGGCCGGCGGCGTGATCGCGCAGGCCTGGGGCTGGCGAACCGCCTTCATCGCCGCCGGACTGCCGGGCCTGGTGATCTCGGTGCTGCTGCTCGCCACCGTGCGCAATCCGCCGCGCGGCGCGCAGGACAGCGCGGCGGCCAAGGCCGATGCCGTGCCACTGCGTGCGGTGATGCGCCTGCTCTGGAGCAGCCGGGCCCTGCGCTGGACGGCCTTCGGTGCCTCCACGACCTGCTTCACGGCCTATTCGCTCGGCGGCTTCTTCCCGCTGTTCCTGTCGCGCAGCCATGGTCTTTCGCCTCGGGAGATCGGCCTGACGATGGCGCTGACGATCGGCGTCTGCGGTGGCCTGGCGACGTATCTCGCCGGTTACTTCGCCGACCGGCTCGGGCGGACCGACCAGCGCTGGTATGCCTGGGTGCCGGCCATCGCGGCGCTGCTGCCGCTGCCGCTGGTGCCGATCTGCTTTCTCGCGCAGGACACCGCGACCGCGCTGGCCGCCGCGGTCGTGCCGCTGGCGCTGACAGCAGCCTTCGTCGGGCCGACGATCACGCTGGTCCAGCAGCTGGTCCCGGTGCGCAGCCGCGCGACGGCGGTCGCCACGTTGATCCTGATCGACAACATCATCGGCCTCGGGCTCGGCCCGCAGTTCGTCGGCATCGCCAGCGACCTGCTCAAGCCTGCGCTGGGTGCCGATGCGCTGCGCTATGCGCTGCTGGCCGCGACGGTCGGATCGGCCGTGTCGGCCTTCGGCTTCTGCATGGCATCGCGCCACCTGCGCGGCGATGGCGAAGCGGTGAGGGCAGCAGCATCGAATTGATAAGTGGCCGGCCGGTTCCGCGAAACATCGCGCAACACATCAGGTCACAGTTGACTCACACCAAAACCATCACATGGATGCCCTGATGAAGCACCCCGAACCCAAGCTGACATCGATTGCCATTGCAATGGCAATCATGGCCGCACCGGCCCTGGCGCAGACCGCCGGCGACGCCACCACCAAGGCCGCCGACAAGGAGGATGGCGCGGCAGCCGCGTCGTCCCTCAGCACCGTGGTGATCACGGGCCAGCGCATCAATCGCGTCAGCAACGGCGCGACGAATCTCGATCTCGAGGCCAAGGACACGCCGCAGTCGATCAGCTTCATCACGCAGGAGCAGATGAGGAACTTCGGCGCTAGCGACATCAACGCGGCACTGCGCCTGGCGACCGGCATCCGGGTGGAGCAGGTCGGCACCAACCAGACCCAATACCTGTCGCGCGGCTTCGAGATCAAGAACACGCAGATCGACGGTGTCGGCATGCCCAATGGCTGGGGTCTCGTCACCAACGCCATGGACACCTTCGGCTACGAGCGGGTGGAAGTCGTGCGCGGGGCCAACGGGCTGCTGACTGGGGTGGGCAATGCGTCGGGCACGATCAACTACGTGCGCAAGCGCCCGACCAACAAGGCCGGCGGCTCCGTGGGCCTGAGCTATGGCTCGTGGGACACCAAGCGCGTGGAGGCCGACTATTCGACCCCGTTGACCGCTGACGGCAACTGGGCCGGCCGGGTCATGGTGGCCGCCGAGGACGGCGGCTCCTACCTGCGCGACTTCAAGAGCGATCGCAACTTCTTCTATGGCGTCGTGGACGGCCAGATCGGCGACCATGGCACGCTGGCCGCCGGCTTCTCTCGCCAGAAGGCCGACACCAGCGGCAATATGTGGGGCACGCTGACCTTCGTCGACAGCGACGGGAAGCAACTCGAATGGGACCGCAGCGCCTCGACCACGCAGAAGTGGACCTACTGGAACACGATCACGGAAACGGGCTTCGTCGACTACACGCATGAGTTCGGCGACTGGAAGGTGAAGGCGTCGTACAACTACCGCACGTCCGACAACGACTCCACGCTGTTCATGGCCTACTCGTCGACCGGTATCAATCCGGCCACTGGGCTGGGACTTGCGGGCTGGGCCTACAAGAGCAAGTCCCCGATCACCGCCCGTCTTGTCGATCTGTCGATCAACGGCCGCTACGAACTGTTGGGCCGCAAGCATGAAGCGACGTTCGGCGTGAGCTACTCGACCAGCGAGAGAGTCGACAACTACAACCCGACGTCCTTCGCAGGACCGGCGTTCGGTGCCTTGCCCGCCTTCCCCTATTCGAACGACGCCATTCCCGAGCCGACCTTCGGAGCGAGCACGTTCTACACCTCGCTGAACCAGCGCATCAAGCGCGCGTACGCCGTGACGCGTCTGGCGCTGACCGACAGCACGCACGCCATCATCGGCGCCAATTTCACCGAGTACCACCGCGACGGCCTGAATGCGGACACGACGGCCTTCGACCAGACGGAGAAGAACACCAGTCCGTATGTCGGCCTGAGCTACGACTTCACCCCGTCGCTGCTCGGCTACTTCAACTATTCGTACATCTATCAGCCGCAGGAGCAGTTCACTGCGGACCACAACTACATCTCGCCGAGCAAGGGCACCAACTACGAGGTCGGCATCAAGGGCGAATGGCTGGACAAGCGACTGCTCACCACGGCGGCCTACTTCGATGCCAGCCAGCAGGGCCTGGCGACCTACGTCGGCACGGTCTTCCTGGAAGGCAGCGCCTTCGGGGCCTACAAGGGCGTGGACGTCAAGTCGAAAGGCTTCGAGCTGGAGGCCACCGGCAAGATCAACCGCTTCACCGACCTGGTGGTCGGCTACACGCACATCAGCATGAGCGGTGCGACCGATGGCGCCACCTATCCCTGGGTGCCGCGCAACATGGTCAACGTGGCGCTGTCGGCACGCGTACCGCAGATGGAGAAGCTGTCGCTCGGCGTCAGCGGCCGCTGGCAGAGCGGCACGTCCAACGTCGACAGCTACAGCCGCTTCAATGTGAGCCAGGGCAGTTACGCAGTGCTCAATGCGTTCGCCGCCTGGGAGTTCATGCCCGGCCTCACGCTGCGCGCCAACGTCAACAACATCGCCGACCAGAAGTACATCAACAGCCTCTACATCGCCAGCTACTATGCAGCCCCGCGCAACTACACGGCCTCGCTGAACTGGCGCTTCTGACCGATGAGGGCTCCTGCCGGATGAAGGTGTTCATGCCGACTCTGTCAACGCTCGTCGCCTGCGCGCTGGCCGCTTCGGCCCTCGCTGCTTCCGCGGCCTCATTGCCTGCGCCAGACGGCCCCTTCGGTGTCGGCGTGGTCCGCAGCGAGTTCGTCGATGCCAGCCGGCGCCTGGACTTCGAGGACCCCGCCAGCGGGCCGCGGCGCCTGCCGATGCTCGTCTGGTATCCGGCCGCCGGTGCCCGCGCCGCCGATGACTCGGCCTACCTGGCACCGGACGTGGCCGCAGCGACCCTGCCGGGCATCGGACGCACCTTCGCCTACACGGAAGAGGAGCTGAAGCCGGTGGCCGGCGCGCGCGTCATCGGCGTGCGTGTCGGCGCCCGCCCGCTGCGGCGCGCGGGCCAGGCCTTCCCGGTCGTGATCTTCAGCCACGGCCTGCTGCTCTATCCCGAGCAGAACAGCGCGCTGGCCGCGCGGCTGGCGAGTCATGGCTACATCGTCATCTCGATCGCCCATCCGCTCGATGCGGCCGACCAGCGCCTGCTGGACGGCCGCGTCGTCGCGTCCCGCTTCTCGACCGCGCATGACGACCCGCGTTTCAACGGCGCCTTCGACACCCTCGTCGGTGGCGCCGGCCTGGCCGACCGGCGCGAGGCGCTCGGTGTCTATGCCGACGCGATCGGCCGGACGCGCCTGGGCCGCTCGCTGGCGGAATGGCGGGCCGACACGCTGGCGCTGGCGCAGGCCGTGGTTGCGCGGCGCGAGCCGGCTGCCGTGCGCGCGGTGCTCGCTGCCGCTGACCGCTCGCGTCTGGCCTTCGCCGGCATGTCCTTCGGCGGCGCGACGGCGGCGACGAGTTGCAGGCTGGTCTCGCAGTGCCGCGCCGCGGTGAACCTGGACGGCCAGAACTTCGATCCCGCGCTGTTCGATGCGCCGGTCGGCCGGCCGCTGCTGCTGATGCTGAGCGACTGGCCGCGCTACGGGCTGCTCAAGGGCCAAGCGCGCGATGAGGACTTCAGCCCCAACGACCTGGCCTACGAGCCCTGGCAGTCGACCGGCACCGACCCGCAACTGCTGCGCGTGCGCCTGGCCGGCGCCAGGCACATGGGCTTCACCGATTTCGTCGCGCTGCTGGATGGCGGCAAGCGCGACGCTCGCGTAGGCGAGATCGAAGGCGGCGAAGCCTTGGCTGCGGTCAATGACCTGGTGCTGGCCTTCCTCGATGTCCGCCTGCGCGATGGCGATGGCGAAGCGATCGAGCGGGCGCTGCAAGCTCATCCGGCCCTGGCGCGCCACCTGCCAGGCCGGATGAAAGCCTGGACAGGGCGCTAGCGCTCAGTTGACCAGCGAGCCCCGCCGCGGGCAGTGCGGCGCCTTGTCCGCACCGTCGGTCTGCGCGGAAGCGCGGGGCAGCGTCATGGCACGGACCGAGGTCGGGCTGGCGCCGAAGGCCAGCTTGAAGGCGCGTGCGAAGCTGCCCGGGCATTCGTAGCCGCACTCGATGGCGATGTCGAGCATCGAGATGTCGCTCTTGCTCACCAGCACCATCGCCTTCGACAGGCGGACCTGCTTGTACACCTGCCCGACGCTGCCGCGGAACAGCACCTGGAAGCCATGCTGCAGCTTCTTGACGGTCAGCCCGACGGTCGCGGCGAGGTCGGCCACGCCCAGCGGCTCATCAAGGTTCGTCTCGATCAACTGGCGCGCGAGCTTGAGCTTCTCGACATCGCCGCGCCGGAGCACGGGGCCATTGGCCTCGGTGCTGTCTTCGGCATAGGACTGGATCACCGAGCAGGCGATCTCCAGCGCCTTGGCGATGAAGTAGAGCCGGCGCAGTTCGCCCTCGTAGGGGCACTCGAACACCTGTGTTGCCGCGATGCTGGCGCCGCTGGCCAAGGGCACATGGCGCAGTCCGATCGGGATCCCCTCGACGATGTAGTCACGGAAGATCGCGGGCAGGGCCTCGACGTCGATGCCGAGCACGTCGCGCATGCGGTCGCAGCGCAGGAAAACCGTCACGTAGCGCAGCGAACGGTTCGCCTCGTAGACGGTGTGCACGGCGTCGCCGCGAGACAGGCCGAAGAAGGTGCAGAAGCCGTGTGCCAGGTCGTCTTCGCCGACCGGGTCGCTGCCGGTGGAGATCGGGCTTCGGCCCTCCAGCATCGCGCAGAACACGAGGTGGTCGTCGTGCCGGTGCGAGCGCGAGATTGCGCAGGCCGCGCGAAAGTCGACGACCGCGACGGAGAGGGCGTCGTTGAGCTGGTGGAACTCCCAGCCACCATCGCCGACGATCTCGTCGTAGTGATGGCGGAACCCCTGTCCCGACGCCAGCGGCTCGCGCCAGCCATCGGACTGCGTGGCGCCGCGCCAGTGCTCGGCCTCGGTCGGGCGACCGGCGCTGCCGAGCATGTCCTCGATGGTGCGATCGCTAAGAATCATGGACTTCCTTTTGCCGGGGCACGCAGTGGGCATGCGACGTCTGCAGTTGAACGCAAGAGATGTGCCAGAGATGGACCAACGATGAGCATTTGCTTGTTTGCTATTCGGCGTACCGAAAGCTCGGCGTGAAGCATTCCAGGCCGGTTGAAAGCGACGATACGCCTAACGCGCAAGATCAGCGTGAGGTCTTTACCGGCTTGCGTGTGAAATCCTCGTGGCGTAGCCCGGCTGGGGCGTATTCAGGCAGCCGTCAACTCACCATGCTGCGCGCAGCCCCCGCCGGCTGCCACCGCGATCGTAGGCAGCATCGCGCTCGGCTGACCTACCGCTCCTGCTCTTGCCAGCCTCCCCCTTGGATGCGGGGGAAGGAATGCGCCTTGCCATGCCTGCGCTGCGCATCGACCTGGGGCTCGCGCAGGCCCGCAGCAGAGGAGCAAGTCATGGCGACGATGAAGGAGAAGAACAACAGTCCAGCGGCTCGTGTGCTGATCCTGCTGGCCTTGTCGGGCCTGAGCGCGTGTGGAGGTGGTGGCGGGGGTGCTGGTGACAGCTCGACCGGCATTGCGGCCGGCGCCAGCGCGGGGGCAACATCTGGCACCAGCAGCACTGACACCGGCAGCGGTACGAGCAGCGGCAGCGGTACCAGCACCGGCAGCACGGTCACGACGACCGCTCCCGGAGCGGCCACCGAGGCCGCCAGTGTCGACTACCTCAACCTCGTGCGTGCCGGCGCGGGTGCGGGCGCGCTGGGCCAGGATGAACAACTGTCCGCCGCCGCGCGGAGCTACTCTGCCTATGTGCTGGCCAATCCCGGGGAACCGCCTCACCAGGAGACTGAAGGGCATGCCGGCTATACGGGAGTCCTGCCCGGCGCACGGGTGACGGCGGCCAGCTACACCGGTCAGTTCTGGACGGAGAGCAGCACCGGCTATGGCCACTTCGCCCCCGGTGCTGCCAACTCGTGCGTGCCGGTGCTGCTGAACACGATGTACAACATGGCGGCCTTGCTGGGACCGGCCGCCGATGTGGGCATCGGATACAAGGTCGACGCCAGCGCGGGAGGCTACTGCGTCCTGGACATGGGCTACAAGAGCGGATTGCAGTTGGCCACCGCAGGCAGGCTCGTGAGCTACCCGTATCCAGGGCAGTCCGATGCGATGCCCTCGTACCTGCCCGACGGCGAGCAGCCCCGGCCGCCAGCGGCGCTGACGATGCTGATCGGCCAGCCGATCTACGCCAGCATGGTGAGTGCGGCATCGAGCAGCGGTGAGGGCAGCGGCACGCTGGAGACCTTCGAGCTTCGCGACGCACAGGGGCAACTGGTGCCGGCCTTCGTGCTGTCCTCGTCGTCGATCAGCGTGGCGGCAGGTATCGAGACGCTGGACGATTCGGCCAATGCGGCCAGTCATCCGGCCTATGGCGTCTTCCTCGTCCCGAAGTCCCCGCTGGTGGCGCATGCCAGCTACACGGCGACCTTTGCCGGACACTTCAACGGCGTGGCCTTCAACGGGAACTGGAGCTTCACGACCCGCTCGACCTTCTGAGTCTGAGCCGTGGAGCGTGTGGACGTGCGCGCGCCCTGGCCGGGTCGACCGGAGTGGCACGCCGGTTGCCCAGGAAGGGCACCCGTCTGCGTTTGGCCAGGCATATTCCCGGCGTCAAAGGCCTTCGCCAAATGCTTCGGCCTCAGTCGATCGCCACGGACACTCCCAATGCTTGACGCCGTACAAGACGAGAACTATCCGCCGACCGCCTGGCGCCAGGTCGTCGACAGTGCCGCGGAGACCGCGATCATCGTCACCGACGTCGATGGTCGCGTGCGCATGTGGAATGCCGGCGCCACGCGCATCCTCGGCTGGAGCGAGGGCGAGATGCTCGGTCAGCCGCTCGATCGCCTGTTCACGCCGCAGGACCAGGAGAGCCAGCGCCTTCAGTCGGAGATGAGCCATGCGCTCGCCAGGGGCC
>NZ_LYVQ01000060.1 GCF_001984095.1 Pelomonas sp. KK5
CCGCAGGAACCACCGCCCCAAGCGGCCGAGCCTGCTCCCGTCGCGAGCCCGCTGCCCGCCGACGGCGATGACGCCGTCTACCTTCCCCGCCGCGAGCTCGATGAGCCGCCCCGGCCGCTCGAGCCGGTGGACCTGCCCTGGCCTCCCGACGGTCCGCCGGCGGGCCACTTCAGCGAGATCGCATCGCTGTTCATTGACGAGGCCGGCGTCGTGCAGCGGGTGCGCATCGACGGCCCCGGACTGCCCGACAGCCTGCAGGCGGTGGTGCAGGAGGTGTTCCTGCGCGCCCGCTTCAGCCCCGGGCGGCTGGCGGACCGGCCGGTGCGCGCCTGGATCCGCGTGGAGGTGGTGTTCGATGCGCCCACGCGGGCCGCTTCCCGGGGCCTGCCGCGCTGAACACTGCTTCACAGGCCTGCCAAACGCCAACCCAGTGTTTCCCCTATGATGGCGTTTTTGTGACCTGGGCCGCGCGCCCGCTCGCCGGCTCATGCCTCCTTCAGATTCCCCGTCTGCTGCAATACCTTCGACTGCAACGCCGCTGATCGAACTGCGCGACGTCACCGTCGGCTACGGCGACCGCGTGATCCTGCAGGACGTCAACCTGCGCCTGGAGCGCGGCAAGGTGCTGGCGCTGATCGGCACCTCCGGCGGCGGCAAGACCACCATCCTGCGCCTGCTGGGCCGGCAGTTGCGTCCGGTCAAGGGCCAGGTGCTGTTCGACGGCCAGGACATCGCCCCGCTGAAGCTCGACGAGCTGTATGCCGTGCGCCGGCGCATGGGCATGCTGTTCCAGTTCGGCGCCCTGTTCACCGACCTGTCCGTGTTCGAGAACGTGGCCTTCCCGCTGCGCGAGCACACCAAGCTGCCCGAGGCGATGATCCGCGACCTGGTGCTGATGAAGCTCAATGCCGTGGGCCTGCGTGGCGCGCGTGACCTGATGCCTTCCGAGGTGTCCGGCGGCATGGCGCGGCGCGTGGCGCTGGCGCGGGCGATCGCGCTGGATCCGGACCTGGTGCTCTACGACGAGCCCTTCGCCGGCCTCGACCCGATCTCGCTGGGCGTGGCCGCGCGGCTGATCCGCGACCTCAACGACGCGCTGGGCCTGACCAGCATCATCGTCTCGCACGACCTGCACGAGACCTTCGGCATCGCCGACCAGGTGGCGATGGTGGCCAACGGCCGCGTCGTCGCTCAAGGCACGCCGGACGAACTGCGCCACAGCGAGGACCCGCTGGTGCGGCAGTTCGTCGGCGCCGAGGCCGACGGGCCGGTGCGCTTCCACCAGCCGGCGCTGCCGGTGGGGCAGGATTTCGGCGTGGAGGCCGCGGCATGAATTTCCTCGCCAGCATCGGCAGCGCCGTGCGCTTCGAGCTCGCCGACGTCGGCGCGGCGGCCCGTCTGTTCTTCCAGTTATTGAACCGCTCGGTGACTTCGCTGCTGCGCTTCTCGCTGGTGCGCGAGCAGATGTTCTACGTCGGCAACCGCTCGCTGCTGATCATCGGCGTGTCGGGCCTGTTCGTCGGCTTCGTGCTGGCGCTGCAGGGCTACTACACGCTGCAGCGCTACGGCTCCTCGGAGGCGGTGGGCCTGCTGGTGGCGCTGAGCCTGGTGCGGGAACTGGGGCCGGTCGTCACGGCGCTGCTTTTCGCCGGCCGTGCCGGCACCTCGCTGACGGCCGAGATCGGCCTGATGAAGGCCGGCGAGCAACTGACCGCGATGGAGATGATGGCGGTGGACCCGCTGACCCGGGTGCTGTCGCCGCGCTTCTGGGCGGGCGTGATCGCAATGCCCTTGCTGGCGGCGGTGTTCTCGGCCGTCGGCATCATCGGCGGCTGGCTGGTGGCGGTGCCGCTGCTGGGCATCGACGCAGGCGCCTTCTGGTCGCAGATGCAGGGCGGCGTCTCGGTGTTCGCCGACGTCGGCAACGGCGTCATCAAGAGCGTGGTGTTCGGGGTGACCTGCACCTTCATCGCGTTGCTGCAGGGCTGGTCCTGCCGGCCCACGCCGGAAGGCGTGTCCGAGGCGACGACCCGCACGGTCGTGCTGTCCTCGCTGGCGGTCCTGGGTCTGGATTTCATCCTGACCGCCATGATGTTCTCGATCTGAATTCGCAGGGAGTGACCTAAAAGATGCAAACCTCCAAATACGACACCTGGGTCGGCCTGTTCGTGGTGATCGGCGCCGCGGCCTTGCTGTTCCTGGCGCTGAAGGCCGGCAATCTGCTGAGCCTGAACTTCGACCCGACCTATCGCGTCACCGCCTACTTCGACAATATCGGCGGCCTCAAGGCCAATGCCGCGGTGAAGAGCGCCGGCGTGGTGGTCGGCCGCGTCGAGTCCATCACCTTCGACGACAAGGCCTACCAGGCCAAGGCGGTGCTGACGCTGAACAAGAACTTCGCCTTCCCCAAGGACACGATGGCCAAGATCCTGACCTCGGGCCTGCTGGGCGAGCAGTACATCGGCCTGGAGCCTGGCGCCGACGAGAAGAACCTCGCCGAGGGCGACAAGTTCAAGCTGACGCAATCGGCCGTCGTGCTTGAGAACCTGATCAGCCAGTTCCTGTCCAGCAAGGCAGCCGATGCCGGCGCCGCCGCCGCCCCTGCCGCCTCCGGAGGCACCAAGCCATGAATGCCCGAAGCAGTCGTTCCTTCCTCGGCATGCTGCTGCTGAGCCTGGCGGTGCTGTTCAGCGGCTGCGCCACCTTCACCGGCAAGCAGAGCGCCGGGCAGAAGCTGGACCCCTGGGAGTCCTGGAACCGCAAGGTGTTCTCGTTCAACGAGGGCCTGGACGAGCATGTGCTCAAGCCGGTAGCCACCGCCTACAGCGACATCGTGCCGAGCGGCATCCGCACCGGCATCGGCAACTTCTTCAACAACGTCGGCGACGCCTGGTCGGCCGTCAACCTGGTGCTGCAGGGCCGCTTCAAGCTGGCGATCCAGCAGGGCTTCCGCTTCGCGGTGAACTCCACGTTGGGCTTCGCCGGCGTGCTGGACATCGCCACCGAGGCCGGCATCGAGCGCAACAGCCAGGACCTGGGCCAGACCTTCGGCCGCTGGGGCTTCGGCACCGGCGCCTACATCGTCTGGCCGGTGTTCGGGCCGTCTTCGGTGCGCGACTCGCTGGCCCTGCCGTGGGACCGGCTGGCCTCGCCGGCGCTGGCCTTCAACGACGGTCGCGACAAGATCGGCATCTACGCGCTGCAGACGATCAACGCCCGCTCGAACTTCCTGCGCGCCGGCGAGATGCTGGAAGGCATCGCGCTGGACAAGTACACCTTCATCCGCGACGCCTACCTGCAGCGCCGCGGCAGCTTCGGCAACGAGGAAGATGAATACGAGGTGCTGACGCCCGAGAACTCCGCAGCACCCGCGGCGCCGGCGGCTTCCGCGGCCAGCGCGCCGGAGCCGGCCGCGAGCACACCTTCTGTTGCAGCTTCCGCCGCGGGCGAGTGAACGGCCGCCTCTGCCGGCACGTTGTATGCCCGGCAGCATGGATGCTGCCCAACCTGGATTGATGGATGAACAAGACCATGAACAAACGTAGCCTGATCAAGACCCTCGCCGGCGGCCTGCTGGCCTTCGGCCTCGGTGCCGTCACGGCCGTGGCCCATGCGGCGGATGCCGGCGCGCCGGACCAGCTGATCCGCCAGCTGTCGGTGGAAGTGATCGAGGCCGTCAAGGCCGACAAGGCCATCCAGGCCGGCGACACCAGCAAGATCAGCGCGCTGGTCGAGGCCAAGATCGTGCCGCACGTGAACTTCCAGCACATGACCTCCTCGGCGGTCGGTCGCTTCTGGCGCCAGGCCACGCCCGAGCAGCAGACCCAGCTGCAGGCCGAGTTCAAGACCCTGCTGATGCGCACCTACGCCGGCGCGCTGACCCAGGTGAAGGACCAGCAGGTGGCGATGAAGCCGCTGCGTGCGCCCGCCGATGCCACCGACGTGGTCGTGAAGACCGAGATCCGCGGCAGCGGCGATCCGATCCAGCTCGACTACCGCCTGGAGAAGACCGACGCCGGCTGGAAGATCTACGACGTCAGCGTGCTCAACATCTGGCTGGCCGACCAGTACCGCAACAGCTTCGCCCAGGAGATCGGCGCCAACGGCATCGACGGCCTGATCAAGGCGCTGGCCGACAAGAACAAGAAGGCCATGATCGTTCCGGCCAAGAAGCCGACTGCCTGATCGATGCCGAGCGCCACCACGATGCTGAAGCTGCCGGCGGTCGTCCGCATGGACGGCACGCCGGCGCTGTGGGCCCGGCTGGAGGCCAGCCTGCGCGCCGAGGCCGCGCAGGTGGGCAGCGCGGCGGGTGGCCAGGTCGACATGAGCCTGGCCGAGCTGCAGTCCTTCGATTCCTCGGCGCTGACGCTGCTGCTCAGTGCCGCGCGGCTGTGCACGGCCGAGCGGATGAAGCTGAAGCTGCATGACGCCCCGGCCAAGCTGCGCGAGCTGGCGCGGGTCTACGGCGTGGCCGAGCTGCTCTGGCCTGAAGCAGCCGCCGCCTAGTTCGCGTAGCGCTTGCTGCGCAGGTTCTTCTTGATTTCCTGCAGCATCGGTCGCAGGTTCTGGCCCAGCCGCAGCGCGACGCCCGTCGTCAGGATGTCCACCGCCGTCAGGTGCAGCAGCCGCGAGACCATCGGGCTGTAGCGGTCGTAGTCCTCCGGGTGGTCCACGGCCAGCAAGACCTGACCCTGGCTCTGCCCCAGCGCCGCCAGCGGCGAGCCGCTGCAGGTGATGAAGATGGTGGTCGCGCCCTTCTTGCGGGCGATCTCGGCGGCGTCCATCAGGTCGCGGCTGCGGCCGGAGTTGCTGATGATCACCGCGCAGTCGCCCGGTTCCAGCATCGTCGCGCTCATCAGCTGCACATGGCCGTCGCTGCAGGCGGCGGTGTTGACGCCCAGGCGGAAGAACTTGTGCTGCGCGTCCTGCGCCACGATCCCCGAGTTGCCGACGCCGTAGAACTCGATGCGCCGGTGCTGGCGGGCCGATTCCGTCAAGGCCACGATGGCCCGTTCGAAAGCATGGCTGGCCGCGTCGTTGCGGTAGTGCAGCAGCGCGGCGACCGCGTTGTCCACCACCTTGACGATCAGGTCCGAGGGCTTGTCGTCCTCGTCCACCGCGCGGTGCACGAAGGGCACGCCCTCGTTGACGCTGCCGGCCAGCTTCAGCTTGAAGTCCGCCAGGCCGTCATAGCCGACGCTGCGGCAGAAGCGCACGACGGTCGGCTTGCTGACATGGGCGCGGTCGGCCAGCTCGGTGACCGGCAGCGTGGCGAAGGCGCGGGCATCGGCCAGCAGCAGCTTGGCGACGCGCTGTTCCGCGGGCGGCAGGGCCGGCAGCGCCGCCTTGACCCTCTCCAGAATGCTCATGCCTCTTCAGCCCAGGAGAAGCCGTCACGCGCGACCAGCGCGCTCGCCGCCGCCGGGCCCCACGAGCCGGCGTTGTAGTGCCGCGGGCCCACGCCGTCTTCCTTCCACGCATCCAGGATCGGTTCCACCCAGCGCCAGGCCTGCTCCTGCTCGTCGCTGCGCACGAACAGGTTCAGGCGGCCGGCGATCGCGTCCAGCAGCAGGCGCTCGTAGGCGCCCACGCGGTTGCTGGCGAAGGCCTTGTCGAAGTCCAGGTCCAGCGAGACCGGGGTCAGCGCCTCGCTGTTGGCGCTGCCCTTGCTCGCCAGCAGTTGCAGCTCCAGCCCGTCCTCGGGCTGCAGCTTGATGATCAGACGGTTGGGCTGGTTGGCGCCCGGGAAGATCGGGTGCGGCACCTCGCGGAAGTTGACGACGATCTGCGCGTCCCGCGCGGCCAGGCGCTTGCCGGTGCGCAGGTAGAAGGGCACGCCGGCCCAGCGCCAGTTCTGCACCTCGGTGCGCAGCGCGACGAAGGTCTCTGTTTGGCTCTCCTCGGGGATCTTGCCCTCGTCCATGTAGCCGACGACCGCCTTGCCGTCCACGCTGCCGGCGCGGTACTGGCCGCGCACCACGTCGCGCGAGACGCTCTCGGCGGTGAAGGGCTTCAGCGAGCGCAGCACCTTCAGCTTCTCGTCGCGGATCGCGTCGGCGTCGGCGGTGGAGGGCGGCTCCATCGCGATCATCGTCAGCAGCTGCAGCGCATGGTTCTGGATCATGTCGCGCAGCGCGCCGGTCTGGTCGTAGAACGGGCCGCGGGTGCCCACGCCCAGGCTCTCGGCCAGCGTGATCTGGATGTTGGCGATGCTCTCGCGGCGCCACAGCGGCTCAAATAACGCGTTACCAAAGCGCAGCGCCATCAGGTTCTGCACCGAGGGCTTGCCGAGGTAGTGGTCGATGCGGAAGGCCTGCGATTCGGAGAACACCGAGCGCACCACCTTGTTGATCTCCTGCGCGCTGGCCAGGTCGTGGCCCAGCGGCTTCTCCAGCACCACGCGCACCTTGGGCGTGTTCAGGCCGGCGGCGCCGAGCTGCTCGCAGATCTGCGTGAACAGGTGCGGGCTGGTGGCGAGATACAGCACCACCGTGTCGGCATTGCGCTCCTCCAGCCAGCTCTTGAGCTTCAGATAGTGCTCGGGCTGGGACAGGTCCATGCGCCGGTAGTGGAGCAGGGCGCCGAACTTCTCGAACTCCTCGTCGGTCGGGCGCTTGGAGCCGTCCACCTCGCGGAAGCGTTCCTTCAGCCACTCGCGGTAACGCTCGTCGGGCATGTCGTCGCGGGCGACGGCGAGGATGCGGCCGCCCTCCGGCAGCTTGCCGTGGCGGAAGGCCTGGAACAGCGCGGGCATCAGCTTTCGCCAGGTCAGATCGCCGGTGCCGCCGAAGAAAACGAGATCGAATGACATGTCTTTTGAAACCTTGCGGAAGGACTTGATGTAACGAAGTTACGCGAATTATGATGCCCCAGTTTCTTGCAGGGGTCAACGCGATCCTCTGGCAAACGATAATTGCGGCCTTCCGAATTCTCTGCCCTTGGACGTCTCCATGAACCAGCTCGACCAGCTCAAGAACCACACCACCGTCGTGGCCGACACCGGCAACTTCCTGCAGCTGGCGCAGTTCGCGCCGCGCGACGCGACGACCAATCCCTCGCTGATCCTGAAGGCCGTGCAGTCGCCCGACTACGCGCCGCTGCTGAAGGACACGGTCGCCGCCCACAAGGGGCTTGTCCTCGACGAGATCGTCGACCAGGTGCTGGTGCGCTTCGGCCTGGAGATCCTGAAGGTGGTGCCGGGCCGCGTGTCCACCGAGGTCGATGCCCGCCTGTCCTTCGACAAGCTGGCCAACATCGCCCGCGCCAAGCGGATCATCGGCCTGTACGAAGCCGCCGGCATTGGCCGCGAGCGCGTGCTGATCAAGATCGCCTCCACCTGGGAAGGCATCCAGGCAGCCGCTGAGCTGGAGCGCGAAGGCATCCACACCAACCTGACGCTGCTGTTCTCGTTCTGCCAGGCCGTGGCCTGCGGGGACAACGGCATCCAGCTGATCTCGCCCTTCGTCGGCCGCATCTACGACTGGTACAAGAAGAGCGCCGGTTCGGCCTGGGACGAGGCGGCGCAGGCGGGCCTGAACGATCCGGGCGTCAAGTCGGTCACCCAGATCTACAACTACTTCAAGAAGCACGACATCAAGACCGAGGTGATGGGCGCGAGCTTCCGCAACGTCGGCCAGATCACCGCGCTGGCCGGCTGCGACCTGCTGACGATCAGCCCCGACCTGCTGGCCCAGTTGCAGGGCACCGACGCCCCGCTGACGGCCGCGCTGGATGCGCAAGCCGCGCAGAAGATGGACATCCCGCGAGTCTCCTTCGACGAAGCGGGCTTCCGCTTCGCCCTCAACCAGGACGCCATGGCCACCGAGAAGCTGGCCGAAGGCATCCGCGCGTTTGCCGTCGATTCCGGCAAGCTCGACGCCATGATCGAGAGCCTGCTGAAATGACCTCATCCGCATCGCGCTGCGACCAGAGCCCCGCCTGGTCGGCCCTGCAGAACCACTACCAGCTCACCGGCAAGACCTTCGATCTGCGCGAGGCCTTCGCGGCCGACGCCGGCCGCTTCGCCGAGTGGTCCTTCCAGGCGCCGGAGATCTTCGCGGACCTGTCCAAGAACCGCATCGACGCCGCCACGCTGGAACTGCTGCTGCAACTGGCAGCCGACTGCGGGCTGGAAGCGCAGCGCGATGCGATGTTCAAGGGCGAGCCGATCAACCTGACCGAAGGCCGCGCGGTGCTGCACACGGCGCTGCGCGCGCCGGCCGGCCAGGGCGCGCTGTTCAGCGACGAGGTGCAGGCCTCGCTGGCGAGCATGCTGGCCTTCGCCGACAGCGTGCCCGCGCAGGGCTTCACCGACGTCGTCCACATCGGCATCGGCGGCAGCGACCTCGGCCCGGCGATGGTGGTCATCGCGCTGCAGGCCTACGCGCGGCCGGGCCTGAAGCTGCACTTCGTCTCCAACGTGGACGGCCACGACATCGCGCCGGTTCTGCAACAGCTGAACCCGGCCACCACGCTGTTCGTCATCGCCTCCAAGACCTTCACGACGCAGGAGACGCTGGCCAACGCGCTGGCCGCGAAGAGCTGGTTCCTGGCCAACGGCGGCACCGATATCGCCAAGCACTTCGTCGCCACCAGCAGCAACACGCAGGCGGCCGGCGCCTTCGGCATCACGACCACCTTCGGCTTCTGGGACTGGGTCGGCGGCCGCTACTCGCTGTGGTCGGTGATCGGCCTGCCGATCGCGATCGCCGTGGGTTCCGAGAACTTCCGCGCGCTGCTGGCCGGCGCGCATGCGATGGACCGGCACTTCGCCGAGGCCCCGCTCGCGCAGAACCTGCCGGTGCTGCTGGCGCTGGTCGACGTCTGGTACCGCAACTTCCATGGCTTCACCAGCCGCAGCGTCGCGCCCTACCACCAGGGCCTGCGCCGCCTGCCGGCCTATCTGCAGCAGCTCGAGATGGAGAGCAACGGCAAGGGCGTGGACCGCGAGGGTCAGGCCTTGCCCTATGGCACCAGCCCGGTGGTCTGGGGCGAGGCCGGCACCAACGGCCAGCATGCCTACTTCCAGATGCTGCACCAGGGCACGGACGTGATCCCGGTGGAGTTCATCGCGGTGAAGACGCCGACGCACGGCGCCCATGTGAAGGGCGAGCTGGCCGAGCGCCTGGCCGACCAGCACCAGAAGCTGCTGGCCAACTGCCTGGCGCAATCGCAGGCGCTGATGCAGGGCAAGACCTTCGACGAGGCGCTGGCCGAGAAGGCGCCGACGGCGTCGAAGTCGCTGGACGCTGCCACCATCGCCCGCCACCGCAGCTTCCCCGGCAACCGGCCGAGCACGACGCTGGTGCTGGAGACGCTGAACCCCGGCTCGCTGGGCGCGCTGATCGCGCTCTACGAGCACCGCGTGTTCACGACCGGCGCGCTGTGGGGCATCAACAGCTTCGACCAGTGGGGCGTGGAGCTGGGCAAGGCGCTGTGCAACAGCCTGCTGCCGCGCCTGGCCAGCGGCGATTCCCATGGCCTGGACGGTTCCACCGCCGGCCTGCTGAAGCACCTGCGCGCATGACGACGACATCATCGAAGAAGCACATCGTCTTCGATTTCGGCGGTGTGCTGTTCCGCTGGCATCCGCCGAGCTTCATGGCCCGCATCTGGCCGCATCGCGCGGCCGACGCGACCCAGGGCCGCGAGATCGCGCTGCAGTTCTTCGAGAACTACCGAGGCGCCTGGGGCGATTTCGACCGCGGCGTGGCCGAGGCGCACGAGGTGGTGGAGCGCATCGCCGCGCGCACCGGCTGGCCGCGGGCGGAGGTGCAGGCGGTCGTCGACGCGATCCCCGCCGAGCTGGAGCTGCAGGCCGAGACGGTGAAGCTGATCGAGGAGCTCAAGGCGGCCGGCCACCGGCTGTTCTTCCTGTCGAACATGCCCCGGCCGCTGGCCGCGCACCTGGAGGCGGCGCACCCGCTACATGAATGGTTCGAGGGCGGCGTGTTCTCGGGCCGGGTGCGGCAGGTCAAGCCGGGCGCGGAGATCTTCGCGACGGCGATCGCCACATTCGGCGTTAAGGCAGAGGACTGCGTCTTCCTCGATGACCACCCCGAAAACATCGAGGCCGCCAAGGCACTGGGCTGGGAAGCCCTGCTGTTCACCTCGGCCGCCGAGGTGCGGCCGCGGCTGATGGCCCTAGTGGGGTAGGCCCGAGGGATCGTCTAGGTCGTCGCCGGTCGGCGGCGGCGCGGCGACCGCATAGCTCTCGCTGGCCCAGGCGCCCAGGTCGATCTGGCGGCAGCGCTCGCTGCAGAAGGGGCGCCATTGATTGCCCGGCGCGAAGATGCTGTCGCCGCCGCAGGTGGGGCAGCGGACGATTCGGGTCTTCGGAATCTCGTTCATGCACACAAGGTCAGCTCGAAGCCGACGTCTTCCTGGGCCAGCTTGAGCCGGCCCTCTTCATCCTGCCGCATCAGGCGGATCGACACCATCAGCCGGTGGCCGCTGATCTCCGGGATCAGGCCCAGGCTCGGGTCGATGCGCATGCGCAGCAACTGGTAGACCCGGCCGGCGCCCAGGCTCTGCTGATATTGGCCGTTAGCGGCCGCGACCTTGTGGGCCGAGCCCGA
The DNA here is from genome assembly GCF_001984095.1 of Pelomonas sp. KK5. Taxonomy (GTDB): domain Bacteria; phylum Pseudomonadota; class Gammaproteobacteria; order Burkholderiales; family Burkholderiaceae_C; genus KK5. The sequence goes on from NZ_LYVQ01000060.1 coordinate 10,581, forward strand.
GTCGCGCAGCAGGCTCAGCAGCACCTGCAGCGCCTCGGCCATCGGCATCAGCGTCTGGGTCCACTGCACCAGGTCGTTGCGGCGGCGCACCGGCAGCAGTTGCTGCCAGGTGTAGTAGGCCGGCAGGTCGAACTCGCAGGTGCCGCCGGGGATGCTGATGCGGCTGCGGATGCTCATCAGCCACTCGTTGCCGGTCAACGCCGCGCCGGCCTTGCCCTGCACGTTGTTGAGGCCGTTGAAGGCGTGGTCGATGCGGGCGATCACCTCATCCAGCACGCCTTCCGCCACCCCGGGCTTGCCGCGGTAGCTCTGCAACTGGGCCTTGTGGCGCTCCAGCTCCTTCAGCAGGTCGGACTTCAGGTCGGCCCGCGACGACACGTCCATGATCTCGAAGATCGTGGCGATCGCGAAGTGGTGGTCCAGCGGGGTCTCGCGCGCGATCAGCTGACCGAGTCGGTCGAACAGATGCTCCAGACGCAGCATCGTGCGGATGCTCTCGTTGAACGGGTACTCGTAAAGGACCAAGGCGGCCATCCCAGTCGATCTAATCGGTGCGATTGTTCCACATGCTCAGGCTTGCCAACGCGTAGCCAGGGCCAGGACTTGTTCGCGCAGGGCAGCAAGCGGCGTGCCGGCGTCGTTGTGGATCACTGCATCGGCGCAGGCGCGGCGCTGCGCGCGCGTGGCCTGCTGCCGGATCACGGCCTCGACCGCCTCGCGCGTCCAGCCGGAGCGCTGCATCACGCGCTCGGCCTGCACGGCCTCCGGGCAATCGACGATCAGCACGCGCTCCACACGCGAACGCCAGCGCAGGCCGGATTCGACCAGCAGCGGCACGTCGAAGACGATGATGGACGCCGTCGAGGCCTCGGCTTGCGCGCGGGTCTGCGCGCCGATCAGCGGGTGCAGGATCGCCTCGAGTCGATGCCTGGCCGTCGCATCGGTGAACACCAGCTCGCGCATGCGGGCGCGGTCGAGGGCGCCGTCCGTGCCCATCATCGAGGCGCCGAACTCAGCCACGACCGCCGGCATCGCCGCGCCGCCCGCCGCGGTCAGCGAGCGCGAGATCGCATCGGTGTCGACCACCTCCGCGCCGGCCTCCCGCCAGAAACCGGCCACGGTGCTCTTGCCGCTGCCGATGCCTCCGCTCAGGCCGATGTGCATCGACTTACCAGCCGAGCCAGCCCAGCACCATCTGCGGCCCGGCGAACAGCACGAACAGCCCGCCGCCGGCCAGGAAGGGCCCGAAGGGCACGTAGCGGCCCTCGCGCAGGCTGGCGCTGAGCTTCATCGCGATGCCGACGACGGCGCCGATCACCGAGGCCAGCAGCACCACCGGCAGCACCATCTGCCAGCCCAGCCAGGCGCCCAGGGCGGCCAGCAGCTTGAAATCGCCGTAGCCCATGCCTTCCTTGCCGGTGGCCAGCTTGAAGACCCAGTAGACGGTCCACAGCGACAGGTAGCCCGCCAGCGCACCGGTCACCGAGGCGGCCAGCGGCACGCCGCTCCAGCCCATCAGCGCGGCGATCAGCCCGGCCCACAGCAGCGGCTGGTTGAGCGAGTCGGGCAGCAGCGTGGTGTCCCAGTCGATGCCGGCCAGCGCGATCAGCGTGGCGACGAAGCCGCACCAGAGCAGGGTGGTCGGCTGCGCGCCGAAGCGCCAGGAGAGGGCGGCGAAGGCGATGCCGGTCAGCGCCTCGACGATCGGATAGCGCTTGCTGATCGGCGCCTTGCAGGACGCGCACTTGCCGCCCAGCTTCAGCCAGCCGATCACCGGAATGTTCTCGCCCGCGCCCAGCTGGTGGCCGCAGTGCGGGCAGCGCGAGCGCGGCCGCGCGATGGTCAGCGCCGGCAGCTTCTCGATCCGCTGGGCTAATCCCTTAGCTGCACTGACCAGCTTGTCGGCCTCGCCCTTGGGCATCTGCACGGCCTTGGCCAGTTCGTCGGCGTCCGACAACTGCATCGCCGCATCGCCCAGCCACTCGCGCTGCATCATCAGCGGCAGGCGGTGGATCACGACGTTGAGGAAACTGCCGACGCACAGGCCCAGCACACCGAGCGCCCAGGGGCTCAGCAACCATTCATATTCAGGAGACATCAGACGACTTGGCCGAGCTTGAAGATGGGCAGGTACATGGAAACGACGATGCCGCCGATGATCGTGCCCAGGAACACGATGATGATCGGCTCCATCAGGCTGGACAGCGCCTTCACCGCCTCGTCCACCTCGTCCTCGAAGAACTCGGCGGCCTTGCCCAGCATGTGGTCCAGCGAGCCGGATTCCTCGCCGATCGATGCCATCTGCAGCACCATCGTCGGGAAGACGCCGGTGCTCTGCATCGAGGTGGTCAGCGCGGCGCCGGTGGAGACGTCGCGCTGGATCTTCTCGGTGGCCTCGGCGAAGACGGCGTTGCCGGAGGCGCCGCCGACGGAATCGAGCGCTTCCACCAGCGGCACGCCGGCGGCGAACATCGTGGCCAGCGTGCGCGTCCAGCGCGCCACGGCGGACTTGTAGAGCAGGTCGCCGAACACCGGCACCTTCAGCAGCAGCCGGTCCATCGTCTTCTGCATCTTCTCGGAGCGCTTCCAGCTCTGCAGGAAGAAGTACACGCCGCCGCCGATGGAGCCGAAGATCAGCCACCAGTAGCTGACGAAGAACTTGGACATGCCGATGATGAACAGCGTCGGGGCCGGCAGGTCGGCGCCGAAGGACTTGAACACGTCCTCGAAGGCCGGCACGACAAAGATCATGATCACCGCGACGACGACGAAGGCCACCACGAACACCGCGATCGGGTAGGTCAGCGCCGACTTGATCTTGTTCTTCAGCGCGACGCTCTTCTCCTGGTAGATGGCCAGGCGGTCCAGCAGCTGTTCCAGGATACCGCCCGACTCGCCGGCCTCCACGAGGTTGCAGTAGAGCGCGTCGAAGTACAGCGGGTGCTTGCGGAAGGCGGCGGAGAGGCTGGTGCCGGTCTCGACGTCACCGCGGATCTCGTTGAGCAGGCGGGTCAGCTTGGGGTTGGTGCTGCCGCGGGCCACGATGTCGAAGGACTGCAGCAGCGGCACGCCGGCGCGCATCATCGTGGCGAGCTGGCGGGTGAACACCGCCAGATCCTTGGCCTTGATGGACTTGCCGCCGCTGGTGCGGCGCTTCTTGACCTTGCTGACCAGGATGCCCTGGCGGCGCATCGAGGCGCTGACCATGGCCTCGCCGCCGGCGCGCATCTCGCCGCGCACGACCTTGCCGTTGCGGTCCTTGCCTTCCCACTCGTAGACGAAGTCCTTGACGGCGGTCTTCGCCAATGCGCCTGTGGCCATTCAGTTCACCCCTGCTTTGTGATCATTCATTCGTGGCGGAGAGCACTTCCTCCAGCGTGGTCACGCCGCCGCGCACCTTCACCAGGCCGAACTGCCGCAGGTCGCGCACGCCTTCGGACTTGGCCTGGGCGGCGATGTCCATCGCCGTGCCTTCGGACAGGATCAGGCGCTGGATCTCCTCGGTCACCGGCATCACCTGGTACACGCCGACGCGGCCGCGGTAGCCGTTGGTGCAGTTGCTGCAGCCCACCGCGCGGTAGGGCTTCCAGCTGCCGTCCAGCTCTTCCTCGAAGTAGCCGGCGCGCAGCAGCGCCTCGCGCGGGTAGTCGGCCGGCTGCTTGCAGTTCTCGCACAGGCGCCGCACCAGGCGCTGGGCGGTGATCAGCAGCACGCTGGAGGCGATGTTGAACGGTGCCACACCCATGTTGAGCAGCCGCGTCAGCGTCTTCGGCGCGTCGTTGGTGTGCAGCGTGGACATCACCATGTGGCCGGTCTGCGCGGCCTTGATGGCGATGTCGGCCGTCTCCAGGTCGCGGATCTCGCCGACCATGATGATGTCCGGATCCTGGCGCAGGAAGGACTTCAGCGCGGCCGAGAAATTGAGACCCGCCTTGTCGTTGACGTTGACCTGGTTGATGCCCGGCAGGTTGATTTCGGCCGGGTCCTCGACGGTGGAGATGTTGACGCCCGGCTGGTTCAGGATGTTCAGGCAGGTGTACAGCGACACCGTCTTGCCGGAACCGGTCGGGCCGGTCACCAGCACCATGCCGTAGGGCCGCACGATGGCGGCCAGCAGGCGCTCCTTCTCGATCTTCTCGTAGCCCAGCGCGTCGATGCCCAGCTTGGCCGAGGAGGGGTCCAGGATACGGATCACGATCTTCTCGCCGAACAGCGTGGGCAGCGTGGAGACGCGGAAGTCGATCGCCTTCGATCCGAACTTCAGCTTCATCCGGCCGTCCTGCGGCACGCGGCGCTCGGCGATGTCCAGCCGCGAGATGACCTTGATGCGCGAGGCCAGCTTGTCCTTGATCGCGATCGGCGGCTGGGTGATCTCGCGCAGTTCGCCGTCCACGCGGAAGCGCACGCGGTAGTGGTACTCGTAGGGCTCGAAGTGGAGGTCGGACGCGCGCAGGTTGATCGCGTCCACCAGCATCTTCTGGAGGAAGCGCACGACCGGCGCGTCCTCCACGTCGGCGATGTCCTGCGCCTCCTGCGGGGTCTGGGCGGCGTCCTCGGCAATGTCGAAATCGAAGTCTTCGCCGGCCATCGACTCCAGCGTCTCGCTGGCGCTCGCGCTGCTGCCCTGCAGGTACTTGAGCAGCTTGTCGTGCTCGACGATCACCCACTCGGGCGAGAGCTGGGTGGCGAACTTGATGCGCTCGACCACCTCCTGGTCCGTCGGGTCCGCGCCGCCGATGAACAGCCGGCTGCCGCGCCGGCCCAGCACCACCACCTGGTACTGCTGCGCGAGCTTGCCGTCGATGATGTTCTGCGGCATCCGCGTCGGGTCCATCGCGCCGAGGTCCAGCAGCGGCAGGGCCAGCGCGGTGGACAGCGTGTGGGCGAGGTCGGAGGAGGTGACGGTGTTCGCGGCGATCAGCGCATTGACGAAGCTGACCTTGCGCTCGCGCGCCTGGCGCACGAGATCCTCGGCGGCCCGGGCCTGCAGCTTGCCGGCAGCGACCAGCATGCGGGCCACGCCGGACAGGGCGGACTGGGGCGGCTCGGCGAGGGTGGGTTCCACGGATTGGCGTTGTTCGTTGGTGTCGGGAGCGCTGGTCGGATTGTGCGCCGCCGCAGTTATTTCGAACTGTAAACCGGTTGCTTCTCTGCCATGTGTTTGAACGTTACGCGCGTCGTGCAAAGATGACTTGTTAGCATCGCTTCGCTCCTAACGTTTTCCCTATGCGCATACTGCTGGTCGAAGACGACCCCCTGCTGTCGGCCGGCCTGCGCGAAGCGCTGGGCCAGGCCGGCTACGAGATGGACCACCTCGGCGCCGCCGAGCCGGTGCCCGACGCGCTGGCCCACGGCATGCACGACCTGGCCATCGTCGACCTGGGCCTGCCCGGCATGGACGGCCTCACGCTGGTGCGCCGGCTGCGCGCCGCCGGCAACAAGCTGCCGATCCTGATCCTCACCGCGCGCGACGGCCTCTCCGACCGCGTCAGCGGCCTCAACGACGGCGCCGACGACTACATGATCAAGCCCTTCCTGCTGCCCGAGCTGCTGGCGCGGGTGCAGGCGCTGATCCGGCGCAGCCAGTCGGTGGCCAGCTCGCGGCTGGCGGTGGGGCCGCTGAGCCTGGACCTGTCCACCCACGAGGCCTCGCTGGCCGGGCAGCCGCTGCCGCTGACCGGCCGCGAGTGGGACCTGCTGCAGGCACTGGCGCTGGCCGCGCCCAAGGTGGTGGCCAAGCGGCGCCTGGCCGATTCGCTGAGCCGCTGGGACAAGGAGGTCACCGACAACGCGGTGGAGATCTACGTCTCGCGGCTGCGCGCCAAGCTGGGCGACGGCGGCCTCGTGATCCGCACGGTGCGCGGCATCGGCTACCGGATCGACAACGGATGACACCGCAGCCGAAGAAGAAGCGCCCCACGCTGCGCGGCCGCCTGCTGCGCACCGTCGGCTGGCCGCTGTTCGCGGTGCTGCTGGGCAGCGCCTTCTACGACTACTACAGCGCGCTGGACCGCGCCACCGACAGCCAGGATCTGGCGCTCGAACGCATCTGCATCGCCCTGGCCACGCGGCTGGACATGGACGCCGACGACGCCCGCGACGAAGACCTGGCCCCGCACCTGGCCCGCACGATGGCCGCGATGCAGAAGACCAACGACTTCGACCAACTGCACTACCTGGTGCTCGGCGGCGAGGGCGGGCTGGTGATCGCCGGCGAGCCGGCGCTGGCGAAACTGGCAGGGCCCGGCCCGAACCTGGACACGCCCAGCTTTGCCGACCACCGGCTCGATGCCGCGACGCTTCGCGTGGCGACCTATCCGCACCTGTCCGGCACCGGCGCGGTCACCGTGATCGTGGCCGAGACGACGCGCCGCCGCGACGCACAGGCCCGCGTCGTGCTCGTGGACACGGTGATCCCCGACCTGGCCCTGGTCGTGCTCGCGCTGGGCCTGGTGTGGCTGGGCGTGCTGTGGGGCATGCGGCCGCTGGACCGGCTGCGCGCCAGCGTCGCCGGCCGCACCGCGGACGACCTCAGCCCGGTGCCCGACGACGGCCTGGCCGGCGAGCTGCTGCCGCTGGTCGGCGCGATCAACCGGCTGATGGCCCACCTGCGCGGCTCGGCCGAATCGCAGCAGGCCTTCCTCTCGGTGGCGGCGCACCAGCTGCGCACGCCGCTGGCCGGCATGCAGACGCAGATCGAGCTGGCGCTGGCCGAGGCCGGCCCGCAGCAGCGCGCGCGGCTGGACGCGCTGCACGAGGCGATGCTGCGCATCGGCCGCTCGACCAGCCAGATGCTGGCGCTGGCCCGCGCCGGCCCCGAGGCCACGCAGGCCGAGACCTTCGTCACCCTGGACCTGCAGCAATTGCTGGAGGAATCGGCCTCGAGCTGGCTGGACTTCGCGCTGGCCGCGCAGGTGGACCTGGGCTACGAGGCGCGGCCGGCGCTGCTGCGCGGCTCCGCCTGGATGCTGCGCGAGCTGCTGGACAACCTGATCCACAACGCCATCCGCCACAGCCCGCGCGAAGGCCGCGTCACCGTGCGCTGCCGCACCGCCGTCGACGGCGCCAGCGTGCTGGAGGTCGAGGATGAAGGCCCCGGCATCCCGCCGGCGGAGCGCCACCGGGTGTTCGAGCGCTTCTACCAGGCGCCCGGCGCGGCCCATGGCGGCAGCGGGCTGGGCCTGGCGGTGGTGCGCGAGGTGGCGCTGCGCCATAACGCCAGCGTCACACTGACCGATGCACGGCCGGCGCAGCCCGCGCCGGGCCTGAAGATCAGCCTGCGCTTTCCCACGCTGCCCGTCACGGGCCTGTCAGAGTTTTGAAGGAATGCGCGGCCTAGACTGGCCGCGACATCTGCTCTTCGCGTGCCCCGCATCCGCGCGGCCACGCCTCCGCCATGACCGAAGCGCTTGCCGCGGCGCCCGTCGCCGAAGCCGCCCCGCCGATTCCCGCCGCCTCGCTGCAGGCGCCGCTCACGACCCCGCTTGATCTGGGCGTTACGTCCACCAGCCGCGGCGCGCGCTCGCGCCTGCCCACGCTGTCCTGCGTGATCCCCTGCCGCAACGAGGCGGCCAATCTCGCGCTGCTGCTGCCGCAGCTGCAGGAGCAGCTGGCCACCTGCAGCGTCGCCTGGGAGATCGTGCTGGTGGACGACGGCAGCACCGACGACAGCGCCGCGCTGTTCGACGAGTGGTCTGCGAAGCCTGGCATCGTCGTGCTGCGCCTGTCGCGCAACTTCGGCAAGGAGGCTGCGCTGACGGCCGGGCTGGAGGCCTGCGGCGGCGAGGTGGTGGTGATGATGGATGCCGACCTGCAGCACCCGCCGGCGCTGATCCCGAGCTTCGTGCGCTACTGGCTGGCCGGTGCCGACGTGGCCTACGCGGTGCGCGCCCACCGGCAGGACGAGAGCGCCTTCAAGCGCTGGGGCAGCCGCTTCTTCTACCGGCTGATGAACCTGGCGGACCGCTTCGAGGTGCCGCCGGACGCCGGCGACTTCCGCCTGATCGACCGGGCCGTCGTGCGCTCGCTGCTGGCGCTGCCCGAGCGCAACCGCTTCATGAAGGGCCTGTACGCCTGGGTCGGCTTCGACGCGGTGGCCGTGCCCTACGTGCCGGCCGAGCGGGCGCACGGCCGCAGCGCCTACCGCCCGCTGCGCCTGGTGGGCCTGGCGCTGGACGGGCTCACCGCCTTCACCACCTGGCCGCTACGCGCGGTCAGCGCGGTGGGCGGCGTGCTGGCCGCCTGCGCCTTCGTCTACGGCGCTTACCTGTCGCTGGTCTACCTGGTCTACGGCCATGTGGTCAGCGGCTGGACCACCATCGTCGTCAGCCTGATGCTGTTCTCCGGCATCCAGCTGGTGTCGATCGGCGTGCTGGGCGAATACGTCGGGCGCATCTTCGAGGAGGTGAAGGCGCGGCCGCTGTACATCGTCAAGAAGCTGATGGGCCGCGGCCTCGGACGGCCGGGGCAGACGCGATGAGCGCCGTCCTCGATGCGAACCCGCGGGGGCGGGCAGCGTTGCTGTGCGCCGTCGCGCTGCTGGCCTGGCTGGGCGCCACCGCCGGGCTGCGGCTGCTGACCCTGCCCGACGAGGGCCGCTACGTCGGCGTCGCCTGGGAGATGCTGCGCAGCGGCGACTGGCTCACGCCCACGCTGGACGGCATGCCCTTCTTCCACAAGCCGCCGCTGTTCTACTGGATCACCGCCGCCTCGTTGAAGCTGTTCGGCCTGCATCCCTGGGCGGGCCGCGCGGCGTCCATCATCGGCGCCACGCTGGGCGCCTTCGCGCTGCACGCATTCACCCGCCGCTGGTGCGACGCCGCGACCGCGCGCCGCGCCACGCTGCTGCTGGCGGCCCAGCCGCTGTTCTACATCGGCGCGCAGTTCGCCAACCTGGACATGCTGGTGGCCGGCTGCATCTCGGCCACCGTGCTGCTGCTGGCCGACGCGGCGCTGCGCATCGAGGCCGCGCTGCCGGCGCGGGCCAGCCTGTGGGGCGCCTATGCGCTGGCGGCGCTGGGCGTGCTGGCCAAGGGCCTGATCGGCTTCGTGCTGCCGGGGCTGATCGTCACGCTGTGGCTGCTCTCGGGCGGACGCTGGCGCACGCTGCTGAGGCTGCTGTCGCCGGTCGGGCTACTGCTGTTCCTGGCGATCGCGGCGCCCTGGTTCCTGGCGATGCAGCAGCGCTTCCCGGACTTCCTGCACTACTTCTTCGTCGTCCAGCACTTCCAGCGCTTCGCCGCGGGCGGCTTCAACAACGTGCAGCCCTTCTGGTTCTATCCGGCCGTGCTGGCGGCGGGCAGCCTGGCGGCGCTGCCCGGGCTGGCTGCCCTGCTGCGCCGCCCGCGCGAGGCCGGGCGGGCCGACGTGCGACGGCTGATGGGCGTGTGGCTGCTGGTGATCGTCGGCTTCTTCTCGCTGCCGGCGTCCAAGCTGGTCGGCTATGTGCTGCCGGCCGTGGTGCCGCTGGCCTGGCTGATGGCGGAGGGGCTGCAGGCACTGCCGGCGCGCTGGTGGCGTGCCGCATTGGGCCTGTCGGCGCTGTTGAGTGTGGGCGTGGTGATCGGGCTCGCCGTCCATCCCTTGCGCAACTCGCGCGATCTGGCGGCGGCCTTGTCTGCGAACGCCCGCGCAGACGAGCCGCTGGTGATGCTGCGCCAGTACGCCTATGACCTGCCGTTCTATGCGCGCCTGGCCGGTCCGGTGACCGTGGTGGACGACTGGTCCGACCCGGCGGTGCAGGCCAGCGACAACTGGCGCAAGGAACTGGCCGATGCCGGCCTGTTTGCGCCCGCCGCCGCGGCGCGGCTGATCGAACCGGCCGCACTCACGGCCACGCTGTGCCGCTCGCCGGTGAGCTTCGTGCTCGGCGAGGATGCAAGCGCCTGGCCGCAGCTGGCCGGCGCCCAGGCGCTGGCGCAGCAACGCGGGCTGACGCTGTGGCGGGTCGAGGCCGCGCGGCTGGATTGCGGCGCGGCGGCGGTGGCGAGCCGCTGATGGGCCGGCGCCCGGTCCTGCCCCGTTCGGTGCGCGTCTGCGTGGACGACTTCGGCCTGCATCCGGGCATCACGGCCGGTGTGCTGGCGCTGCAGGAGGACGGTGTCATCGATGCCACCGCCTGCATGGTCGGGGCGCCGCGGTGGCGCGCCGACGCGCCGCTGCTGCGCGGCCTGCCGGCGGACTTCGAGATCGGCCTGCACCTGGACTTCACCGAATGCCCGCTGCGGCCCGCCTCGCGTCGCGGCCTGGCGGCGCTGATCGCGGCCAGCCATGCCGGCGGGCTCGACGCTGCGCAGGTGCGCACCGAGATCCGCGCCCAGCTCGATGCCTTCGAGGACCTGCTCGGCCGTTCGCCGGACTTCGTCGACGGCCACCAGCATGTGCACCAGCTGCCGGTGATCCGCGACGAGCTGCTGCACGAACTCGCGCGCCGCGCCGCGCCGCCGCCCTGGCTGCGCTCGACGCGACGCGCGCGCGGCCTGCCGCTGTCGCCCGTCGAGCGCTTCAAGGGCTGGTTCATCGAGCGCCTGGGCGCGCAGGCGCTGGCGCAGCTGGCGCGCGAGCAGGGGCTGATGCAGAACCGGCGGCTGCTGGGTGTCTACGACTTCGCCGGCGGGCCGGCGCGCTATGCGGCGCTGCTGGACGTGTGGGTCGCCGCGGCGCGGCCGGGCGACCTGCTGATGTGCCATCCGAGCGGCGCCCACGACGCCGGCGATCCGCTCAGCGCGGCGCGCCGCTCGGAGTTCGCCGTGCTCTCGCGGCTCATGCGATCCTGATCGCGTCCTCGAAGGCCAGGCGCGGGCCGCGCGGACGGTTGCCGCTTTCGTCGCCCCAGCCGAGGTTGACCAGGAAGAGAGACTTCCACCGGCCGTCGGGGAAGAAGGCGGCGTTGCACTTCTCGGCGTCGAAGCCGCCCATCGGGCCGGCGTCCAGGCCCAGCGCCCGCGCGGCGAGGATCAGGTAGGCGCCCTGCAGCGTGCCATTGAGCCGCGCATTGCCCAGCGCCCCGGCCGGGTCGGCCGCGAAGCGCTCGGCGGCGCCGGCGCCTCCGGACGGGAACTGCGCGGGCAGGTGCTCGTAGAAGCGCGAGTCGCAGGCCACGATGGCGGTCACCGGCGCGGCCATCGTCTTGTCGACGTTGCCCGGCGAAAGCGTGGGCTTCAGCAAGGCCTTGGCCTCGGCGCTGCGCACGAAGACGACCCGGCCCGGCTGGGCGTTCATCGCCGTCGGACCCCATTTCCATAACTCGTGAAGTTGACGCAGCGTGGCGTCGTCGACCGGGCGGTCCTGGAACTTGTTGAAGGTGCGGGCGGTGCGGAACAGCTGGTCGAGGGCTTCGGGGGCGAGGGCGTCTGAGGACATGGGGCAGGGAGTTGCTGGAAAGGGTTTAATCCTCTCATGAGCACCTCGATCCTGCAGATCCAGCCCTTGGGCTTCCCCTGGCCGACGCTGGACCCCTTCCTGTTCTGCGTCTACCACGACGACGCCTACCCCGCCGGCAACGGCGCCTTCGGCCCGGCCGCCTCGCTGGCGGGCCGCCAGATCGGCCAGGACTTCGCCGGCAAGGACGGCTGGCGCATGTACCACGGCAGGACGGTGCCGGGCTTCCCGGCGCATCCGCATCGGGGTTTCGAGACGGTGACCGTGGTGCGCAAGGGCCGCATCGACCACGCCGATTCGCTCGGCGCCACCGCCCGCTATGGCGACGGGGACGTGCAGTGGCTCACCACCGGGAGCGGCATCGTCCACGCCGAGATGTTCCCGCTGCTGGATGCTGCCGCGCCGAATCCGCTGGAGCTGTTCCAGATCTGGCTCAACCTGCCAGCCGCCAGCAAGATGGCGGCGCCGCATTTCACGATGTTCTGGTCAGCGCAGATACCTCGCTACGTGGAGGGCGGCGCCGAGGTGGTGTGCATTGCCGGCCGCGTCGGCGATGCCGAGGGCCTGCCGCCGCCGCCGGACTCCTGGGCCGCACAGGCGGAGGCGGACCTGGCCATTTGGACGCTGAAGCTGGCGCCCGGCGCGGCCTTCACGCTGCCGGCGGCCGCGGGTGCGGCGACGCGGCGCCAGCTCTACTTTTTCAAGGGCAGTGCGCTGTCGGTGGACGGGCAGGCGATCGCAAGCCATGCCGCCATCGAGCTGCGCGGCGACGCCTCGCCCGAGTTGCGCAACGGCGGCACCGATCTTGTCGAGCTGTTGCTGCTCCAGGGCCGCCCGATCGGCGAGCCGGTGGCGCAGTACGGCCCCTTCGTGATGAACACCGAAGCCGAACTGCGCCAGGCCTTCGACGACTACCGCCGCACCGGCTTCGGCGGCTGGCCCTGGCCGGACGAGGCGCCGGTGCACGGCGCGGACCCGCAGCGCTTCGCCCGCCACGCGGGCGGAAGCGAGGATCGCCCTCGGGACTAACCCGCTGTCCTCTTCTTCCTGCTTGCCCGCTCGGGCGAATCGCTCCAACAATCGGCCGGCAGGCCCTGCAAGGCGGGCCGCGTCGGAGACAGAACGTAGTTCAACCCGAGGAGACGACAAGCATGCGAAAGATGAATCGACTGGTCATCGGCCTGGCCGCTGCGGCGGTGCTGCCGGCGGCTTATGCCCAGCAGAGCGTGGAGGTCCTGCACTGGTGGACATCCGGCGGCGAGGCGGCCGCGCTGAACGTGCTGAAGGGCAACCTGGAGAAGCAGGGCGTCAAGTGGAACGACATGCCGGTGGCCGGCGGCGGCGGCGAGGCGGCGATGACCGCGCTGCGCGCCCGCGTCACGGCCGGCAACCCGCCCACCGCCGTGCAGATGCTCGGCTTCGACATCACCGACTGGGGCAAGCAGGGCGTGGTGGCCGACCTGAACTCGGTGGCCGCCAAGGAGGGCTGGGACAAGACCGTGCCCGCGGCGCTGCAGAAGTTCTCCAAGTACAACGGCAAGTGGATCGCCGCGCCGGTCAACGTGCACTCGACCAACTGGGTCTGGGCCAACAAGGAGGTGCTGGCCAAGGCCGGCGTCACGACGATGCCCGCCAGCTGGGACGAGTACATCGCCGCTCTGGACAAGGTGCAGAAGAGCGGCGCCGTCGCGCTGGCCCACGGCGGCCAGCCCTGGCAGGACGCGACGCTATTCGACGGCGTCGTGATGTCCACCGGCGGCATCGACTTCTACCGCAAGGCGCTGATCGACCTCGACGCCAAGGCGCTGGGCTCGGACACGATGCTGAAGGTCTTCCAGCGCATGAGCCAGCTGCGCAAGTACGTGGACAAGGACTTCTCCGGCCGCGACTGGAACGTCGCTTCCGGCATGGTGATCAGCGGCAAGGCCGGCTTCCAGATGATGGGCGACTGGGCCAAGGGCGAATTCCTGAACGCCAAGAAGGTGCCGGGCAAGGACTTCATGTGCTTCCGCACGCCGGGCACGCAGGGCATGGTGTCCTTCAACTCCGACCAGTTCGTGATGTTCAAGGTCAAGGCCGACGCGGCGGCGGCCCAGGCCAAGCTGGCGGCGGCGATCATGGACCCGGGCTTCCAGTCCGCCTTCAACGTGGTCAAGGGCTCGGTGCCGGCGCGGACGGACGTGCCCGACACGGCCTTCGACGACTGCGGCAAGAAGGGCATGAAGGACCTGGCCGAAGCCAACGCGAAGAACACGCTGGTCGGTTCGATGGCCCACGGGCATGCGGTGCCGGCTTCGCTGAAGAACGCCTTCTACGACGTGATCACGCGCCACTTCAACGGGCAGATCGACGACAAGAAGGCGGTGGCCGAAATGGTCTCGGCCTCCAAGAGCTGATCCATTCCTCGTAGTCTCTCTCGTCAACCTCCCGGCCGTTGCTGCTGAAGCATCGGCCGGGCCTGCGGAGCCTTGCTGACGATGAAAGCCGGTTTCCTGCCCAAGCTGCTGATCACGCCGAGCGCCCTGCTCGTGCTGATCTGCGTCTACGGCTACATCATGTTCACCGTCTACCTGTCGATGACGCCGTCGACGATCATGCCGGTGCTCGACTACGAAGGCCCGGCCGCCTACAAGCGGCTGCTGAACCTGGAGAACTGGCAGGTGGCGCTGTCCAACGCGGGCACCTTCGCCCTGCTGTTCATCGTGATCGCGATGGCGCTGGGCCTGGGCCTGGCGATCCTGATCGACCAGAAGATCCGCGCGGAGAGCCTGTACCGCTCGATCTTCCTCTACCCGATGGCGCTGTCGCTGATCGTCACCGGCACCGCCTGGAAGTGGCTGCTCGATCCCGGCGTGGGCCTGGAGCACACGCTGCGCGACCTGGGCTGGGAGAGCTTCACCTTCGGCTGGATCAAGGACAGCGAGATGGCGATCTACTGCGTCGTCATCGCGGCGGTCTGGCAGACGGCCGGCTTCGTGATGGCGATGTTCCTGGCCGGCCTGCGCGGCGTGGACACCGAGCAGGTCAATGCCGCGCGGGTGGACGGCGCGCGCAGCTGGCAGATCTACCTGCGCATCATCATCCCGCAGCTGGGGCCGGTGTTCGTCTCGGCCTTCGTGATCCTGGCGCACATGGCGATCAAGAGCTACGACCTGGTGGTGGCGCTGACCAACGGCGGCCCGGGCCGCTCGACCTGGCTGCCTTCGGTCTTCATGTACCAGTACACCTTCACCCGCAACGAGATGGCGGTGGGCGCGGCGAGCGCGGTGCTGATGCTGGTGGCGGTGGGCATCGTCGTGCTGCCCTACCTGGCCAGCGAGATGCGGAAGGCCAAGCATGGCGGCTAGCAAAAAGAACAAGTTCGGACTCACGCAGCCGGTGCTCTACCTGCTGCTGAGCGCGCTGGCCTTCGCCTTCCTGCTGCCGGTCTACGTGATGGTGGTCAACTCCTTCAAGCCGCTGGACGAGATCCGCAGCGGCAACCTGATGGCGCTGCCGCACGACTGGACGCTGGAGCCCTGGCTGACCGCCTGGAGCAGCGCGCAGATCGGCGTGCAGCCGACGGGCCTGAAGCCCTACTTCATCAACTCCTTCCTGCTGGTGATCCCGGCGGTGGCGATCTCCACGCTGATCGGCGCGCTGAACGGCTACATCCTCACGCAGTTCCGCTTCCGCGGCGGGCACCTGCTGTTCGGGGCGATGCTGTTCTCGGTCTTCATCCCCTTCCAGATCGTGCTGATCCCGATGGCCAAGACGCTGGGCCTGCTCGGGCTGGCCGGCACGGTGAAGGGCCTGGTCTTCGTCAACGTGGTCTACGGCATCGGCTTCACCACGCTGTTCTTCCGCAACTACTACGCGGCCTTCCCGCACGAGCTGATCCGCTCGGCGCGGATGGACGGCGCCGGCTTCTTCGGCGTGCTGTGGCGCATCCTGCTGCCCAACAGCGCGCCGATCATCGTCGTCACCGTGATCTGGCAGTTCACCAACATCTGGAACGAGTTCCTGTTCGGCGCCTCGTTCAGCGACTTCAGCTCCTTCCCGCTGACGGTGGCGCTGAACAACCTCGTCAACAGCTCGACCGGCGTCAAGGAATACAACGTCCACTTCGCGGGCGCCTTCATCGCGGCGCTGCCGACGCTGCTGGTCTACCTGCTCTCCGGCAAATACTTCGTGCGCGGCCTGATGGCCGGCTCCGTGAAAGGCTGAACCCCGATGGCGTCCCTGGACCTGGTCAATGTCAAGAAGAGCTTCGGCGCCGTCCATGTGCTGCACGACATCTCGATCGCGCTGGAAGACGGCGAGTTCCTGGTGCTCGTGGGCCCTTCCGGCTGCGGCAAGAGCACGCTGATGAACATCATCGCCGGCCTGGAGGAACCCAGCGGCGGCACGGTGAACCTGATGGGCCGGGACATCACGGACGTGCCCACGGCGGACCGCAACATCTCGATGGTGTTCCAGTCCTATGCGCTGTACCCGAACATGACGGTGGCCAAGAACATCGAGTTCCCGCTGGAGATGCGCAAGGTCGACAAGGCGCAGCGCCAGGAGCGGGTGCGCTCGGTTGCAAAGTTATTGCAGATCGAGCACCTGCTGGACCGCCGGCCGCGCCAGCTCTCCGGCGGCCAGCGCCAGCGCGTGGCGATCGGCCGGGCACTGGCCCGCGAGCCGCAGCTCTACCTGTTCGACGAGCCGCTGTCCAACCTCGACGCGCAGCTGCGCGTGGACATGCGCACCGAGATCAAGAAGCTGCACCAGCGGCTGAAGGCGACCATCGTCTACGTCACCCACGACCAGATCGAGGCGATGACGCTGGCCAGCCGCATCGCGGTGATGAAGGCGGGCGTGCTGCAGCAGCTCGGTACGCCGCACGAGATCTACAACCGGCCGGCCAACACCTTCGTGGCCGGCTTCATGGGCAGCCCGCGGATGAATCTGCTGAAGGCGCAGCTGGTGCGCGACGGGCAAGACCTGGCCCTGCGCTTCGGCGAAAAGGGCGTGCAGATGGCGCTGTCGGCGGCGGCCGTGTCGCCCGCGCTGGCCGCCTATGCCGGCCGCGAGGTGATCGCCGGCATCCGGCCCGAGGCGGTGAGCCTGTGCGGGCCGGGCATGGCGCCGGGGCCGCTGCAGTGCGCCTTCGAGGCCCGGGTGGAAGTGATCGAGCCGACCGGCGCGGACACGCTGGTGCTGGTGGACCTGGGCGGCCATGAGTTCACCGTGCGGCTCGATCCGGACCTCTCGCTGACGCCCGGCCAGCAGCTGCGCTTCCTGGTCGACCTGGGCAAGCTGGTCTGCTTCGATCCGCAGAGCGAGGCGCTGATCGCCGCCGCCTGACGGATCACCCCTACGAGCTCCATTGCTGCGAGGAATCCGGCCGCCTAGATTCGGCCGGATGAACGATGCCCACAACGCCGCGCCACCGCCGCGCCTGCTGGACCAGGTCCGCCTGCGCATCCGCGCGCTGCACTACTCGATCCGCACCGAGGGCGCCTATGTCGACTGGGCGCGGCGCTTCATCCTGTACCACCACAAGCGCCACCCGGCCGAGATGGGCGCGACCGAGGTGGCCGCCTTCCTGAGCCACCTGGCGGCCGAGCGCAACGTGGCGGCCTCCACGCAGAACCAGGCCAAGGCCGCGCTGCTGTTCCTCTACAGGGAGGTGCTGGGCGTGCAGCTTCCCTGGCTCGACGAGGTGATCACCGCCAAGCGGCCACGCCGCCTGCCGGTGGTGCTGACGCCGCACGAGGTGCGCACGATCCTGCTGGAGCTGGACGGCACGATGTGGCTGCTGGCCTCGCTGCTCTACGGCACCGGCATGCGGCTGCTCGAAGGCCTGCGGCTGCGGGTGAAGGATGTGGAGTTCGAGCGGCGCGAGATCGTCGTGCGCGACGGCAAGGGCGGCAAGGACCGCGTCACCGTGCTGCCCGAGAACCTGATCCGGCCCCTGCAGGACCAGCTCGCCCAGGCGCGCTCCCTGCACACGAAGGACATGGCCGACGACTGCGCGGACGTCTGGCTCCCCGACGCCCTGGCGCTCAAGTACCCGGCCGCGGCCCGCAGCTGGGGCTGGCAGTTCCTGTTCCCCAGCCCCGTCCGCTCGACCGACCCGCGCACCGGCGTGATCCGCCGCCATCACCTGCACGAGTACACGCTGCAGCGCGCGATCGCCGGCGCCGCTCGGCGGGCCGGCATCGTCAAGCCCTGCAGCCCCCATGTGCTGCGCCATTCCTTCGCCACCCATCTGCTGCAGGCCGGCTACGACATCCGCACGGTACAGGAGCTGCTGGGTCATGCCGAGGTCAGCACCACGATGATCTACACCCATGTGCTGAACAAGGGCGGCCGCGGCATCCGCAGCCCGCTCGATTCGATCTGACTAGCGCGCGGCGACGGAGCGCAGCTGCGCCTGCGACAGCGCCCCGTACAGCGGCACGCAGATCCAGCGCGAGATCAGGCTGGCGCCCAGCGCCGCGGCCATCAGGCTCAGCACCATCGTGTGCCCGTCCACCATCTCCATCACGATGATGAAGGACGTCATCGGCGCCTGGGTCACCGCGGCCAGGAAGCCGGTCATGCCCAGTGCGATCAGCGGCGCGGAGTTCTCGTCCATCAGCGCGGTCAGCAGGGCCACGTCGTGGCCGATGCCTGCGCCGATGGCCAGCGAGGGCGCGAAGATGCCGCCCGGCACGCCCGACCAGACCGCCAGCCAGGTGGCCACGATGCGCAGCGTCACGTAGAGCAGCGGGGTGCTGTGCTGGCCTTCCACCAGGCTGCGGGTGGTGTCGTAGCCGCTGCCGAAGGTGAGGCCGCCGCTGGCCACGCCCAGCACGCCGATGGCCAGCCCGCACAGCGCAGCGAAGCGCACCGGATGGCGCTCGCGGTACGCACTGAAGCGGTCCCTGCCGCCGCCAACGATGCTGGCATGCAGCAGCCGCGCGAAGCCCCCGCCCAGCAGCCCGCAGGCGACGATCACCAGCAGGCCCGGCAGCAGCAGGTGCCAGCTCAGCGGCGGCACGTGGATCACGCCGAAGTAGGACGCGTTGCCGAACACCGAGACCGCCATCAGGCCGGCCAGCACGATGGCCGCGATGATCAGGCCGCTGGAGCGCTGCTCGATGCGCTTGCTCAGCTCCTCGATGGCGAACATCACGCCGGCCAGCGGCGCGTTGAACGCCGCGGCGATGCCGGCGGCGCCGCCGGCCACCATCAGGCCGTTGTCGTTGAGGGCCGAGCGCGGCGGCAGCCAGCGCCGTGCCGCGCCCATCACGCCGGCGGCGATCTGCACCGAAGGGCCTTCGCGCCCGATCGCCAAGCCGCCCAGCAGGCCGCCGGCCGTCAGCAGCATCTTGGCCAGGCTCAGCCGCAGCGAGACGAAGCGCGGCCGCTGCGCTGGATCAAGGCTGCCGGACAGGACCGTCATCACCTGCGGAATGCCCGAACCCGCCGCGCCGGGCGCGAAGCGCCGGGTCAGCCAGGCCATGCCGGCGGTCCAGGCCGGCGTCCAGACCAGCGGCAGCAGCGGCTGCCAGCGATGCAGCGCGGCGAAGCCGGCCAGCGCGTGCTCGCAGATCCAGGTGAAGGCCACCACCGCCAGCCCGGCCGCCACCGCATGCACCAGCACCACGGCGCGCGCCAGCCATTGCCGCCAGTCGGACAGGTCCTGGCGCATCTCGACGAGGAAGTCCGGTTGCTGGTGCGGGTGCGTCGGGTCGGGCGCGGGAGGCGGCGTGTCGGGGTCCATCATGACGGCTGCGGTAATGAATTTGCACCAATGGATATACCGCCATTGTGCGGCAGTCCGTGTGCTCAGCGGTGCAGCAGCGCCTCGAACTGCGCGACCAGCGCCTCGGTCTGCTCCGCCTGCGTGAAGTCGCGGTAGCGCGCGGCGAAGGCGCGCGCCCGTTCGCGCAGGCCGGCGTCGCCCAGGGCGCGCTCGACCGCGGCCGAGATCGGCGTGCCCGGTGGCAGGTCCAGCACGTTGACGGCGGCGCCGGAGCGCAGGCAGGTCGTGCGTGCCAGCAGTGCCTGCTCGGCCTGCATCGGCATCAGCAGCAATGGCACGCCGGCCAGCAGGCCCTGCGCCAGCGTGGCCTCGCCGGCGTGGCAGACGAGCAGCTCGCAGTCGGGCAGCAGGGCACCGAGGCTTACCGGGGCGGCCGCGTAGTGCAGCAGCGGCGAGCGCACCGGCGGCGGCTTGCCGGCCGCCACCTCGGGCAGGTAGCAGATGACCCGGCAGCCCCGCTGCACCAGCGCCTGCAGGCAGGCGGCGTGGTCCGCGTGGCCGGCCTTCAGGTAGGCGAACACGCGCGGCCCGCTGCCGGCCGGCCAGGGCGGCGGCGGCGCGCCGGTGCCGGTATCGGCCAGGAAGCTGGGGCCGAACCAGGCGCTGCCCTCGGGCGCGCGGCCGTAGTGATCCAGCTCGTGCCAGGTGCACAGCAGCGGCCGGTCGCCGGC
>NZ_LYVQ01000061.1 GCF_001984095.1 Pelomonas sp. KK5
TTGGCGTCGCGCCAGTCCACCAGCTCGCCGTTCATCCAGATCTTGCCGTCGCGGTCGGAGATGGGTTTGATCATCGTGCTCATCATCAGTAGGCGAAGGCGCCGCTGTTGTTGCGGTTGTGCGAGACGGCTTCGATCTCGCCGGTGACCGGGTCCTTGCGAACCGCGACCCAGAGCCCTTCCGAGCCGAAGCGCGCCTTGTCGCTGTCGATCTCGATGTAGGGCAGGCCGCTCGCCTCCAGCACCTCGCGCGGGAAGCGCCCCTTGGGCACCTGCATCGTCAGCTCGTGGGTCTGCGGGTCCATGCGGCAGCCGAAGAAGTCGGGCGTGTCGACCGCGTCCTTCAGCGACATGCCGAAGGCCGTCAGATTCAGCAGCGCCTGCATCGTGCGGTGGTGAAGACCTGACCCCATCGAGGCGAAGCCGACCAGCGGCTGGCCGTCCTTGAACAGCACGCCGGTCTCGGTCGGTGCGGGCAGGCGCTCGCCGGGCGCGACGCGGGCCATCATCGCCTGCTGGAAGCTGCCCGAGTCGGGGATCGAGATGCCGTCGATATTGATGCAGGTCTTGCCCCACAGCACGGTGTTCGAAGAATGGGTGATCGCGGCGATATTGCCCTCGCTGTCGATCGCGACGACGTCGTCCGAATGCTTGGGGCCGGCGAAGCGGAAGGGCATCGCACCCGCTTCCATTCGTGCCCACAGCGCCTGCGCATGGGCCTCGGTGACGCGCGCCTGCGGCGACAGGTCCATGCCGGGGTAGACCGCCTGCTGGATCTCGGGCGGCAGGTAGTCGAGGAACACCATCTGCGCGATCTGCACCGCACGACGCAAGGCCTCGCCGGACTTCGTCCAGTGCGGCCCGTCCGCCAGGCCCGAGGCGCGCGACAGCAGCTGCGCCTCCACTGCGGCCACGCCCCCGCCGTTGGGCGGCGGCGCCGTGTGCAGCTCGTACTCGCCGATCTTCGCCACCAGCGGCTCGGACCAGATCACCTCGTAGGCCGCCAGGTCCTCCAGCGTCATGCGGCCGCCGTCGGCCTGCACCGCGTCCACCAGCTTCTGCGCCCAGGGGCCGCGGTAGACGTGGTCCGTGCCCTGTTCGGCCACCGCGCGCAGCGTGGCGGCCAGCGCCGGCTGCTTCAGCGTGTCTCCGTCCTGGTAGATGCCGCCGTCGGGCTTGAGCAGCGTGGCGCGGGTCTCGGGCAGGCGGGCCAGGTCGTCGGCGCGCATCTCGTAGGCCATCGCGGTGCTGTAGTTGACCGGCACGCCGGTCTCGGCCGCGTGGATGCTGGCGACGAACAGGTCCTTGAACGGCAGCTTGCCGAATCGTTCGTGCGCCGCGCCCACGCCCTTCATGAAACCGCCGACCATCGCCGTGCGCCCGCTGGCCGGGCCCTTGCCCTTGAGGCCGTCGGGGCTGGCCAGGTCGAAGCCGCCGGGGATGGTGAGCGGGTCGGTCTCGCCGCGCACGGTGTTCCACTCGGCGTTCATGCAGTGGACCTTGCCGGTCTTCGCCTCGTAGTACACCAGCGACTGGATGCCGAAGAAGCTGATCGGCGCGCCGGCCGTCAGCACGATCTGCATCATCGCCGTGCTCATCGCGGCGTCGAGCGCATTGCCGCCGCTCTTCAGCACTTCGAGGCCGGCGCGGGCCGCGGCGCTGCCGTAGGCCACGGTGACCGCGCCCTGCGTGCCTTTCGCGTAGCCGGCCTCGCTGCGGATGCGGTGCTGCAGCTTCAGCTGCGCTTCATAGTCGGCCAGCGGCCAGTCCCTGGGGTGAACGGTGTTGCTGCTCATGTCGGTCGTGTCGGTTGGGTCGATGCGATGGCTGCATCTTCCCGCCGAGCACCCCTGCCCGGCTTTGGCCTCAGCCACGCATTGTTAGTCTCAATGCACGGCCTGCTCCAGCGCGGCGCAGGCCTGGCGGGTGTTGCCGTAGTCGCGCGGGCACATGCCGACGACGTCGCGGAACGCGGCGGTGAAGCTGCTCTGGTGCTGGTAGCCCACCGTCTCGGAGATCTGCGCGATGTTGAGCCGGCCCTCCTGCAGCAGCGCCCGTGCCCGCTCGATGCGCTTCTGCACGCAGTAGACCTTCAGCGTCACGCCCATGCTGCGCTGGAACAGCTGGTTCAGCTTGTTGCGGTTGGTGCCGAGTTCCTGCGCCAGTTCCTGCAGCGTGGGCGGATCGACCATGCGCTGGTTGAGGATGCGGCTGGCGGCAGCCACCAGCTCGGCGTCGCGGCTGCGCATGCCGATGCTGCTGTTCTCGGCGCCGGCCTGCTCGCGCCCCTTCCAGGCATTGGTGACCAGGGCCAGCAGCTCGGCCCCGCGCGCGGCCGCCTGCAGGCCGCGCAGCGAGCCGGTGAGGCGGCTGCGCACCAGATCGTGCACCAGCGCGGCCAGGTCCTGGCCCAGCGGCAGCGAGAGCAGCGTGGCCGCGTCCGTGCGCGCACCGTCGAGCACGTCGAGCAGGCCCTGCGGCAGGTCCTCGCGGCGCAGGCCGTAGCGGCCCAGGATGGCGCTGGCGCGCACGACCACCGTCACCGCCGTCTGCGGCACGTCGGCCTCGATGATCACCTTCATCCGCGTGCCCTTGGGCAGGAAGGACACCGTCACCGCCGGCCGCACGAAGCGCCACGCCGCGCCGTCGCCGATGCCGTAGCTGCAGGACGAGCCGACGCTGGCGCGCACGAGGACCAGGTCGTCGCAGGCCTCCGATTCCGCATGGATGGGCCGGTTGCTGCAGATGTCCACGACGGTCGTGAACGTATCCCCGTCCATGAAGCCCCAGTGATGGCCGCGGCCCATGCCCGCGCGGGCATAGTCGTAGGCGATCTCGCGGCCGTTGGCGTACTCCCGGGTGGTCGCCATCTTCAGGGCCGTCGCGTCGTAGGAGCGCGAAATGATCAGGTCGTCCATGCAGCCAACTCCGTCGGTTTGGGTTATGCTTCAAAACATGCAGCGCTGTATAAGTTGACTCCAATCGACGGCGATACGCAAGTCCGAAAGAACCCTCATGGCGAATCTTGTTCCCAAGGTGCCGGCCGAGGCCTGGCTGCAGGCCGCGCGGCAGACGCTGATCGACGAAGGCATCGACGCGGTCAAGGTCGACCGGCTGGCGAAGCAGCTCGGCGTCACGCGCGGCGGCTTCTATCACCACTTCGTCGACCGGGACGAGCTGCTGCAGCGCTTGCTGCGGCACTGGCAGGACGAGGTCGTGTTCGTGGACTCGGGCGCCCTGCCCGGCAACCCGGCCGAGGCGCTGGAAGCGATCGATGCGCTGGTCGAGCACCTCATGAGGGAGGACGGCTACGACCCGAAGTTCGACATGGCCGTGCGCGCCTGGGCGCACGCCAGCGAGGCGACGGCGGCCGCGGTGGCATCCAGCGACGAGCAGCGCATCGAGGCGCTGACGAAGATCTTCAGCGCACTCGGTTGCCGCAAGGACGAGGCGCAGGTGCGCGCCCGGGTCTTCTACTTCCACCAGATCGGCTACTACGCGATCGGGGTGCACGAGAGCCGCGGCCTGCGCCGCCAGCGGGTGCCGATCTACATCGAGATCCTGTGCGGGGAGCAGCACCTGGCGGCGGCGCGGGCCTGGGCGGCCGCGCACCAGCCGCAGGTCAAGGAGAAGACGAACTGACGAGCTCGCCGTTGCGCATCACGGCGGCGAGCTTCGCGCCGTCGGCCGCCAGCAGCGAGATGTCGGCCAGCGGATCGCCGTCGACGACGATCAGGTCCGCGAAGGCACCCGGCGCCACGCAGCCGATCTGGCCTTCGAGCTGCATCATCTCGGCGTTCACGGAGGTCGCCTGGCGCAGGATCTCCAGCGGCGTGAACACCTCCGAGCGCAGCGTGAACTCGCGGCACTGGCGGCTGTAGAGATTGCCCAGCAGGTCCGTGCCGAAGCCGACCTTCACGCCCGCCGCCTTCATGTGCCGCAGGCCCTCGATCGCCTGGCCCCAGATCGACTCGACCTTGGCCTGGCTCTCGGGCGGGAAGCCCATCGCGCGGCCCTGCTCCACCAGCTGCTCGATGATGATCAGCGTCGGGATCACATAGGCGCCCCGCTCCGCGACGAAGGCCGCGGTGTCGGCGTCCATCAGCGTGCCGTGCTCGATGCAGCGCACGCCGAATTCCACGCAGCGCCGCACCGCGCTGGCCGGATGGCAGTGGGCGGCCACATAACTGCGGCGTTCAGCGCACTCGTTGACGATGGCGCGGATCTCGTCCTCGCGGTACTGGTTCATCCAGATCGGGTCGGTCGGCGAGGCGACGCCGCCGGAGCCCATGATCTTGATGCAGTGCGCACCCTGGCGCAGTTCCTCGCGCACCGCCTTCAGCACCTCGTCCACGCCGTCGGCGATCACGCACAGCGCGTTGAAGTTCGGGCCCGAGCCGCAGGCGCAGACGCCCTCGTAGCGCGGGCGCTCGCTGAGCGGCCGCATGTCGCCATGGCCGCCGGTCATCGACAGCACCTTGCCGGCGTAGAGGAAGCGCGGGCCGGCGAACAGCCCGTCGGCCATTGCCTGGTACAGCGACCAGTTGCCCCCGCCGATGTCGCGCACCGTCGTGAAGCCGCAGCGCAGCGCATGGCCCAGCATGCGCACCGCATGGGCCGTTCGGTAGGCCTCGCCGAACTGCTCGACCTTCTGGAAACTGACGTTGCTGAAGAAGGCGTGGATGTGGGCGTCGATCAGGCCGGGCATCAGCGTGCGGCCGGCGCAGTCGATCACGCGGGCGTCCGGCGCGTCGATCGCAGTCGTAGAGACAGCGCTGACACGCTCACCCTCGACCAGCACCTGCATGCCGGCAGGAAAGTCCGCACTGTGGCCGTCGAACAGCCGCGCGTTGGTGAACAGCGTGCGCGTCATCACGCGGCGGCCGTCAGGCGCTCCAGGCTCCACGCGAGATCCGGGAAAGGCATCGCGCCCGAGCCCAGCACCGCCGCATGGAAGTCCTTCAGCGCGAAGCGCTCGCCCTGCGCCGCGCGCATGCGTTCGCGCAGCCGCAGCATCTCGGTGTCGCCCAGCTTGTAGGCCAGCGACTGGCCGGGGATGTCGCAGGAGTAGCGCAGCGATTCGCTGAGCACCTCGGGCTCGGACAGCGAGCCGTTGCGGCGCAGGTAGTCGCGCGCCTGCTCCAGGCTCCAGCCGAGCGCGTTCATGCCGGTGTCCACCACCAGGCGGCAGCTCAGGAAGGCGTCCATCATCAGCCGGCCGTAGCGCTCCTCGTCGGCCTCGTAGCCGCCCAGCTCGCCGGCCAGCGTGGCGGCGTACTCGGCCCAGCCCTCGTTGTAGGCATTGCAGTAGGCGTAGCGGGCGATCGGGTGGAGGCTGCGGCTCTCGGTCTGCGAGGCCAGGTGCAGGTGATGGCCGGGCACCAGCTCGTGGTAGGTCAGCGAGGCGATGTTCAAGAGCGGCCGCGTCGTCAGGTTGGCCGCGTTGAACATGTAGTTGCCGCCGCCACCGTCCGGGCGCACCGCGTCGTAGTAGCCGAAGGTCATGCTGGCTTCCAGCGCGGCGGGCAGCGCGGCCACGCCGTGCGGGGCCTTGCAGCGCGCGTGGAAGGCCTGGTCGAAGACGGCGTCCATGCGGTCGATGTAGCGCTTGAACACCGCCGTCACGCCTTCGACGGTGGACGCGGCATAGCGCGGATCGCGCGAGGCGCGGGCCATGTACTCGGCATCGTCGGCGCAGCCCGCCGCGGCGCGGATCGCGGCCATCTCGCGCTGCACCTCGGCCATGCGCGCCAGCCCGCGCTGGTGGACCTGCTCGGGCGTCAGGTCCATCGTCGTGTGGCGCCTGACCAGCTCGGCATAGACGGCGGCACCGCCCGGGTACTGGCCGATGCCGACGCCCGCGGGCGCCTGGGCTTCATAGGCGGCGTCGAAGATCGCGGCCAGGCGCTCGAAAGCGGGCTCGATCAGCTGCGTGATGCGGCGCTCGATCTCTGCGGCGTCGCAGGCCTTGCCGCCGGCCCGCACGGCCGCGGCCGCCGAGCCGCGCAGGCCCGCCAGCAGCCCGCGCACCGAGGGCAGCTGGGGCTTGGGCACCAGGATGCCGCGCTCGCGCTGGCCCAGCGTGCGCTCGGTCATCTGGTCGATCAGTTGCGCCAGGTCGGCCACCTGCGCGAGGTAGCGGTCGGCATCGCCGGCGCTCTCGGCCTTGAACTCGCTCAGCGAGCGCAGCACGCCGTTCAGCACGAAGCCGCCGCAGTAGGCCGAGGGCGCGAACAGGCCGTAGAAGCCCAGGCCCGCCGGGTCCAGCGCCAGCCAGTACCACTCGGCCTGGCGGGCCACGCCCTGCAGGTAATAGCGCGCCTGGCGCAGCGTCGTCGCCACCGGATGGGGCAGCGCCGCCTCGTCCAGCGCGGCGATGCGTTCCAGCAGCCGCTTCGCCGTGGCCGCGTTGCGCTCGGCGCCGGCCAGCGAGAGGTCGGGCAGCCGCGTCAGCTTCTCGCCGCTGAAGCCGGCCGCCGCCGCGTTGATGCGGCGCATCGCCTCCCAGCAGTCGGCCAGCAGGCTCAGGGCCGTGGCGAGGTTCGTGTCGTTCGCAGTCATCATTTTTCTCAACCTTCAATATCGCGCGGCATGGCCACGCCGCAGCGCCAGAACGCCCAGGCCGCCGGGGCCAGGAAGCACATGCTGAACACCATCGCGTAGCGCAGGGACTCGACGCCGAACATCGGCGTCAGCCGGTCGGACAGGAAGCCGGTGATCAGCGGCCCCATGCCCGCGCCGACCAGGCTCATCACGAAGGTCAGGAAGGCCACGGCCAGCGAGCGGTTGGCCGAGCCGCAGATCGCGTGCATCGCGGTGAACATCGAGGGGATGCCCAGGCCCAGCGCGATGCCGCCGATCCAGCTGCTGACCAGGAAGGCCGTGTAGCTCGGCGCGAGCAGGCCACCCACCTCGAAGGGCAGCGAGACCGCCAGCGACAGCGCCGGCAGCCAGGCATACCAGCGCAGGTCGCGCTTGCCGAGCCGGTCGGCCAGGAAGCCGCCCAGCAGCGTGGCGCCCAGCGAGCCGAAGGCCGACAGCGCGCCGTAGACCACGCCCACGTCGGTCAGCGAGACCTTCAGCGAGCGCACCATGAAGGAGGGGAAGAAGATCGCCGCGCCGTAGGCCACGATGCCGTAGGCCCCGGCGCCGACCAGCACCCAGACGTAGCTGCGCTTGGCCAGCAGCGCCTTCATCGCCTGCCCGGCGCTGACCGCCGCCTTGGCCGCCACCGGCGGGCCCAGCTTCTCGCGCGGCTCGGCCAGCAGCAGCCAGGCGATCAGCGCCAGCACCACGCCCGGCGCGCCCACCGCGATCAGCGCATTGCGCCAGCCGTAGTGCGCCGCGATCGCCGCGCCGCCCATGAAGGCGAACAGGTAGCCCACCGTCGCCGACGAGGTGTAGATCGCCAGCACGATGCCGCGCCGCTCCTTCGGGAAGTAGTCGGCCAGCAGCGACTGCGAGGCCGGGCCCGCGCCCGCCTCGCCCGCGCCGACGCCGATGCGCGCCAGCGCCAGCTGCAGGAAGCTGCCGGTGTAGCCGCACAGCGCGGTAAAGGCGCTCCACACCGCCAGCGAGACGGCCACGACCACGCGCCGGTTGCCCCGGTCGGCCCAGCGCGCCAGCGGCACGCCCAGGGCGACGTAGAAGATCACGAAGGCGAAGCCGGTCAGCAAGCCGAGCTGGGTGTCGCTGACGCCGAACTCCTTCTTGATCGGCTCCAGCAGCACCGAGACGATGTGCCGGTCCAGGTAGCTGCTGGCCGAGACCAGGAAGAGCACGGCCAGCATCAGCCAGCGGCGCGCGGGGGAGTACAGCGTGTGCGGCGCGGCAGGCGGCACGATGGGCGCAGGAGGCGCGATCTGCGCGGGGTCGGCGAGTCGGTCCATCAGAAGTCCGCTCCGAACGTGAGGGTGATGGTGCGCGGCCGGATCAGGCCCGCGTTCGAGGCCACCGTCTGCGCGGCCGCCACCTTGGCGGTCGAGTAGCTGGTGTAGGCGAGCTTGTCGGTGGCGTTGTCCAGGCGCAGGCGCAGCTGGTAGCGGCTCCATTCGAGGCCGGCGCGCAGGTCGAGCTGGGTATAGGCCGGGATGTTGTAGTTCGGGTTCAAGGCGCTGCCCGGAAAGGACGAGGGCTTGGCGCCCTGGTAGCGCAGCGTGGCGCCCAGCGAGCCGGTCATGTCGCCGACCGGGAAGCTCCAGTCGCCGAAGGCCGCGGCGGTGACCTTCGAGGAACCCGGCAGCCGGTCGCCGGCCGCGGCGCCGAGGTAGGCGGCGGTGGCGGTGCCGACCTCGGTCAGCTTGGCATCGTTGAAGCCGATATTGGCGCCGATCTGCACATTGCCCTGCAGCAGGTAGCTCAGCTGCGCCTCCAGGCCGTTGACCCGCGCCTTGCCGGCATTGGCCAGCAGCAGCGTGCCGCCGGAGAGGCCGTTCAGCTGCACGTCCTTCCAGTCGATGTGATAGATGCTGGCGTCGAAGGACAGGCGCCGGTCCAGCGCCGTGCCCTTGATGCCCAGCTCGGTGTTGGCGACCGTGTCGGGCTTGAAGGTGGCGGGCGTGCCGGGCGGCGGGTTGGCGTTGGTCTGCGGGCCGCCGGGGCGGTAGCCGGTCGAGTAGCGCAGGAAGGTGCTCAGCTCCTGGGTCGGGCGCCAGCGGGCGGTGGCCTGCCAGGTGGTGGAGGCGTCGTCGAAGTCGACGATGGTCGGCGCGGTGCTGCTGGCCAGCAGGCCGCTGCGGCGGATCTCGGCATGCTGCTGGTTGCGGGCGTAGCGCACGCCGGCGCCGATGTCGAAGGCGGGGGTGAGGTAGTACGAGCCGTTGATGAAGGCAGCCTCCTCGCGGTACTTCGAGGACACCAGGCTGGTCAGGAAGTTGCCGAAGGGCGCGGGCGCGACGGCCCCGCTGGCCAGATGGCTGGACAGCGCGGTGTCGTATTCGTTGTCCTCGTCGGTGTAGAACAGGCCGGCCACGCCCTCGAAGTTGCCCAGCCGCGTGGTGGCGAAGCGGATCTCGCCGCCCTGCTTGCTCTTCAGGTTCACGTCCAGGTCGCCCAGCAGGCTGAAGCCGGCCGGCAGGTAGGGGGCCACGTACACGCCGTAGGCGGGCGTGTAGTCGGCGGTGAGCTTCATGCGGGTGGACACACGGTTGACGGAGGCAGTCAGCGTGCCCACCGGCGTCACGTACTCGGTCGACAGCTCGGTGAGGCGGTAGCGGCTGGTGTTGGGCGCGTCGACCGCTGCCGAATACTGGTACTCCCCGGTGAGCGGCGTGCCGGTGCTCTGGAGGTTGTCCTGGTAGGCGCTGCCCAGCGACTCACGCTTCTGGCTCAGCAGGCGCAGCGTCACCTTCCAGTCGTTCGTCAGCTTCGCCAGCGCGCTGACGCTGCCGCCGCTGGCCTTGGTCCAGCCGAGGTCGTTCGTGCCGGTCTTGGTGTTGGTCGTGTAGCCGCCGTCCTTGCGGTCGAAGGCGCTGACCAGCAGGCCGATGCGGTCCGACAGCGGCACGTTCAGCGAGACCCGCTCGCTGTGGCCGGGGCCGCCGTGGTCGGTGGCGCTGGCGCCCAGGCGCACGCTGCCGCCGAAGCCGTGCAGATCAGGTTCCTGCGGCACGATGCGGATCAGGCCGCCCAGCGCGGTAGCGCCGTAGAGCGTGCCCTGCGGGCCCTTCAGCACCTCGATGCGGGCCACGTCGACCAGGTCGGGATCGGGCGTCACCAGCGCGCCCACCGCCAGCGAGCCGCTGCTGGTGAACGGCGATTCGCCGACGTAGAAGGCGGTCGTGTTCGTCGTCTGCTGCGAGCCGGTGTAGAGGCCGCGCATCACCACCGTCGTGCCGGCCTGGGTCAGGTTGGGCACCAGGGTCATGTAGTCGGTGAAGCGGGTCACGCCCAGCCGCTCCATCGTTTCGGCGCCCAGCGCGGTGATGGCCAGCGGCGCGTCCTGCAGGCGCTCGCGGCGCTTGCTGGCGCTGACGTAGACGGTCTCGAGCTTGCTGGCGTCGGACTTGGCGTCGGACTTGGCGGCGGCGCCGTCGGCCGCGGGCGCCGCGTCGGCCGCCGCGGTGTCCTGCGCCGCGGCCGTTCCGGCCGTCAGGGCCAGGGCGCAGGCCAGTGCACATGCCAACGGAATGGGAGCTCTCTTGTGCATGAGGATCGTCCTTTGAATCGTTGTCGCTAGGTTAGTGTTCGCCTGCCGCCCGGGCTTAGTGCTTTCGCACACGAATTTGCGCCGGCGGCACGTTCGGGGTCCGTGGAAATAACTGCTTACGTGCTCAGCGCAGGCCGTCCGCCACCGCGCAACGACGCGGGTCGGCGTAGGCCGTGTACAGGCCGCTCTGCTCGTCGCGGGTGACGACCGAGAAGGAGCCCATGTGGTAGTCGTAGGCCGCCGTCACGTTGACGCGCTGGCCCAGCCGGTGCAGGTCCTCGACCGTGCCGGCGCGCAGCCGGTCCTCGATCGTCAGCGTGCGCGATTCGGTCATCGGCAGCATCCGCGGCGCGCTGATCGCGGCATCGCCGTCGAGATCGAAGAAGTCCAGCAGCCAGGCCAGCACCTGCGGCACGGTGCAATGCACGTTCCCCGGCGAGCCCAGCGAGGCCACCGGCCGGCCGTCCTTCAGCACCATCGTGTTGCCGATGATGCAGCGGGCCTTGGCGCCCGGCACCAGGGTCGAGTCCATCGGGCTCTGCAGGTGGCCGAAGGTGGCGTGGCTGCCCACCATCGGCACGCCGCCGATCACCATGCCCGGGATGCCCGAGCCCTGCAGCGTGTTCATCATCTGCACCCAGTTGCCGTCCTGGTCGACGACGGTCAGCTCGCAGGAGCCGCTGGGCTGCCGGTTCTCGTTCTCGACCCTGCCCATGCGGGGCTTCAGGCCGCCGCCGAACATCACCGCCGGGTCGGCGCCGAGGTGGCCGGCCAGGCGGATGTGCTCGCTCAGGTCGCGCTTGGGGCGGGCGGCGCGGATCATCTTCGCCAGGTGGGCGTGGTAGCCGTCGTCCAGCAGTTCCTCGCGCGGCACGCCGTAGACGCCGTCGTCCTGCGCGTATTCCCAGTGCCGCTGCGCCTGCCGCAGCGCATGGCCCATCGCCCACCAGTGGTCGGCGCTGCCAGGTTCCATCCCCCGCAGGCCCAGGTGGCGCAGCACGCCCATCGCGATCGCGCAGTAGATGCCCTGCGCCTGAGGCGGGCCGAGGCTGACGATCTCGTACTCATGGTGCCGGAAGCGGATCGGCTCCACCCAGCGCGGGGGCACCTCGCTCATGTGCTCGGGCCTGATCTTCCAGCCCATCTCGTTGGCCTTGGCGACGAAGGCCTGGCCCCAGGGCCCGTCGATCATGTAGCCGGGCCCCTGCTCGGCCACGCCGCGCAGCGTCTCGGCCAGGCCCCTGGGCTTGAAGACCTGGCCCGGCCGCGGCGCGAAGCCGTCGGCATTGATCCAGAAGTCGCGGCCCTCGGGAAAGTAGTTGAAGAACTTGCCGGTCTCGATGTTGACCAGGTATTCGAAGTTCGAGACCGGATGGCCGGTCTCGGCCCAGCGCACCGCGTCTTCGCACAGCTCCGCCCAGGGCCGCGTGCCGAAGCGCTGGTGGATCGCCTGCAGGCCCGGCATGAAGCCCGGGATGACGGCCGAGGGCGGCATCATCGAATAGGGCCCCAGGCCCGGCGGCACCGGCTGGAACGGCGGCAGGCCCGACGGATGGGCGCCCAGGCTGTCGAGCTGGTGGATGCGGCCGGTCTTCGCCTCGTAGTAGAGGAAGGTGACCAGGCCTGCATGGTTGGTCATGAAGGGCTCGACGGCGGCCTGAACCAGGCAGCCCGCGATGCCCGCGTCGGCCGCGCTGCCGCCGTTCCGGAGCACCTTGACCATGGTCTCGGTGACGATGGCCGAATCGGTGGTGACGGCGGCCTTCAGGCCCGTCGCCGGCGCCTTGGGCCCGGGGTTGACCAGATAACGGTCGAATTCAGCGGATGGCATGAAGCGGGGCTCCGGTGCTTGGATGGGCCGA
Source organism: Pelomonas sp. KK5 (assembly GCF_001984095.1). Lineage (GTDB taxonomy): Bacteria > Pseudomonadota > Gammaproteobacteria > Burkholderiales > Burkholderiaceae_C > KK5. Next base: position 12,009 of record NZ_LYVQ01000061.1, read on the forward strand.
AGCGTAGGCAGGCGTCATCACGGCGTCTTAGCCTTCTGGCACGGCCATTGAGGCTGTCGTCACGCCCGGCGGGCCGGGCCGCCGAAAGTGCGCGCCAGCCTAAGTAATGCGTACGCGGGCCTAAGACGGCAGGGCCCTGGCTGCGTAGTCTTCAATCCGCAGCAACCGACCTTTGCGTCCCCATCCCATGAGAACCCACTATTCCGCCTGGAACCTGCTCGCCGCGGCCCGCCGCGGCCACAGCGACTGGGCGCCCGCCTGGCGCGAGGTCGCCGAGCCCAAGCGGCACTACGACGTCGTCATCATCGGCGGCGGCGGCCACGGCCTGGCTACCGCCTACTACCTGGCGAAGAACCATGGCGTGCGCAACGTGGCCATCCTCGAGGCCGGCTGGATCGGCGGCGGCAACACCGGCCGCAACACCACCATCGTCCGCTCGAACTACCTCTATCCCGAGAGCGCCCGGCTCTACGACTTCTCGGTCCGGCTGTACGAGGAACTGTCCCGCGAGCTGAACTACAACATCATGTTCAGCCAGCGCGGCATCGTCACGCTGGCCCACTCGCGCCACGACCTGGACGCCCAGGCCCGCTGGGCCAACGCGATGCTCTGCAACGGCATCGACGCCGAACTGCTCGACGCCCGCGCGGTGCAGGACATGGAGCCGCGCCTGAACTTCGGCCCCGATGCGCGCTATCCGATCCTCGGCGGCTTCGTGCAGCGCCGCGCCGGCTCGGCCCGCCACGACGCGGTGGCCTGGGGCTATGCGCGCGGCGCCTCGGCGCTGGGCGTGGACATCATCCAGAACTGCGAGGTGACCGGCTTCGTCAAGAAGAACGGCGGCACGCTCAGCGGCGTCAAGGTGCGCCACCGCGGCATCGAGCGCGAGATCGACTGCGGCAAGGCCGCGATCGCCGTGGCCGGCCATTCCTCGGTGCTGGCGGGCCTGGCCGGATTCGAGCTGCCGGTCACCAGCTACGCGCTGCAGGCCATGGTCAGCGAGCCGGTCAAGCCGGTGCTGAACACGGTGACGCTGTCGCCGGCGCTGGGCGCCTACTGGAGCCAGAGCGACAAGGGCGAGGTCGTCATGGGCGGCGCGCTGGACCACTTCCCCTCCTACGGCCAGCGCGGCAGCTTCGCGCTGACGCAGCAGGTGGTGGCCGCGACCACCGAGATGCTGCCCTCGCTGGGCCGGCTGCGCCTGCTGCGCCAGTGGGCCGGCATCGTGGACATCGTGCAGGACTCCAGCCCGATCATCGGCGCCACGCCGGTGCCGGGCCTGTACATCAACTGCGGCTGGGGCACCGGCGGCTTCAAGGCGATCCCGGTCGGCGGCTGGACGCTGGCCCATGTGCTGGCGACCGGCAAGAACCACGACCTCGCCGAACCGTTCCAGCTGGAACGCTTCCTCACCGGCCGGCTCATCGACGAAGCCGGCGCCGCCGGCATCGCGCACTAGACGAGACATAACGCCATGATGAGACTGACCTGCCCCTGGTGCGGCGAACGCCCTGAGAACGAATTCCACAGCGGCGGCACCACCGCGATCCAGCGCCCGCCGCTGGACTGCAGCGACGAGACCTGGGGCCGCTACCTGTACTTCCGCAAGAACCCCAAGGGCGAGCACGCCGAGCGCTGGCGCCATACCTTCGGCTGCGGCATGTGGTTCAACATCGTGCGCGACACGGTGACGCACGAGATCCACGAGACCTACGGCATCGCCGAGCCGCGGCCGGCCAGGAAGTCCGAAGTGGCCGAAGGAGTGACGCCATGAGCGGCTACCGCCTGCCCGTCTCGCCGGGTGCCTGGATCGACCGCGGCAAGCCGCTGAGCTTCACGTTCAACGGCGATGCCGTGAGCGGCTTCGCCGGCGATACCGTCGCCTCCGCGCTGCTGGCGCAGGGCATCGTCCACGTCGGCCGCAGCTACAAGCTGCACCGCCCGCGCGGCATCTTCAGCGCCGGCATCGAGGAGCCGACCGGCCTGCTCGACGTCGGCAGCGGCGCCCGGCTGACGCCCAACACCCGCGCCACCGACGTGGCCGCCGCGCAGGGCCTCGCCACCCGCACCGGCAACGCCTGGCCGAGCCTGAAGTTCGACCTGGCCGCGCTGAACAGCAAGTTCGCCGCGCTGCTGCCGGCCGGCTTCTACTACAAGACCTTCATCTGGCCGCACTGGCACCTGTTCGAGCCGACCATCCGCCGCATGGCCGGCCTCGGCTCGGCCGCGGCAACACCTGACCCCGAGCGTTACGACGAGGTCTCGCGCCACGTCGACACGCTGGTGATCGGCGCCGGCGCGGCCGGCATGCAGGCCGCCATCAGCGCGGCCAAGGCGGGCCGCCAGGTGCTGCTGCTGGAAGGCGCGGCGCAGACCGGCGGCTGGCTCGCCACGCAGCCGGAGCAGGCGCGGCTGCTGGAGTCGCTGCGCAGCGCGCTGGCGGCCGCCGGCGTCGAGGTGCTGGCCCGCTGCACCGGCCTGGGCCTGTACGACCACGGCTTCGCCACCGCCGTGCAGACCGTCGAGCACGGCGGCCTGCGCGAGCGCTTCTACAAGATCCGCACTGCCCGCACGATCATCGCCACCGGCGCCTTCGAGCGGCCGATGCTGTTCCCCGACAACGACCGCCCCGGCGTGATGCTGGCCAACGCGGTGGAGCGCTACGCGGCGCAGTACGACGTGGCCGGCGGCAAGCGCCTGGTGATCGCCGCCGCCTGCGACAGCGCCTATGGCGTGGCCCGCTCGCTGGCCGCCCGCGGCATCGAAATCGCGGCGATCGTGGACCAGCGGCTGGAGAGCCGCGCCGCTGCCCCGGCCAACGTGCCGGTGCTGCGCAACACCAGCATCGTCGCGGTGGACGGCACCAGCGCCATCCGCGGCATCACCGTCGCCGGCAATGGCGGCGGCCGTGCCACCCGCATCGATAACGTCGACTGCATCGCCAGCGCCGGCGGCTGGACCCCGGCCGTCAACCTCTGGTCGATGGCCGGCGGCAAGCTGCGCTGGGTGGAAGAGAGTTCGATGTTCGTGCCGGACCGGGCGATCGAGGGCATCGCCATCGTCGGCGCCAGCGCCGGCGTGTTCGACCTGGAGCGGGCGCTGGAGCATGCGACGCTCTGCGGCCGTGGCGACAAGGCGAGCGCCCCGGCCGGCGGCCTCGGCTTCGTGCCGGCCCGCAACACGCCGCCCGAGCCCGCGCTGGCCGCCTTGATCGCGTCCGGCCGCAAGCCGGGCAAGACCTTCGTCGACCTGCAGAACGACGTCAGCGCCGCCGACGTGGCGCTGGCCGCCCAGGAGAACTACCGCTCCGTCGAGCACCTGAAGCGCTACACGACGATGGGCATGGCCACCGACCAGGGCAAGACCAGCAATATCAATGCGCTGGTACTGATGGGCACGGCTACGCAGCGCAAGCCGGCCGAGGTGGGCACGACCAAGTTCCGCCCGCCGTTCAAGCCGGTGACGCTGAACGCGGTGGCCGCCGGCCGCAACGGCCCGCGCACCAAGCCGCTCAAGCGCATGCCCGGCGAGGCCTGGCACGCCGCGCGCGGCGCCGTCTTCGAGGACTACGGCGGCTGGCGCCGCCCCGCCGCCTACCTGCGCCCCGGCGAGAGCGTGGAAGCCGCCGCCCAGCGCGAGGCCGGCCACACCCGCACGGCCGTCGGCATTTTCGAAGGCTCGCCGCTGGGCAAGCTGGAGATCAGCGGCCCCGACGCTGCCGCCTTCCTGGACCTGATGTACGTGGGCACGATGTCCACGCTGTCAGTCGGACAGGCGCGTTATGGCCTGCTGGTCAACGAGATGGGCGTGATCCATGACGACGGCATCGTCACCCGCCTCGCACCGGACCGCTTCTTCGTCAACACCACCTCGGGCGGCGCCGAGCGCGTGGCCCTGGTGTTCGAGGAATGGCTGCAGTGCGAGTTCATCCACCTGCGCGTGCTGGTGACGCCGGTGACCTCGGTCTGGGGCAACGTCACCGTCGGCGGGCCCAAGGCCTGGGCGCTGCTCAAGGCCGCGGGCTTCGACGAGGCCCTGGCCCCGACGAACATGGCCCACATGACGATGGTCGAGACGCGCTTCGGCGGCGTCACCCTGCGCGTGCTGCGCGCCAGCTTCAGCGGCGAGCTCGGCTACGAGATCAACCTGCCTGCCCTGCACACGCAGGCGCTGCTGGACCATCTTGCTGAAGTCGGCCGCGCCTTCGACGCCCAGCCCTACGGCATCGAGGCGCTGATGGTGATGCGCACCGAGAAGGGCTTCATCCACGTCGGCGGCGACACCGACGGCACCACGCTGCCCGGCGACATCGGCATGGACCGCGGCGTCGCCAAGAAGGCGGCGAACTTCGTCGGCCGGCGCTCGCTCTCGCAGCCCGCGGCCAAGGATGCGCACCGCATGCAGCTGGTGGGCCTGGTGCCGACCGATCGGCGCACGCTGCCGCCGGTCGGTGCCCACGCCGCGCCGCATGCGCCGCCGGCGCCGATCGAGGGCTTCGTCACCTCCAGCTGCCACAGCCCGGCGCTGGGGCATCCGGTGGCGCTGGCGATGCTGAAGGCCGGCGGCAAGCGCCTGGGCGAGCGCATCACCGTCTACCACCTGGGCAAGGCCATCGAGACCGAGGTCGTCAAGCCCGCCTTCTTCGACCCGCAGGGAGAACGCCTCCATGGCAACGCCTGACCCCATCAACTTCATGCTGAAGCCGCTGCCGCGCGCCCAGCTCGGCACGCTGGCCGAGCTGCTGCCGGGCAACGTGGCCATCATCGAGCCGCTGCGCGTCGTCTCGCTGCGCTGCCTGCCCGGCGGCGAAGGCGAGCTGGCCGCGGCCGCCGGCGCCCTGCCCGGCCCCGGCCGCTTCAGCGGCGGCGGCACGCAGGACACCTCGCTGCTCGCCTGGCGCAGCCCCAGCGAATGGCTGCACGTCGGCACCCACGACGCGCCGGCCGACGGCCTGCTCGACGCCTTGAAGGCCAGCCCCGCCCAGGCCATCGACATCTCCGCCGGCGTCATCGTCTTCGAGCTGCGCAGCCTGGCGCTGGACGCGCTGCTGCCGCGCCTGCTCGACGCCGGCGTGCCGCTGGGCCAGCCCGGCCAGGCGGCGCGCACGCGGCTGGCCGATGTCGCCGTCCTCGCGATGCGCGTGGCGCCGCAGCGCCTGTGGCTGCTCGCCGACCGCGCCAACGATCACTACCTCGCCCACTGGCTGGCCTACGCGTCGGCCGCACTTCCGCAATGACACATCCGACCTACATCCTGACCATCAAGTGCCGCGACGCGGTGGGCATCGTCGCCGCCGTCTCCTCGGCCCTGGCCGCCAGCGAGGCCTTCATCGCCGAGTCCTCGCATTTCGGCGACGACGAGACCGGCCTGTTCTTCATGCGCACCGTGTTCCGCGTGGCCGGCTCGCGCTTCACCACCGTCGACGACTTCCGCCTGGCGCTGGCTCCCGTCACCCACCGCTTCGGCATGGAGCTGAACCTGTACGAAACCGCGCGGCGGCCCAAGGTGATGCTGGCCGTCTCCAAGCACGGCCACTGCCTGAACCACCTGCTGCACCGCTGGCACAGCGACGAGCTGCCGGTCGAGGTCGTCGGCGTGCTCTCCAACCACGAGGACATGCGCCGCCTGGTCGAGTGGTACGGCCTGCCCTACTACCACCTGCCGATGCAGGGCGACAAGCCGGCACAGGAGGCGCTGCTGCTGGACCGCTTCGAGACCTCGGGCGCCGAACTGCTGGTGCTGGCCCGCTACATGCAGGTGCTCAGCGACGACCTGTGCCGCCGCCTGGAAGGCCGCTGCATCAACATCCACCACTCCTTCCTGCCCAGCTTCAAGGGCGCCAAGCCCTACCACCAGGCGCACGGCCGCGGCGTCAAGGTGGTCGGCGCCACCGGCCACTACGTGACGGCGGATCTCGACGAAGGCCCGATCATCGAGCAGGACACGATCCGCGTGGACCATGCGATGGATGCGGACAGCTTCGTGCGTGTCGGCAAGGATGTGGAGAACATCGTGCTGGCACGTGCGGTGCAATGGCATGCAGAGCGGCGCGTGCTGTTGAACGGCCACCGCACGGTGGTCTTCCGCCACGGGGCCTGAAATGGGACGCCTGATCGACGGCGCCGCCGCCGCGGCGGCCCTGCGCGCGCAACTGCGAGACCGGGTCGCCACGATGGCCCGGCGCCCCGGCCTCGCCGTGCTGCTGGTCGGCGACGACGCGGCCTCGGCCGTCTACGTGCGCAACAAGATCCGCGCCTGCGAGGAGGCCGGCATCGCCTCCTTCGCCGAGCGGCTGCCGGCCGACGCGGACGAGGGCCAGGTCTTGCGCCTGGTGGAACGCTTCAATGCCGACCCGGCCGTGCACGGCATCCTCGTGCAACTGCCGCTGCCGAAGCACATCGACACGAACCGCGTGCTGGCCGCCGTGGCGCCGCACAAGGATGTGGACGGCTTCGGCATCGAGAGCCAGGGCGCGCTGATGGCCGGCCAGCCGGGCCTGCACCCCTGCACGCCGGCCGGCGTGATGCACCTGCTGCGCAAGAGCGGCGTGGCGCTGCGCGGCGCACGCGCGGTGGTGCTGGGCCGCTCGACCATCGTCGGCAAGCCGATGGCGATGCTGCTGCTGCAGGCCGACGCGACGGTGACGATCTGCCACAGCGGCACGCGCGAGCTGGAGAACATAACTCGTGAAGCCGACGTGCTGGTGGCCGCCATTGGCCGGCCGCGCTTCGTCACCGCCCGCATGGTCAAGCCAGGCGCGGTCGTCATCGACGTGGGCATCAACCGCGATCCGGCCACCGGCAAGCTCTGCGGGGACGTGGACTTCGAGGGCGTGCAGCACATCGCCGGCGCGATCACGCCGGTGCCCGGCGGCGTCGGGCCGATGACGATCGCGATGCTGCTGGCCAATACCATCCAGGCTGCTGAAGGGAGCCTCACGACATGACTGACAAGTTCGACGATCTCTGCCGCCGCTTCTGGGATTTCCAGTGCGACGAGAACCCGACCGCCGCGCTGCTGACCGGCCGCGGCTCGCCGCACGTCGAGCTGCTGCGCGCCGCGCCGGCCGACCACGAGCGCCGCGCCCGTATCGCCACTGCGCTGCGCGAGGACCTGCGCGCGCTGGACCTGAAGGTGCTGGACATCGATCGAAGGGACAGCGCCCGCCTGCTGGAGCGCGAGCTGACGCAGTTGATCGAGGTCCTCGCCACCGGCCAGCATCAGCGCCCCTCGCTGTATCCGCTGGGCCCCGAGGCCTCGCTGGGCTTCTACGCCCAGTCCGCCACCTTCGACACCGTGGACGACGCGCGCCGCTACAACGAGCGCCTGGCCGCCCTGCCCGGCTGCCTCGCGGGCCTGCAGGCCACGCTGCGCGAGAGCGTCGAGGCCGGCGTGCGGCTGCCGAAGGTCATCATCGAGCGCGCGAGGGCCGCGGTCAGCGGCACCGCCGCGATCGCCCCGAAGGACGGCGCCTTCTTCGCTCCGTTCCGCCGCAAGGCCACCGACGCCCGCTTCGCCGACGAGTCCGCCCGCTGCCTCGCCGTGCTGGCCGAGACCGTGCAGCCCGCGCTGCACGCCTACGCGGACTTCATCGACACCGTGCTCGGCCCGATGGCGCAGGACAGCACCGCCTGCATCGACAACCCGCAGGGCCGCGAGTGCTACCGCCACCTGGTGCGCCAGTACACGACGCTGGATGCCGACCCCGACGAGGTCCACGCCTTCGGCCTCGCCGAGGTGGCGCGGCTCAGTGCCGCGATGACCGAGGTCGCCCGCAGCGCCGGCCACGACACGCTGCTCGCCTTCGTCGCCGAACTGAAGGCCGACCCGGCCCAGTACGCCGCCGGCGGCGAGGCGCTGCGCCGCGAGATCGAGGTGCTGTCCAAGCGCATCGACGCACGCCTGCCCGAGTTCTTCGGCCGGCTGCCGCGCATGAGCTATGGCGTGCAGTGCATCCCCGACGCGATCGCCGCCGGCATGCCGCCCGCCTACGCCCAGCCCAACCCGGCCGACGGCTCGGCCGCTGGCATCCACTGGGTCAACCCGCTGCCGGACCGCTGCCCCGCCTACATGCACATCCCGCTGGCCCTGCACGAGGCCTGGCCCGGCCACCTGATGCACCTGGCGCTGATGCAGGAGATGACCGAGCTGCCCGACTTCCGTCGCCACGGCGCCATGGGCTACTCGGCCTGCCTGGAGGGCTGGGCGCTGTACTGCGAGGCGCTGGGCGAGGACCTGGGCCTCTACGACACGCCGGCGAAGCGCTACGGGCGGCTCGAGATGGAGATGTGGCGCGCCGTGCGCCTGGTGGTGGACACCGGCCTGCACTGGTTGCGCTGGCCGCGCGAGAAGGCGCTGGCCTTCGCGCTGGCACATGTGGCGATGTCGCCCGAGGCGATGGCGGCCGAGATCGACCGCTACATCGGCATGCCGGCCCAGGCGCTCGGCTACCAGCTCGGCAACCGGCGCTTCCGCGAACTGCGCGCGCAGGCGGAGCAGAAGCTCGATGGGCGCTTCAGCCTGCGCCGCTTCCACGACGCGCTGATGGCCGCGGGGCCGGTGACGCTGGACCTGCTGAGCGAGCGGATCGAGCGGTGGATGGCGGCGGAGGCGGCCGCCTGAACCCCAGAGCCCTCAGTCGATCTCGAACAGACCCGCTGCCCCCATCCCGCCGCCGACGCACATGCTGACGACGGCGTACTTCACGCCGCGCCGCCGCCCCTCCAGCAGCGCATGGCCCACCAGCCGCGCGCCGGACATGCCGAAGGGGTGGCCGATGGCGATGGCGCCGCCGTTGACGTTCAAGCGCTCATCCGGGATGCCCAGCGCATCGCGGCAGTGGATCACCTGGCAGGCGAAGGCCTCGTTGATCTCCCACAGGCCGATGTCCTCGACCCTGAGCCCGTGGCGCTGCAGCAGCTTCGGGATCGCATGGACCGGGCCGATGCCCATCTCGTCGGTGCCGCAGCCGGCCACCGCCAGGCCCCGGTAGCGACCCAGCACCGGCAGGCCGCGGTCCCGGGCCTCGGCCGCGCTCATCAGCACCGAGGCCGAGGCGCCGTCGGACAGCTGCGAGGCGTTGCCGGCGGTGATGAACTCGCCGGTGGGCACCCACTGGCCGTTCTTCCACACGGGTTTCAGCGCGGCCAGGCTTTCCAGCGTGGTGTCGGCGCGGCTGCCTTCGTCGCGGGCCAGCGTCACGGCCTCGCTGCCGGTGGCGTTGCCCTCCTTGTCGAACAGCGCCTTCGTCGTCGCCAGCGGCACGATCTCGTCGTCGAAGCGGCCGGCCGCCTGGGCCGCGGCCGTGCGTTGCTGGCTCTGCAGGCTGTAGGCGTCCTGGGCGGCGCGCGGGATGCCGTAGCGCCGGCTGACGATCTCGGCCGTCTCGATCATCTGGATGTAGGCGGTGGGCATCGCCGCCAGCACCGCCTGCGACTGCGCGCGGTGGCTGTTCTTGTACTTGTTCTGCACCAGCGAGATCGACTCCAGCCCGCCCGCCACGGCGATGCGGTACTCGCCCGCCATGATGCCCTTGGCCGCGGTGGCAATGGCCATCAGTCCCGAAGCGCACATGCGGTCGATGGCCATGCCGCCGACGCTCTCCGGCAGGCCCGCCGTGTAGCCGCACAGGCGCCCGAGGTTGTAGCCCTGCGTGCCCTGCTGGGCGGCGATGCCGAGGATCACGTCGTCGACCTCGGCGCCCGCGACGCCCGCGCGGTCCAGCGCGGCGCGGATCACATGGCCGCCCAGCACCGGGGCCTCGGTGTCGTTGAAGGCGCCGCGGTAGGCCTTGGCGATCGGCGTGCGGGCGGTGGAGACGATGACGGCGTCTTGCATGGAGGACATGGAATCTTTCATTCGAAGAAGAGTCGGCTGATCGTGTCGACGACGCAGCCGGGCTTGTCGCTGCCTTCGATCTCGACGGTGATGCGCACGACGACCTGCACGCCCTCGTCCTTCACGGCCTCGGCCGAGAGCACCTCGCCGCGGCCGCGGATGCGCGCGCCGACCTTCACCGGCGCGGGAAAGCGCAGACGGTCCGTGCCGACATTGACGCCGGCCTTCAGCCGGTCGTAGCCGACGAGCTGCGGCAGGAAGAGGTTGGCCAGCGCCAGCGTCAGGTAGCCATGGGCCACGCAGGCGCCGAAGGGGCCGGCCGCGGCGCGCACCGGGTCCACGTGGATCCACTGGTGGTCGCCGGTGGCCTCGGCGAAGGTGTCGATGCGCTGCTGCGTCATCGTCATCCATTCGGTGGTTCCCAGCTCGCGGCCCACCGCGTCGAGCACCGCGGCGGTCGAGTCGAAGACCGCCGTCATGCGTGCTGCGAGCTGACGGACACCACCTCGCCGGTCATATAGCTCGAATAGTCGCTGGCCAGGAAGACCATCACGTTGGCCACTTCCCAGGGCTCGGCGCCGCGGCCGAAGGCCTCGCGGGCGGACAGCTCGTTGAGCAGTTCCTCCGAGGCCGACTTCTTCAGGAAGGCATGGATCGCGATGCTCGGCGCCACCGCGTTGATGCGCACGCCGAAGGGCGCGGCCTCCATCGCCGCGCAGCGGGTCAGCGCCATCACGCCGGCCTTGGCCGCGGCGTAGTGGGCCTGCTCCACCTGCGCGCGCCAGCCCAGCACCGAGGCGTTGTTGACGATCACGCCGCGGCCGCGCGGCTGCATCTTCTGCAGCATCGCGCGGGTCATGCGGAAGGTGCCGGTCAGGGTCACGTCGATGACCTTGTGCCAGTCCTCGTCGGGCATGTCGACCAGGCGGCGCGAGGTGCCGAGGCCGGCGTTGTTGATCAGCACGTCGACGCCGCCAAGCTGCTCTTCGGCCGCGTCGACCAGCGCATCGACCTGGTCCTGCTTGCTGACGTCGCAGAGCCGGCCGTGCACCGCTTCCAGGCCGGTCTCGCGGCGGATCGCCTCGACCGCCTCGGCCAGCCGCCGCTCGTGCACATCGGAGATGAACAACGCGCGGCAGCCCTCCTCCGCCGCGCGCTTCGCGGCCGAGAAGCCGATGCCGGCGCCGGCCGCGGCGGTGACGAGGACGGACCTGCCCTTCAGCAGGCCGTGGCCGGCCACATAGTCGGGAGCGGGCTTCATCGTCATGTGCCGTACACCTTCTGCGGGGCGCGCGTGTCGCGGATCAGCTGCTCGACCACCGGCGTCAGCTCGGCCGGATCCCAGCGCCCGCCCTTGTCCGCCACCGGCCCGGTATGCCAGCCATCGGCCACCGAGAGGCGGCCGCCCATCGCCTCGAAGCATCGGCCGGTCACGTGCGAGGACAGCGGACTGCCCAGCCAGACGACGATCGAAGCCACGTTGAGCGGATCCCACTCGTCGAAGCCGCTCTCGGGCTTCTTCACCAGCTCGGGCATCGCACCCTCGGTCATCGAGGTGCGCGCGGCCGGGGCCAGGCAGTTCACGGTGATGCCATAACGCGCCAGTTCAGCGGCCTGCACCAGGGTCAGGCCTGCGATGCCGGCCTTGGCCGCGGCATAGTTGCTCTGGCCGATGGAGCCCTGCAGGCCGGCTCCGGAGCTGGTGTTGACGATGCGCGGCGCCTCGACCGGGCGGCCGGCCTTGGCGGCATCGCGCCAGCGGCGGGCCAGCACATTGGCCAGGCAGAAGTGGCCCTTCAGGTGCACGCGCATGACGGCATCCCAGTCCTCTTCGGACAGCGAGAGAAACATGCGGTCGCGCAGGATGCCGGCGTTGTTGACCAGCACATGGACCTCGCCGAAGGCGGTCAGTGCCGCGTCGACGATGGCCTGGGCGCCGGCCAGCGAGGTGATGTCGCCAGCGTCGGCCAGGGCCTGGCCGCCGGCAGCGCGCACCTCCGCGGCGACGGCCTCGGCCGCCTCCAGGCGGATGTCGTTGACCACGACGTTCGCACCCGCCGCGGCGAAGGCCAGCGCATAGGCGCGACCCAGGCCGCCGCCGGCGCCGGTGATGAGGACCGTTCGCCGGTCGCAGATTCGCTTTTCGTTCATGCAGAGAGCCTTTCGATGATCGTGACGTTCGCCTGGCCGCCGCCTTCGCACATGGTCTGCAGGCCGTAGCGGCCTCCCGTGCGCTCCAGCTCGTGCAGCAGCGTGGTCATCAGCCGCGCGCCCGAGGCGCCCAGCGGATGGCCCAGCGCGATGGCGCCGCCGTTGACATTGGTCTGCGCGTGCGGATAGCCGGTCTCCTTCAGCCAGGCCATGACCACCGAGGCGAAGGCCTCGTTGATCTCCACCAGGTCGATGTCGGCCAGCAACATGCCGGCCTTCTTCAAGGCGTACTCGGTGGCCGGGATCGGCGCGGTGAGGTGCCAGATCGGATCGTCGGCGCGCACGCTCAGGTGGTGGATGCGGGCACGCGGCGTCAGGCCGTAGCGCTTCAGCGCGGCCTCGGAGACGACCAGCACCGCGGCGGCGGCGTCGCAGGTGGAGGACGAGACGGCGGCGGTGATCTTCGGGTAGGCCGGGTCCACCGGCTGCAGCGTGGCCATCTTCTCCAGCGTGCTTTCGCGCGCCGTCTCGTCCAGGCGGCAGTCGCCCAGCGGGACGATCTCGCGCTCGAAGCGGCCCTCGCGCATCGCGCGCAGCGCGCGGTCGTGGCTCTCCTTGGCAAACACCTCCATCGCCTCGCGGGAGATACCCCAGTGGTCGGCGATGCGCTGCGCGGCGTAGAACTGGTTGACCGGTGCATCGCCGAAGCGCGCGCGCCAGCCCTGGCTCTCGGCGAAGGGCGTCGTGAAGCCCAGCGCCTGGCCGGCCAGCATGGCCGAGGAGATCGGGATGCTGGACATGGTCTGCACGCCGCCGGCCAGCACCACGTCCTGCGTGCCGCTCATCACCGCCTGCGCGGCGAAATGGATGGCCTGCTGGGAGGAGCCGCACTGGCGGTCCACCGTGGTGCCGGGCACGCAGAGCGGCTGGCCGGCAGCGAGCCAGGCGGTGCGGGCGATGTCGCCGGCCAGCGCGCCGATGGTGTCCACGCAGCCGAAGACGACGTCGTCGTAGTCCTCGGCGGGGATGGCGGGGTTGCGCTCGACGATCGCCTTGATCACATGGGCGCCGAGGTCGGCGCCATGCACCGCGGCGAGCGAGCCCTTGCGCTTGCCGGTGGGCGAGCGCAGCGCGTCGACGATATAGGCTTGTTGTGCCATCAGATGAAGTAACTCGTTAGTTGAAGGTGGCGCCGGGGCCCAGCGGCAGGGCATCGCCGTCCAGCAGCGCGTCGCCCAGGCGGGCCTTGTGGAAGGCGCGGTCGCCCCAGGCGGCATCGAGCGCCCAGGCGCGCTTCATGAACATCTGCAGGTCCACCTCCCAGGTGTAGCCCATGGCGCCGTGGACCTGGATGCTCTTGCGCGCGGCCGTCCAGGCGGCCTCGGCGCAGGCGAGCTTGGCGTGCGAGACCCGGGCGGCGCGGCCGGGCTCGTCGGCGGCCAGCGCGGCGGCGGCACGGTAGAGCACGGGCTTGGCGAACTCGATCAGCGTCACCACATCGGCCAGCTGGTGCTTGATCGCCTGGAAGCTGCCGATCGGCTTGCCGAACTGCTTGCGCTGCGCCGCATAGTCCACGCCCAGGTCCAGCATGCGCTGGGCCAGGCCCAGCAGCTGGCCGGCCACGGCCAGGGCGGCGCGGTCCAGCAGTTCATCGGCCAGGCGCTGGCCGGTGGCGGCGTCGCAGAGCCGCGTGGCCGGGGACGGCGTCCATTGCACGGCGGCCAGGCGGCGCGATCCGTCGATGCTGGGGCAGGCGGTGAGCTGCACCTGTTCCGGCGCGAGGCCGTGCCATTCGATGCCGCCTTCGACCGCATGCGGCATCAGCAGCAGGTCCGCAAGGTGCGCATCGGCCACCCAGGGGTTCACCGGATGGCCCACCGCGATGCGCGCGCTGCCGTCGACGATGCGGGGCAGCCAGGCGGCGCGGGCTTCGTGCTCCGCAGGCAGGCCGGCGAGCAGGCCGGAAGCGAGGCAGGCGGTGTCGGCCAATGAATCGGGAATGGCGAAGTAGCCGAGCTGCTGGGTGATCAGCGCCCAGTCCACGTCGCCGAGGCCCAGGCCGCCCTCGGCCTCGGGCACCGAGAGCGCGGTGAGCCCCAGCTCCGCCAGCGCCACGCGCAGCGCGGGCGAGCGGCCGTCGCCGGTCTGCCAGATCTCGCGCAGCTTCTCCGGCGCGGCCTCCACCATCAGGAAGCGCGCCACCGAATCGCGGAACGCCGCCTGGTCTTCGTTGAAGTTGAAGTTCATTTCGGCAGGCCGAGCAGGCGCTCGGCAATGATGTTGCGCTGGATCTCGTTGGAGCCGGCGTAGATCGGGCCGGCCTGGGCGAAGAGGAAGCCTTCCAGCCAGTCGGCGCTCTCGGCGTCCGGCGCGCCTGGCAGGTACTCGGCGCGGGCGCCGAGGATGCGCATCGCGGTCTCGTGCATCTGCAGGTCCAGCTCGGACCAGAAGATCTTGTTGGTGCTGGCCTCGGCGCCGATGCTGGCGCCGGCCGCCAGCCGCGCCACCGTGTGGTACGAGGCCAGCGTGTAGGCCTCGGCGCCCATCCAGGCGCGCAGCACCGCCTCGCGGATGCCCGGATCTCGATCGGCGCTCCGGCGATGCCTGCGATAGAGCTGCACCAGCTTCTGCGCGGTGCGCTGGTAGCGGGCCGGCGAGCGCAGCAGCAGGCCGCGCTCGAAGCCGGCCGTGGCCATGGCCACATGCCAGCCCTGCCCCTCCTCGCCGATGCGGTGCTCCGCGGGCACGCGCACATCGTCGAAGAAGACCTCGGCGAAGGCCTGCTTGCCGTTCAGCGCGGTGATCGGGCGGATGGTCACACCGGGCGCGTCCAGCGGAACCAGCAGGTAGCTCAGACCATGGTGCCGCGAGCTGGCCGGGTCGCTGCGGAACAGGCCGAACATCCAGTTGGCGAAGACGGCGCGGGTGGACCAGGTCTTCTGGCCGTTGATCACGTACTCGTCACCATCGCGGATGGCCCGGCTCGTGATCGCCGCCATGTCCGAGCCGGCATTGGGCTCGCTCCAACCCTGGGCGAACATGTCCTCGCAGCGGGCCATGCGCGGCAGGAAGCGGGCCTTCTGCGCCGGCGTGCCGAACTCCATCAGCGTGGGCCCCAGCAGCAGGATGCCGTTCTGGTTGACGCGCTGCGGCGCATCGGCGGCGGCGTACTCTTCCTCGAAGATCAGCCACTCGGTCAGGTCGCAGCCGCGGCCGCCCAGCTCGCGCGGCCAGGTGACGCTGCTGTAGCCCGCGCCGGCCAGCGTGGCCTCCCAGGCGCGGTGCTGCTCGAAGCCCTCGCGGGTGTCGTAGCTGGCGAAGGGCTCGCGCGGCACATGGCGGGCCAGCCAGTCGCGCACCTCGGCGCGGAAGGCCTGCTGCTGCGGGGTGTAGGTGAGGTCCATGGTCGTCGTCAGAAGGTCGCCGCGCGCTTCTCGACGAAGGCGTGGCGGGTCTCGGCGGAATCGGGGCTCATATAGGCCTGCAGCGTGAAGCCCTGCTCCCAGCGGTACTTGGCTTCGAGGTCGCCGTCTTCCACGCCGGTCAGCGCCTCCTTGGCGATGCGGATCATGGCGGGGCTCTTGGCGGCGATGCGGGCGGCGATGTCCAGCGCCGTGGCGCGCAGCTCGGCGCGCGGCACCACGCGCTCGATGGCGCCGAGCTTCAAGGCCTCGGGCGCGCCGACCATCTCGCCGGTGAAGAACAGGTAGCGCGTCTTCTGCACGCCGAACATGCGCTGCAGATGGGCCGCGCCGCCCATCGCGCCGCGGTCCACCTCGGGCAGGCCGAAGGACGCGTCCTCGGCCGCGACGACGATGTCCGCCGCGCCGCAGATGCCGATGCCGCCGCCCAGCACGAAGCCGTGCACCGCCGCGATCACCGGCACCTTGTTGAGGTGCACCGCCTCGAAGGTGGCGTAGTTGCCGGCGTTGACCGAGACGATCAGCGTCGAGTCCTGGGCCAGCTCCTTGATGTCCACGCCGGCGCAGAAGCCGCGGCCCTCGGCGCGGATCACGATCACGCGCACCTCGGGCCGCTGGCCGAGGCCGCGGATCTCGGCGGCCAGCGCGTGCCAGCCGGCGTTGTCCAGCGCGTTGACGGGCGGATGGTCGAGCACCAGCTCGGCGACGCCGTTGTCGTGCACGGTGGTGATGAAGGGAGTTGTCTTGCTGCTCATGCGGGGATTCCGTTGAATTGCTCAATGCGGCTGCGCGCCTCGGCGACGATGCCGTCGATGACTTCGGCGCAGCTCTTCAGCTCGCCGATCAGCGCGGCCACCTGGCCGGCGGACATCACGCCCTCGGCGGGCCGGCCCTCGACCATCGACTTCTGCAGCAGCACCGGCGCGTTGGCCGCCATCACCGTCTGCGCCACGGCCGCCGGCCCCTCGCGCAGCGACTGCCACAACAGGGCCATCGCATGGCGCGTGCTCATGCCGGTCTGCGCCTTCCACTGCAGCGCGCTGGCGATCGCGATGCGCAGGCGCTTGAAGGCCGAGGAGGTCTCCAGCGCGGCCAGGTATTCGTTGTCGATCATGCGCTGCGGCATGCCGTCCACCAGCGTGGAGACGCGGATGCGGTCGGCGTCGCGCACCTGCAGGTAGCGCTCCAGCGTGGCGGCCGGCACGCCGGAGTCGCGCGTCATCAGGAAGCGCGTGCCCATCGCGATGCCCTGCGCCCCATAGGCCAGCGCGGCCACCAGGCCACGCCCGTCGTAGAAGCCGCCGGCCGCGACGACCGGCACCTTCACCGCATCGACCACCTGCGGCAGCAGCACCGTCGTCGGCACCGAGCCGGTGTGGCCTCCTCCCTCGCCGCCCTGGATCGTGATCGCGTTGGCGCCCATCTCGATCGCCTTCTGCGCATGCTTCAACGCGCCGACGGTCGGCATGCAGACGATGCCCGCATCGCGCAGCCGGCCGATCACCTGCTTGTCCGGCCCGCGGCCATAGCTGACAGCGCGCAGCCGGTGCTTCACGGCCAGGTCCAGCAGCTGCTGCGCATTGGGCTGGAACATGTGGAAATTCAGGCCGAAGGGCGCATCGCCGGTGGCCTCGCGGACCTGCGCGATCGCCGCCTCGATGCGCTCGGGCGCGATCGTCGCACCGGCCAGGAAGCCGAAGCCGCCGGCCTTCGTCGTGGCGATGACCAGCTCGGGGCCGGCCACATAGCCCATCGCGGTCTGCACGACGGGATGGCGGCAGCCGAGCAGATCGCACAGCGCGGTCCTGACCATCACGCAGCCTCCTGCTTGTTGGCCTGCACCATGCTCTTCGCGTCATGGCCGCCAAGAGAGCCGGCGCCCAGCAGCTGGCTCTGCGCATGGGCGAAGTGGTGATAGCCGAAGGCCAGGTCCATCGTCGTGCGCAGGCCCTGCAGCTCTTCCGCGCGATTGATCACGGTCTTGGTCAGCGACAGGCCCAGGCGCGGCTGCGCGGCAATGCGCGCGGCCATCGTGTAGACCTCGCTCTCCAGCTGCTCGCGCGGCACCATGCGGTTGACCATGCCGAAGCGCTCCGCCCGCTCCGCGGCCATGCGCTCGCCGAGGTAGAGGAACTCCCGCGCGATGCGCGGCGGCAGCTCGTGGGCATGGGCGAAGTACTCGACGCCGGGGATGCCCATGCGCACGACCGGATCCTGGAAGAAGGCGTCGTCGCTGGCGACGATCAGGTCGCAGATCCAGGCCAGCATCAGGCCGCCGGCGACGCAGGCGCCCTGCACCATCGCGATGGTGGGCTTGGGGATCTCGCGCCAGCGGCGGCACATGCCCAGGTACACCTCCTGCTCGCGGGCATAGAGCTGTTCGGCGCCGGGCTTGTTGGTGTGGTCCCACCACAGGTGCCTGCGCTCGAAGGGCTTGTCGATGTCGCGGCCCGGCGTGCCGATGTCATGGCCGGCGCTGAAGTGCCTGCCGGCGCCGCGCAGCACGATGACCTTGACGGCGTCGTCGGCCACGGCGCGCTCGAAGGCGGCGTCCAGCGCATAGGTCATCTGCGAGTTCTGCGCGTTGTTGAAGGCCGGGCGGTTCATCGTCAGCGTGGCGATGCCTTCGCGTGCCTCGTACAGCACCGGCTGCTCGGTCTCGTAGACGGCGCGGTCCTCGCGCTGCACGAATGCCTCGGTGATCGCCATCGTCAGGCTCCCAGCACGGTGGCGCGCAGGCCGTGCGGATCGAGGCGGGCCAGCAGGGCGAGCTGCTCGTCCGTCGGCGTGGCGGTGGTCGGCAGGTCGGCGGGCACATGGACCGGGAAGCCCGTGGCCGCCTGTAC
>NZ_LYVQ01000062.1 GCF_001984095.1 Pelomonas sp. KK5
GCAGGCGATGGCCTGCGCCAGGACCTCGCCGGCACTGGCCGAGCCGGACGTGCAGCTGCACTTCCTGCCGCTCAGCTACGACATCACGCCGGAGGTGGAATGCGCCGCCTCGGCCAACATGACGCGCGAGCCGACGATCTCGATCACGGCCAACGTCTGCCACCCGTTCAGCCGTGGCGCGGTGCGCCTGCGCTCGGCCGATGCGGCGCAGATGCCCATCGTGCGGCACCAGCTGCTGGGCGACGAGCGCGACGCGAAGACGCTGGTCGAGGCCTGCAAGCTGATGGAGAAGCTGTTCGGCACTCGCGCGATGAAGGGCACCGTCGTGTCCGACCGCGCACCGTCCCCCCGCCCGCAGTCCGATGCCGACTGGGAGCGCTATGTGCGCGACCACGCGATGGTCTGCTACCACCCGGTCGGCACCTGCCGCATGGGCAGCGACGAAGCCTCGGTCGTCGACCCGCGCCTGGCCGTGCGCGGCCTGCAAGGGCTGCGCGTCATCGACGCCTCGGTGATGCCCTCGCTGATCAGCGCCAACACCAACGCGCCGACCATCATGATCGGCGAGCGCGGTGCCGATTTCATCCTGGAGAAAGTTGCCGCATGAACATGATCTCCGACCTGCACACCCCGCTGCTGCTGCAGACGCTGGAGGCGCAAAAGCGCGCCTTCGCCGCCGAGCTGCCCGCCACCGAAGCCGTGCGGCGCGATCGCCTGCGCCGCGCCAGCGCGATGCTGCTGCGCCATGCGGAGCGCTTCATCGCCGCCTCGCAGGCCGACTTCAGCAACCGGCCGGCCGAGCTGGCACGGATCTTCGAGGTCTTCTTCCCGCTGGAGGCGCTGCGCAACGCCGAGAAGCAGCTCGCGCGCTGGATGCGCCCCGAGCGGCGCCGCGCGCCCTTCCCCTTCTCGCTGTTCGGCGCGCGGGCCGAGGTGCAGTACCAGCCGCTGGGCTCGGTAGGCATCATCGCCCCATGGAACGGCGCGCTGACGCTCCTCTTCCTGCCGCTGGCGCCGGTGCTGGCGGCCGGCAACCGCGCCTTCCTGCGCCCGAGCGACCTGACGCCGCACTGTGGCGAGGCCGCCGCCGCCGCGGTGGCCGAGTACTTCGACCCCGAGGAGGTGGCGGTGGCCACCGGCGGGCACGAGGTGTCGGTGGCCTTCTCCGCCCTGCCCTTCGACCACCTGCTGTTCACCGGCAGCACCAACGTCGGCCGCGTCGTCGCCCGCGCGGCGGCCGAGCACCTGACGCCGGTCACGCTGGAGCTGGGCGGCAAGTGCCCGGTCTTCGTGCTGCCCGATGCCGACCTGCCGCTGACCGCCCGCAAGCTTGGCGCCGGCAAGCTGCTCAACGGCGGCCAGGCCTGCATCGGCCCGGACACGCTCTACGTGCCGCCGCAGCTGGCCGAGCCGCTGATGGCCGGCATGGACGAGGAGATCCGCCGCCAGTTGCCGCGGGGCGCGGCCGACCCGGACGCGTGCGGGCTGATCGATGAGCGGCAGTACCAGCGCGTCGCCAGCCTGATCGACGAGGCGGTGGCCGCCGGCGTCGAAGCGCGCGTGCTGGGCAACCCGGGCTCGACGCGCGATCCGCAGCGGCGCGTGATCTCGCCCACGGTGCTGATCAACCCGCCCGCTCACCTGCGAGCCAGCCGCGAGGAGCTGTTCGGCCCGGTGCTGGTGCTGCGGCACTGCAGCGATCCGCTGGCCGTGCTGCGCCAGACGCGCGGTGGCGACAAGCCGCTGGCGCTGTACGTCTTCTCGCGCGACACGCAGGCGATGCAGCGCATCCTGGACGAAAGCTTCTCCGGCGGCGTCACCCTCAACGACATCGCCTCGCACTTCGGCGTGCACGACCTGCCTTTCGGCGGTGTCGGCCACAGCGGCCTGGGCGCCTACGGCTCAGGCAAGGAAGGCTTCAAGCGCTTCAGCCACGCGCGTGCGGTCTATCGCCAGGCCGGGCCCTTCGCGCTGACCGGCGTGGCGCGCCCGCCCTTCGGCAAGTTCTACGAGATGGCCATCGTCAAGGCGTTGAAGCGGCAGGAGCAATGTTACGCAGACGTCAAGCCGCGGAAGAACGCAGCACGTACTTGAGCACCTTGCCTGCCGCAGACAGCGGCAGCTCGGCGCGGAACTCGACGCTGCGCGGGCACTTGTAGCCGGCGATGCGTTCGCGGCAGAAGGCCGTCACGGCGGCGGCCGCGAGCGCCTGCCCGGAGCGCAGCACGAGCACCGCGTGGACGCGCTCACCCCAGGTCGCGTCGGGCAGGCCGACGACGGCGCAGGCCGAGACCTGCGGCATCTGCGCGATCACGTTCTCGACCTCGGCCGAGTACACGTTCTCGCCGCCACTGATGATCATGTCCTTGATGCGGTCAACGATGTAGAGGTAGCCGTCCGCGTCGAGCCGGCCACCGTCGCCGGTGTGCAACCAGCCCTCGCGCAGCGCCTGGGCGGTCTGCTCGGGCTTGCCCCAGTAGCCGGCCATCACGGTCGGGCCGCGCACGGTGACCTCGCCGACGGTGCCGGTGGGGACCGGGCGGCCTTCGGCATCGACGATGCGCAGCTCGGCGGTCGGGATCGCCAGGCCGGCCGAGCGCAGGCGCTCGCCACGTTGGGCCGGCTGGTGGCAGGCGGCCGGCAGCACCGTCGCCACCGGCGCGAGCTCGGTCATGCCGTACATCTGGCAGAAGGCGGCGCGCGGCAGCGCCAGCATCGCCTGGTCCAGCAGCGCGGCGTCGATCGGGGCGGCGCCGTAGAGCACCAGTTCCAGCGTCGCGCAATCTTCGGCGCGGAAGCGGGGATGCTCGATCAGCCGCTTGAGCATCGTCGGCACCAGGAAGATCTCGCTGCCGCCCTCGGCGCGGATCGCGTCGAGCAGCGCCGCTTCGTCGAAGGCCGGCAGGATCACGAGCCGGGCCAGCCGCGCCATCAGTTGCAGCACCAGCCCGCAGCCGCCGACATGGAAGATCGGTGCCACGCACAGGCCCACGCCGGCGGCCGGACGCGGCGCGGCCGCTATGGCGGCGCGCGCGTTCAACGCGAGGTTGTCGTGGGTCAGCATCACGCCCTTGGGCTGGCCGGTGGTGCCGCCGGTGTACATCACGGCGGCCAGTTGATCGCCGCCGCGGTGGGCGTCCTCGGCCGGCGCGGCCGCGGCGAGCAGCGCCTCGTAGCCGAGCATGCCGGCCGGCGGCTCGCCGTCGCCCACGTAGACGAGCGTGCGCAGCGAGCGGGACAGGCGCAGCAACTCGGGCGCCATTGCCTTGAACGTGTCGTCGACCAGCAGGATGCGCGTCTCGCAGTCGTCCAGCGAGTAGGCGATCTCCCTGGGGTTCCAGCGGGTGTTGACCGGGTTGACGACGCCGCCGGCCCACCAGCTGCCGAACAGGCATTCGACATAGCGGTCGGAATTCAGGCCCAGCAGCGCGACGCGGTCGCAGGGCTGCAGGCCCATCGCGCGCAGCGCCGCGGCCAGGCGGGCGACGCGCTCGGCCAGTCGGGCGTAGCTCACGCGCCTCGCGCCGCAGACCAGCGCGATCGCTTCCGGCCGCTCGCGCGCGCCCCGGTGCAGCGGCTCGGTCAGCTCCATGCGGTCACAGCGCCGAGCAGAGGTGGCCGCCGTCGACCGCGATCGTCGCACCGGTCATCCATGAACCGGCCTCGGTGGCCAGCAGCAGCAGCGCGCCGTCCAGTTCCTCCGGCTTGCCCAGGCGTCGCATCGGGATGCGCTTGACCAGTTCCCTGCCGTAGTCGGTCTCCCACATCGGGCCGGTCAGGTCGGTATGGATGTAGCCCGGTTCGATCGTGTTGACGCGGATGCCGTGCTTGGCCCATTCCAGCGCCAGGCTCTTGCCCATGTGGACCACGCCGGCCTTGGACACCGAATACGCACTGATGCCCGGCGCCACCCGCTCGCCCTGGATGGACGCGATGTTGACGATGGAGCCGCCGCGCCCGGCCGCCACCCAGCGGCGCGCCGCCTCGGTGGACACCATCCAGACGCCGCGCAGGTTGATCGCCATCACCTCGTCGTAGTCGGCCATGGTCTGCTCGATGGCCTTGGCCGCGGCCGAGATGCCGGCGTTGTTGACGACTACGTCCAGCGCCGGGCCGCTGGCCGCGATCGCCTCGAAGGCGCCGTGCACCGAGGCCTCGCTGGCCACGTCCATCTCCAGCACCAGCACCTGCGGGGAGCCCAGCGCCTGCAGTTCCTGCGCCAGCGCGTCGAGCCGCGCCTTGCGCCGCGCCGCGATCACGACGCGCGCGCCGCAGCGCGCCGCCAAGCGCGCGAAATGGCTCCCCAGGCCGGACGACGCGCCCGTGACCAGCACCCTCTTGTCCTTCAGCATCGCACCGAGATCCATGTCTCTTGTCTCCTCTCAACCGCAATCCGCATGCGCGCATCTTGGAAGCGTCGGCCTGCGCGGCCATCGTCGCTTGCGACGAAATCGTCGGAACCGACGTGGCCCCGCTGCGGCCCCGCGGCGATGCTGTGCCCATCTTCCCGAGGAGACGCTCGACACCATGGACCTGTTTTCCGATTACACGATGACCATCGGCGGCAAGGCCCGCACGACGGCCGCCACGCTGGACGTGATCAACCCGGCGACCGGCCGGCCCTTCGCCACGGTGCCGAAGGCTGGCGCCGCCGAAGTCGACGAAGCGGTGACTGCTGCGCAGGCCGCCTTCGCTGGCTGGCGCCAGCGCACGATCGAGGACCGCCGCGCGCTGCTGATCCAGGCCGCCGACGCGATCAAGGCCAATGCCGCGGGCCTGGCCAAGCTCTTCGTCATGGAACAGGGCCGCGCCTTCGAGGCGGCCCGCGGCGAGGTGCTGTTCGGCGCCACCTGGCTGAAGGCGGTGGCCCGCCAGGAACTGCCGGTCGAGATCGCCGAGGACACGCCGAGCCGCCGCGTCGAGCTGCATCGTGAGCCGCTCGGCGTGGTCGCGGCCATCGTGCCCTGGAACTTCCCCTTCCTGCTGGCCATCTGGAAGATCGCTCCGGCCCTGCTGGCCGGCAACACGATGGTGCTCAAGCCCTCGCCGTTCACGCCGTTGTGCGCGCTGAAGCTGGCCGAGCTGTGGCGCGAGATCCTGCCGCCGGGCGTGTTCAACGTGGTCTGCGGCGGCGACGAGCTGGGCCCGCTGCTGACCGCTCATCCGGGCTTCGCCAAGATCTCGTTCACCGGCTCCACCGCCACCGGCAAGCGCGTGATGGCGGCCGCCGCCGGGCGGCTGACGCGGCTGACGCTGGAGCTCGGCGGCAACGACGTCGCCATCGTGATGCCCGATGTGGACGTGGACGCCGTGGCGAAGGAGCTGTTCCACGGCGCCTTCTACAACTCGGCTCAGGTCTGCATCGCCACCAAGCGCATGTACATCCACGAGGCCGTCTACGAGCCGCTGCGCGACCGGCTGCATGCGCTGGCCAGGGCCGCCGTCGTCGGAGACGGCCTGCAGCCCGGCACGAACTACGGGCCGGTGCAGAACAAGCCGCTGTACGAACGCCTGCTCGCGCTGATCGAGGAGGCCCATTCGCAAGACCTGACCCTGCTGAGTGGCAGCCCGGCGCCCGAGGGCGGCGGCTACTTCGTACCGCTGACGCTGGTGGACAACCCGCCGGAGGACGCCCGCGTCGTCGTCGAGGAAGCCTTCGGTCCGGTGCTGCCCCTGCTGCGCTTCAGCGATGTGGACGAGGTGATCCGGCGTGCCAACGACAGCCCTTACGGCCTGGCCGGGGCGGTGTGGTCCAGGGACATCGAGCAGGCGGTGGCGATCGCCAGGCGGCTGGACACCGGCAACGTCTGGATCAACCAGAATCTGCAGAACTCGCCGGGCATTCCGTTCGCGGGGAGGAAGGAATCGGGCTTCGGGGTGGAGAACGGAGAGGAAGGGCTGAAGTCCTTCACGCAGCTGAAGGCGATCTTCATTCCGAAGGTGTGAGCCCCTCGCCCGGTCTCGCCGCGCTGAACGCGGGGGAGCCCAGTCGGTCCCCCGAGGGGGCGGCCCGGCGCTCGGCCCAGACCCGGGAAATACGGCCTACGGCGTCCGCTCCAGAAACTCCACGATCGCGCCATTGAACGCGTCGTTCTTGTCCCCGGCCACCATGTGGCCGGCGCCGTGCACATCGAACACTTCGGTCTGCGGCACCAGCCGTTTCAGGTCGGCGACGCCGGCCTCGCTGACGATGTCGCTGTTCATGCCGCGCACCAGCAGCGTCGGGATCGTCACGCCGGCGCAGGCGGCGACGAGCAGGTCCATGAACTGCGGTGGCTCAGCGGTGACGGTGCGTTCGACGAACTTCGGGTCCCAGTGCCAGTACAGACGCCCGTCCTCGCGCAGCCGCAGGTTCTTCATCAGGCCGGACGGGTCCTTCGGGCGCGGGCGGTGCGGGTTGTAGGCGGCGACGGCGTCGGCCGCTTCGTCCAGCGTGGCGAAGCCGCCCTTGTTGGCGCGCATGAAGGCGCCGATCTTCTGTGAACCGGACTGTTCGATGCGCGGGACGATGTCCACCAGCACCAGGCCGCGCGCCAGCGAGGGTTCGGCGTTGCCGACCAGGTAGAGCGAGGTGGCGCCACCCATGGAGGCGCCGACCAGGGCCGGCGGACGGTCCAGCGTGTCGATGACGGCGCGCAGGTCCGCCGCCAGCGCGGGCAGCGAGTAGTCGCCGTCCGGCGCCCACTCGCTGTCGCCGTGGCCGCGGGCGTCGAGGTTGATCACATGGAAGCCGCGTGCCACCAGCGCGCGGAAGGCCGTGCCCCAGGAATGCCGGGTCTGGCCGCCGCCGTGCAGCAGCAGCACCGGCGGGCCCGACGGGTCGCCGCCCACATCGGCGGCGATGCGCAGGCCGGTCGCTCCTTTGAAACTAGCTGTCATGCGCCTGAGCCTCTCCTTGATGGACACAGTCCATCATCTGCGAAATCCCGGTCATCTTGATTCGGGGG
The DNA here is from genome assembly GCF_001984095.1 of Pelomonas sp. KK5. GTDB lineage: Bacteria > Pseudomonadota > Gammaproteobacteria > Burkholderiales > Burkholderiaceae_C > KK5. The sequence continues at coordinate 6,948 of NZ_LYVQ01000062.1, forward strand.
CGACCGTGTTTCAGGCCCGCCAGGCGCTCGGCGCGGTCGATCGTGCGCCAGCCGCCCAGGTCGACCAGTTCGGGCTGGCGCCGCCGCAGTTCCGCCTTCACCGCCGCCGCGTCCAGCGCGCCTCGCCCCAGCCGACCGGCGGCATGCTCGCGCAGCAGGTGGCCCACGGTCTCGGCCGCGCAGGCCTTGTTGCTACCGATGATGCCGCGCGGGCCGCGCTTGATCCAGCCCGTCACATAGACCCCGGGCAAGACCTGGCCCTCGGTGTTCGGCACGACGCCGGCCTCGGCATCGAAAGGCAGGCCGAGGATTGGCGTGCCCCGGTACCCGACCGCGCGCAGCACAAGACCGGCGTCGAGGGAACCGCGCTCGCCGCTCAGTTCGAGCCGCTGGACCCTGCCGTCGCCCCGTATGGCGAGCGGCGACGTGAAGAAGCGGAACTCGATACGCTTGCGCGGCCGCGGCACGTGGCGCGCGGCGAGTTCCCGCAGCGTGGCCAGCTTGCGCCGCGTCACCCAGTCGACCCCGCCCTCCTCGCCCCAGCCGTCCACGGCGATCTCCACGCCGTCCAGATGCCCCAGCTCTTCCAGCTCCGGGTTGTTGAAGGCCGCCTGCGCCGGCCCGCGGCGCCCCAGCAGCACGACCTCGCGCACGCGGCTCGCGCGCAGCGCCCGCAGCGCATGCCCGGCGATGTCGGTCTTCTCCAGCGCCTCGACCGGCTGGGTCAGCAGCCGCGCCAGGTCCAGCGCCACATTGCCATTGCCGACGATCACCACCCGCTCGCAGGACAGGTCCACCGGCAGCCCGCGCTGGTCGGGATGGCCGTTGTACCAGGCGACGAACTCGCGGGCCGACCAGCAGCCCGGCAGATCCTCGCCAGCCAGGCCGAGGCTGCGGTCGCCGGCCGCGCCGCTGGCATGGATCACGGCGCCGTACCAGTTCGCCAGTTCCCCCGGCTGAACGTCGCGCCCCACTTCCACGTTGCCGAAGAAGCGCAGCTCCGGCCGCGCCAGCGTGTGCTGGAACAGGCGGTCGACGATCAGCTTCTTCTCCGGATGGTCCGGCGCCACGCCGGCGCGGACGAGGCCCCAGGGCGTGGGCAGGCGCTCGTAGAGGTCCACCTCGCACTGCAGCCCGGGCGTCTGCAACAGATGGCCAGCCGCGTAGAGGCCCGCCGGACCGGCACCGACGATGGCCACGCGCATCGTCATGCCGCCGCCCTCACCTCGACCGGAATCCCGTTCATCAGGCATTGCGTGCTCACCGGGTCGAAACTCCCCGGCCCGGTCGGCGACAGCGCATTGCTGTTGACGCCGGCGAAGCGCTGCGCCACCCGCAGCGCAGGCGCGCCCTGCTGGCCCCAGCCGTGGGTCATCGCCACGGCGCCGGGGCGCAGCGTGTCGTCCAGCGACAGCCGCGCCTCGATCGCGCCCTCGCTGCTGCTGATGCGCACCGCGTCGCCCTCGAACAGGCCGCGCGCCTGCGCGTCCTGCGGATGCATCCACAGCGGGTTGTCCTGGTGCAGGCCCTGCTTGAGCGCGGGCAGGTTGTGCATCCAGCTGTTGATCATCATGTTCGTGCGGCGCTGGATCAGCTTCAGCTGGCCGGGCGCTTCCTTGCTCAGGCGCTCGAACTGCGCCTCCAGCGAAGGCAGGCTGCGCCGGTAGATCGCCGGGAAGCAGTCCATGCGCCGGTCCTCGTTCTGGATCGCCCGCTCGTACAGGATCTCGGGGTCAGCCACGGGGAGCCGCGCCGTCTGGCAGGGCATGGCCTTCAGCTGCTCGATGCTGAGGCCGCCCTCGGCCAGCAGCTGCTCCACGTAGAGCAGGTGCGCCCGCTCGCCCTTGTCCAGCAGCGAGGGGCGGCCCATGGCCTGGGCCAGCCGAGCCAGGATCCACCAGTCGTCGCGCCGCTCGCCCTTCGGTGGAACGACAGCCGGCGTGTACTGGGCGAAGGGCTCCAACTGCACGCCCATCGCGCCCAGCGTGTTGACGTCCTCGCGCTCCAGCCAGTCGGTGGCGGGCAGCACGTAGTCGGCCATCTCGGCGGTGGCCGAGCGGTACAGGTCCAGCACGATGACCAGCTCCAGCCCCTCGATTGCCTTGCGCAGCCGCTCGCCGCCGCCCATCGACAGCAGCGGGTTGCCGGAGACGACCAGCAGCGCCTTGATCGGCGCCTCCGGCCGCTGCGCAATATCGGGGAACAGGCTGCCGGGCCAGGAGCCGCCGACGGTGCGGATATTGCCGAATGGCGTGTCGAAGAAGGGATCGCCCTCGCGGCGGCGGGTCTTCCCCGTGGTCACCGCCAGGCCCTTCGAGTAGATGTTGCCGCCCCGGCGGCCGAGGTTGCCGGTCAAGAGGCTGATCGCGTGCAGCAGCAGGTAGGCCAGCGCGCCCTGGCTGCCCTGGTTGACGCCGGTGGACATGTAGATCGCGGCGCGCGGCGCGGCGTGGAACTCGCGGGCCACCTGGCGGATCTCGTCGACGGCGAGGCCGGTGACGCCAGCCACGCGCTCGATCGGCCAGGCGCGGACGACCTCCAGCAGCTCATCGAGATGGCTGCCGCGACCTTCGGCGGCGGCGCGGTCGAAGCCGAGGTGGAAGGCGATCTCGTGCAGCACGCCGGCCAGGAAATAGACGTCGGTGTCCGGCCGGATCAGCAGCACCTCGCCGGTCTCCGGCGTCGACGATTCGATGCGCCGCGGATTGACGAACACCGTCTTGCCGCCGCGCCGCCTGATCGCGCGGATCTTCTCCATCGGATCGGACACATGGATCAGCGACATGTGCGAGACCAGCGGATTGCTGCCCAGGCACAGGAAGTAGTCGGCGTGCAGCAGGTCGGGGATCGGGTGCAGCGTCATCGAGCCGAAGATCGCTTCGCTGCCAGCGAACTTGGACGCGCAATCCTGGCTGCCGGGATTGAAGTGCATGCGCGTCCTGAACGGCCGCATCAGCGCGCCGGCATTGGCGTAGTAGCTGCCGACCATGCTCGACGGGTTGCCCTGGTAGAAGGCCAGCGCGTCCGGGCCGTGGCGCTGCTGGATCTCGTTCAACCGCGCGGCCATCTCGGCCATCGCCACGTCCCAGCTCACCGGCTCGAAGTCTCCGACCGCCTCGCTGCGCGGATTGCGACGGCGCAGCGGCCGGTCGAGCCGGTCCGGGTCCTGGTGGACGGACAGGTAGTGCACGCCCTTGTGGCAGCTGTAGCCCTGGTGGATCGGGTGCTCGCGGTCGGGCTGGAGCTTGATGACCTTCTCGTCCTGCACCGTGGCGAGCAGGCCGCAGCCGGGCTCGCAGATGTGGCAGTAGGTGTGGACCTCGCGGATGCTCGTCGTCATTGCTCGAAGTACTCGCGGTTGATCCTCGCGTAGTGCTGCCACTGCGGCGGCAGGGCCGCCGCCGTGAAGATCGCGCCGACCGGACAGGCATCGGCGCAGGCGCCGCACTTGATGCACAGCGCCGGGTGGATGTACATCTGCTCGGCCTGCGCGAAGCCCGGCTCGCCTGGCGCGGGGCTGATGCAGCGCACCGGGCAGATCTCAACGCAGGAGTAGTCGGCGATGCAGGGCGCGGCGATGACGAAGCTCATGCAGCCGCCTTCACGACAGGGAGCTCCTCAAGCAACGCCCGCAGCTCGGCGCCCATCGTCTCCAGCACGCCCTCGGCCACGAGCTCCTCGATCTCCGCCTCGCTCAGACCCAGCACCGTGCGCGCAATTTCCTCAGAGTGCTGGGCCAGGAAGGGCGCCGGCCGCAGCTCGGGCTCGGGCAGGCGGCTGAACGCGACCGGCCCGGCCTCGGTGATCATCGGCGCGGCCAGCCCTGGCTGCTGGAAGGTGCGGAACAGCCGGCGCGCGGCGAAGTGCGGGTTCTGCAGGTACTCGTCCAGCCGCAGCATCCGCGCCGCCGGCACGCGCTGCGACTGCAGCGTCTCCATCACCTGCTGGGGCGTGCGCTGGGCGGTCCATTCGGCGACGGCGGCTTCCAGCTCTTCGCGATGCGCGACCCGGCCGGCGCTGTCGGCAAAGCGCGGATCGGCCAGCAGCTCGCGCCGGCCGATCGCCTCGCACAGCGCCGCGAAATCGCAGCCGTCGCGCACGGCGACGACGCACCATTCGTCATCGCCGGCGCAGGGGAACACGCCGTGCGGCGCCTCGAACTCGTCGGCATTGCCACGCGGCCCGACGCTGCCCGGCTGCAAGGACTCGCGCAGCAGCTCGGTTGCCAGCACGCCCAGGCCGGCCTCGGCCTGCGCCACGTCAATGAAACCGCCCGCCCCGGTACGCAGCCGGCGGATCAGCAGCGCGGCGATCGCGGTGGCCGAGATGCGGCCGACGAAGTGATCGGGCACGATGGTCGTGCTGTCGCTGAAGCTGCCTTCGATTTCCGGGTAGCGCCACAGCGCGGTCAGCCCCGCCGAAGCGCGCACCAGCGGCCCGTAGCCCATGCTGCGACTGCGCGGACCGGTGGCGCCGAAGGCGCTGCTGACCGCGAACACCAGCCGCGGGTTGATCGCCTTCAGCACCTCGTAGCCCAGGCCCAGCGATTCCATCGTGCCGGGCTTGAAGTTGGACACCACGACGTCGGAGGCTGCGGCAAGCTGCTTGAACAGCGCCACGCCGCGCGGGCTGCGCAGGTTCAGGCCCAGCGAGCACTTGCCGCGCGAGCCCTGGGCGAAGGAGATCGTCATCGCTTCGTTGCCTTGCCCCTGGCGCAGGCCGTCGGGGAAGGCGCTGCTCTCGATCTTGATGACCTCGGCGCCCTGGTCGGCCAGCAGGCGACCCAGCTCGGCGCCGGCGACGATGACGCCCAGGTCCAGCACGCGCAGGCCGGCCAGCGGGCGCGCGGCGGCTTGCGTTCCGTGGGTCGGCCGCGGCGCCTCGTTGGCCACTCCCTCGGCGCCGAGTTCGGGCGCCGGCGTGCGGATGCCGGCCGGGCTGCCGTCCACGAACAGATAGCCGCGCGGGGTCAGGCCTTGCCTGCCGCCCGGCAGCGGCACCGCTGCGAAGGCCTCGCGGGCCAGGAACTGCTCGTCGCGCAGCACGTGGGCCGGCGTGGCGACGGCCGCGATCGGCACGCCGCGCTTCTGCCCCTCGCGCACCAGTTCGGCCGCCGGCTGGTCGCGGAACAGCGCGGCGATCAGCGCGTTGATCTCCTTGATGACCTTGAAGCGCTTGCCGATATGGCCGTAGGACGGGTCGGTGAACGGGTGCTCATCGCCCAGCCAGGCGCACATGCCCTGCCACTGGCGCGGGTTCAGCACGCAGATGCGCACGTACCCGTCGGCGCAACGCAGGATCGGATAGCCGGTGCCCATCGGCGGGCGGCCGCGCGGCGCCAGTTCCAGCGCGCTGCGGCCGGCGGCGGCGCTGCCGGTGACGCCCATGCCGGGGTCGATCACCTGCACGGTGGCGTCGAGCACCGAGAAATCCAGATGGTCGCCGCGGCCGGTGCGCAAGGCCTGCAGATAGGCCATCAGCGTGGCCCAGGCGGCCTGCACGGCGGCGGTCTCGTGAGCGAGCTGGCCGGGCGGCAGCAACGGGCGCTGGCCCTTCAGGCCCGAGCGGGCGAGCACGCCGCCCAGCGCCATCAGCACCGCGTGGGTGGCCTGGTAGTCGCGGTAGGGGCCGGTCTGGCCGAAGTCGGTGATCGAGGTGATCACCAGGGCCGGATTGCGCGCATGCAGCGCCTCGGCACCGAGCCCCAGCCGGGCCAGCGCCCCGGGCTCCAGCGTCTCGACGAGGATGTCTGCCTCGGCGGCGCGTGCCAGCAGCGCCTCGCGGCCGCCAGGCGTGCTCAGATCCAGCACGGCGCTGCGCTTGTTGGCGTTGTGGCTGGCGAAGTAGAGGCTGTGGCCATCGACCAGCGGGGGCATGCGGCGCGCGCGCGAGCCGGTGGGCGGCTCGACCAGCGTCACCTCGGCGCCGAGGTCGGCCAGCACGCGGGCGCACATCTCGCCCCTGCCGTCGCTGAGTTCGAGCACCCGCACGCCGGCCAGGGGCAGCGCGGAGGCGTCTGGGGTGGAGAGCGGGCTCACGATGGTCTCAGTACTGGGATTCGGGGAGGCGCACGACAAGGCCATCGAGTTCCTCGGTCAGCTTGATCTGGCAGGACAGGCGGCTGTTCGGCTGCGGCGCGCTGACACACTCCAGCAGCTCGCGCTCGTTCAGCGCCGGCTTGGGCAGCCTGTCGAGCCAGGCTTCGTCCACATAGCAGTGGCAGGTGGCGCAAGCCGCCGCGCCACCGCATTCGCCGACGATGCCGGCGATGCCGCGACTGACGGCCTCCTGCATCAGGCTTTGGCCGGGACGGCCCTGGAGGCTGACGGACTGGCCGTCGTGCGAGATCAAGGTGACGGTCGGCATGACGAGGACCTGTGTGTTCATGGGTCGTGTTCCTGTTCAGGCGCCGCGCCAGCGCGGCGCGCGCTTCTCGGCAAAGGCGCGCGGCCCTTCGCGGAAGTCTTCCGAGGCAAACAGCGCGCGGGCCGCCGGGTAGCGGTACTGCTGGACGTCGGCCTCGGCGAGGCTCGGCTCGTCCAGGCCCTCGCGCACGATGGCCATCGAGGCGCGGATGGACATCGGGCTGTTCTGCGTGATCTCGATGGCCCAGCGGCGGGCCTCGGCCATCAGGTCTTCGGGCGCGGTGACCTGGTTGACGAAGCCCAGCGCCTGGCCCTCGGCAGCCGGCACACGCCGGCCGGTGAGGATCATCCCCATCGCCGGCTTCAGCCCGATCTGGCGCGGCAGGCGCAGCAGGCCGCCGGCCAGCGCGGCCAGGCCCACCTTGGGTTCCGGCAGCGCGAACTGCGCGGTATCGGCCGCCACGATCAGGTCGCAGGCCAGCGCGATCTCGAAGCCACCGCCCAGCGCCAGGCCGTTCACCGCGGCGATCACCGGCTTGCTGCGCTCGAAGCGCGAGGTCAGGCCGGCGAAGCCGGACAGCGGCGGCTTGATGCTCTCGCCGCGGGCCATCGCAGTGGCGGTGAACTTCAGGTCGTTGCCAGTGCAGAAGGCCTTGTCGCCGGCACCGGTCAGGATCGCCACCCACTGCTCGGGGTCCCGCTCGAAGGCATCGAAGACCTCGGCCAGCTCGGCGTTGGCGGCCGGGCTCAGGCAGTTCATCACCTCGGGGCGGGTGATCGTCACGACGGTCAGGTGGCCTTCGCGCTCGACGCGGCAGAAGCGGCGCGGCAAGGCGCTGCGGTCGCGCAGCGCACCGGCCTCCCAGACCGGCAGGCCGAAGGTATCCACACGGATGTGGCCGGCGCTGCCGACGGCCGAGCGCGTGGCGGACAGCAGCATCGCCATCGTGTCCTCGTCGTCGGCCAGCACACGGGCCATCGTGCGGCGGCCGTCCGCCGTCAGCGCGACGACGATGCCCTGAAGCGGCTTGCCGTCGCGGGCGTAGACGATCGTGTAGGTCTCCACGGTGGCCGGGCCCTGGTAGCCGGGCTCGGCCAGCTCGGGCACCGGGCCGCGCGCGGCATCGGCATCGGCCTGGGCGGACCAGGCTTCGTCGAGCGGCGAAGCGGCCGGGCGGGCGCTGAGCACCAGCGTGTGGTGCTTGTTGACGTAGCCGCCGTTGCCGTACAGCAGGCCGACTTCCTCGCGGCCGGCGCGCAGCGCGCGCACCATCGCGCAGACCGCATGGCCCATGTAGTTGTTCAGCGGGCCGCCGAAGAAGGTCAGGCCGCCAGCCACCGTCGGCGCATGCTCGCGCGCATCGAGGCCTAGGGTGCGCAGCGCCATCTTGGGCACGACCGGGAAGCAGCTGTACAGCTCCATCCGGTCGAAGCGCCGCGCATCGCCACCGACCAGCGCCACCGCGCGACGCAGCACTGCCTGCTGGGCCGTGCTGTGCGTGTAGGTGTCGCGCTGCAGGTAGTTCTCGGGCTCCTGCGCCAGCGCGCCGCCCCAGACGTGGACGATGCGATCCTCCGGCACGCCCGCGGCCCGCGCGGCAGCAAGGCTGGTGACGATCACGGCCGCCGCCTGGTTGACCTGCGGGTTGGCGACCATCAACTTCGGGTAGGGCCAGGCGATCAGGCGGTTGTCGTCGCCGACGGCGGCGATGGCCTCGGCATCCAGGCCCTTGCGATTCCAGGCGTAGGGGTTCGTTGCGGCGACGCGGGCGTACTGCTCCCACAGCCGCGCCGATTCGACCTGCCCTTCGGCCGGCGTCTGGCCCCAGGCTGCCTGAGCGGCCATCTCGTAGAGCGGGTAGACATGGGCCGGGTCGGTCATGCCCAGCTTGCGAGCGACCGGGCTCATGTCGAAGCGGGCGTTCGGGAACTCGACGACCTCGTCCTTGCCGACCTGTTCGGACCACTGGAGCCGCGCCTTCTCGCGCCTGGCGCGGCTGCGCGCATTCATCGCCTCGCCGCCGACGATGGCGGCCACTTTCTGCTCGCCGCGCGAGATGCGCAGCGCGGCCTCGTGGATCAGCCGGGTCGGCGTCTCGCCGCCGACGCTGGCATTGGTCTGGCGCCCGGGCTGGATGCCGAGGCGCTGGCAGAGTTCGGCAGCCGGGTCGCGGTGGCGCCAGCTGATGAAGGCGATCACTTCCAGCGATTCCGCCTGCTTCAGCAAGGAGGCGCCGGCATCGCCGTCGGCCGCCTGCAGCGCCGCGGCCATCAGTGCCAACGGTTCGCGGGCTTCGGCGAGGTTCTCGGGGCGGTCGATGACTTCGCCGATGCCGACGATGACCGGCATGGTCTCTGGGGTCAGGTCTTGCTTCATGGATTCTTCGTCTTCAGGCGCTGGCGGTGTCGCGCGTGACACGGGCGGTGCGCGCGGCTTCGGGTGTGGCAGCGGCGTTGGCCTGCGCGGGCACGCTGTTGTCGCTCGCGGCGCCACCGGGCACGCGCTGCAGCAGGAAGTGCGAGAGCGCGGGGATCAGCACCAGGGCGCCGAGCATGTTCCACAGGAACATGAAGGTCAGCAGGATGCCCATGTCGGCCTGAAACTTGATCGGCGAGAAGGCCCAGGTGATCACGCCGGCAGCCAGCGTCACGCCGACCAGGCCGACCACCTTGCCGGTGAACTGCACCGCGCCGCGGTAGCTCTCGGCCAGCGGCAGGCCGCGGCGCTGGAAGGCCAGCTGCACGCTGACCAGGTACAGCGCGTAGTCCACGCCGATGCCCACGCCCAGCGCGATCACCGGCAGCGTGGCTACCTTGATGCCCATGCCGAGGAAGACCATCAGCGCCTCGCACATCACCGAGGTCAGCATCAGCGGCAGCACGGTCACCAGCGTCGCGCGCCAGCTGCGGAAGGTGATCAGGCACAGCACGATCACGGCCGCGTACACCCACACCAGCATCGTGCGGCTGGCCTGGTGGACGACGATATTGGTGGCGGACTCGACACCCGCCGTACCGGCCGCGGGCAGGAACTTCACCTCTTCGCGGTCATGCGCGGCGGCGAAGGCCTCGGTGGCGGCCAGCACGCGGGCCAGCGTGCCGGCCTTGTGGTCCTCCAGGTAGGCGACGACCGGCGTCACCGAGCAGGCGCCGTTGACCAGCTCGGTGTCCACGTCCTGCGCGCGCAGCACCGCCGTGTTGTTCAGGTCCTGGTTGTGGCTGATCGTGATCCACTTCGGCGAAGCCTCGTTGAGGCCGGAGCTCATCCGCGCCACCGCGTCGGCCAATGAGCGCGTGGTCTGCACGCCGGGCACCTCGCGCAGCGCGGCGTCGAGGCGGTCGATGTCCATCAGCACCTGCGGCTTCAGGCAGCCGTCGCGCGCGGTGGCGACGATCACGGCGAACTGGTCGGACGAGAGGCCGTAATGGTCGGTGATGTAGGCGTTGTCGCGGTTGTAGCGGGAATCGGCGCGCAGCTCGGGGGCGCCGGCGTCCAGGTCGCCTACCTGCACCTTCAGGCTCACGAAGAAGGCGCCGACGGCCAGCAATGCCGAGGCCAGCACCGTCGGCACGGCCCAGCGCCGCGTGCAGAAGCGGTCCAGCAGATGCCACAGCCGGCCAAGACCCGACGCGGTGCCGGCTTCCTGCTGCTCGGCCGCCAGGCTGCGCTGCGCGGCCCTGGCGCTGACGCCGGTGTAGGACAGCAGCGTCGGCACCAGGATCAGGTTGGTGAAGACCAGCATGCCCACGCCCATGCTGGCGGTGACGGCCAGGTCGCGGATGACCGGGATGTCGATCACGGCCAGCACCGCGAAGCCGACCACGTCGGCGATCAGCGCCGTCACGCCCGCCAGGAACAGGCGGCGGAAGGTGTAGCGGGCCGCCACGTACTTGTGCGTGCCGCGGCCGATGTCCTGCATGATGCCGTTCATCTTCTGGGCGCCGTGGCTCACGCCGATCGCGAACACCAGGAAGGGCACCAGCATCGAGTAAGGGTCCAGCTCGAAGCCGAACAGCCGTATCAGCCCGAGCTGCCACACCACGGCCACGATCGAGCAGGACAGCACCAGCAGCGTGGAACGCACGCAGCGGGTGTAGGCGTAGATCAGCACCGCGGCGATGACGGCGGCGAAGCCGAAGTAGGTCATCACCTGGTTCAGCCCGTCGATCAGGTCGCCGGCCAGCTTGGCGAAGCCGACCACATGGACCTTGATCTTGCCCGGCTTGCCGGGGATGGCCTGGGCCGCCTTCTCGCGCAGCTGGGTCTCGATGTCGTGGTTCAGCCGGCCGTAGTCCAGCGGCTGGCCGCTGTCGGCATAGCGGTCCAGCAGCGGGGCGACGATCATGGCCGAATGCAGGTCGCGGGCGACCAGGTTGCCGACGAGATTGGCGCGGACGATGTTGGTGCGCAGGTCGGCGATCGAGGCGGCCGAGCCGTTGAAGTTCGAGGGCAGGACGGCGCCGCCGCGGAAGCCCTCCTCGGTCACCTCCACCCAGCGCACGCCCGACATCCAGATCGACTTGACGAAGGGCCGGTTGACGCCGGGCATCAGGTAGACCGCGTCGTTGATGCGGCGCATCGCGTCGAGGAACTCGGGGTCGTAGATGTCGCCCTCGGTGTTCTCGACGACGATGCGCAGGCTGTTGCCCAGGCCCTTCAGCTCGTCCTTGTTGGACAGGTAGTTGCGGATGTACGGGTGCGACTGCGGCAGCAGCTTGTCGAAGCTGGCGTTGACCTGCAGCCTGGTCGCGAAGACCGCCAGCACGACGGAGACGACGGCGGCCAGCGCCAGCACCCAGGCGCGGTGGTTGAAGATCAGGCGCTCCAGGCGGTTGCCGGAGCGGCGGTCGAAGTCGCGCGGGTCGGCGATGACGGCGGCGGATTCGAGCGCGGTGTTCTGCGGAGCGGGCGTCATGGCCTTACCTCGTGGTTTCATTGCGGGCCGGCACTGGGAGCGTCGCGACGCCCCGGGCACCCGCCATCACCAGCGCCGAGCGGCCGGCGGCCAGCGCGAACTGCGCGCTGCGCTGCGCCTGCGGCAGCCGCGTGAAGGCCGCGCCGCTGTCGTCGGCCGACAGCAGCAGCTCGCCGTTCATCGCGGCCAGCACCAGGCGGCCGTCGGGCAGCACGGTGCCGGCGGTCAGGTTGCTCTGGGTGCCGGTCTGCAGCGCCGTCCAGCTGGCGCCGCCGTCGCTGCTGCGCAGCGCATTGCCGCGCAGGCCGTAGACGACCACCTCGCCTGCCTTGCCGGCGATGCCGAAGAAGGAGCCGGGGTACGGCGTCTTGACCTGGGCGAAGCGGCCGTTGCGCCCATCCTGTCGCGTCTCCTGCTTCAGCAGCACGCCCTGCTCGCCGGCGATCCACAGCCGCCCGTCGATCTCGGCGATGCCGTAGAGGTGCATGCCGCGCGGGTTGTCGAGCTGGCTGGCGATCGAGCGCCACGTCCGGCCGCCGTCCTCGGTGCGGATGGCCAGGTTGTAGGCGCCGACGGCCATGCCGCGCAGCGCGTCGCTGAAGCGCACGGCCAGCAGCGGGCGACCGGGGCCGTCGGCCTTGAAGCGCTCAGCCTCCTGCAGGCTGCGCTTGGCCTCCTCGTCGCCGCCGTGACCCACCGCCCAGCCCTGCTTCTCGTCGGCGAAACTGAGCGAGAGCAGGTCGGTGGACACCGGCGACGGCGCCTGCTGCCAGCTCGCGCCGCCGTCGCTGCTGCGCACGATCATGCCGCGCCGGCCGACCGCGACGAAGCGGCCCTCGGCCACCCGCGCCACGTCCGAGTACATCGCCTGCGCGGCGATGCGGCTGGCCGCGGCTGGCGTGTCGAGCGGGTCGCGGAAGGTGTTGGGCGTGGCGCCGGCGAGGCCGGCCAGGCCGATGGACAGCGCCGCCGCGAGGCGGCCTGCGCGAGCACGGAAGCACATGGCGCGATCCTCTTCAGCGGCCGCTGCGAGCCGGCAGGGAATCGGGCACGAACATCGAGTTCGGCCACGGCTTGTCGGTCACCCACCAGCCATGCTTGTCGCTCGCCCCCATGACCGTCGCCGCGGTATACGCGCCGGTGGACAGGTCGTAGGTCCAGGTCGGCCAGCCCCAGGGCACCTGCTTGTCGTAGAGCTGGCTCATGCCGAGGAAGTTGCCCTTGTAGATCTTGCCGGCCATGTCGTACATGTCGCTCATGCCGGAGCCGGTCCAGTCCTCGTCGAGGAAGAACACGCGCTTGCCGTAGACGTGGCGCGCGCCCTGCTTCAGCGTGGCTTCCACCACCCACACCCGGTGCAGCTCCCAGCGCACGTAGTCGGGGTTGATGAACTTCGCCGGCATCAGCTTCTCCGGCGTCGTGTTGAAGTGCATGTCGTAGAGGTTGTACGGGATGTACATCTCCTTCTTGCCGACGAGCTTCCAGTCGTAGCGGTCCATCTTGCCGGCGAAGAGGTTGCCGTCGTCGTAGACCATGACGCCGCCGGTGGAGGCGATCGGCGTGTCGTAGGACACGTCGGGCGCCAGGCGGATGCGGCGGGTGCTGGCCGAGTAGGCGTAGGCGCGGCGCGGCTTGTCCTCGAAGTCCACCGTGTCGAACCAGACGTTGGCGTCGCCGGCGGCGCGCGCCGGGCCGGTGAAGTTCAGCGACATGCGCGACTCGGCCTCGCGGTCGACCGTCTTGGGCCAGCTGTCGGGCCAGTTGTACGGATGGTCGCGGTTGTAGTTGACCTCGCCGGACATCACCAGCTTGCCGGTGTTGTCCACATAGAGGTTCTGCACCAGCGCGCGGTCGGCCTGCCCCTGGTAGCGCAGCAGGTGGTTGTACATCGCTTCCATGCCGGTCTTGGGGATCGGGAACGGCAGGCCGCCGTCCACGTTCGCGACCTTGTAGCCGTTCTTGTCGAGCTTGGCGGCGGTGGCGTTCTTGATGCTCTTGTCCAGGTAGTACTGCGGCCAGTTGGCGCTGCGGTGGGTCTTGTAGACATCCATCCGGTAGTCCGGATAGCGCTTGAGCAGGGCCTTGTTGGCCTCCGAGACCTTGTCCGCGTACTTGTCGAGATTGGCCGCGGTGATGCTGAACAGCGGCTTCTCGTCGGCGAAGGGGTTGACCCACTTGCCGGAGTCGGGCTTGAAGCCGGCCGGGCGCAGCGTGGTCGGCAGGCCGCCTTCGTAGGCCGGGATCGTGCCTTCCTTGTTGCCGGCCTTCTCGGCGCCCAGCGGGGTCAGCGTGGTGCCGAGCTGCTTCGCTTCCTCGGGCGTGGCCGCGGCATGCGCGGCGGCGGCGATCACCAGCAGCGAGGCCAGGGCGACGAGGGTCTTGGTGGTGTTCTTGATCATGGCTTGTGTCTCCTGCGGAATCGTCAGAACGTCGTCTGGTAGGTCAGCGTCACGTTGCCCTTGTCGTTGTAGGGCGCGCCCAGCACGAGCTGGCGGCCGTTGGCCAGCGTGCCGGTCTTGGACCAGTAGCGGGTGAAGGACAGGTCGAGTTGGTGGCGCGCGTAGGCGTTCATCGACAGGCCGAACTTGAAGACCTTGAAGCCCTCGAAGCCGCCGCTGTTGGTCGGCGCATTGCCCTTGAAGTTGTACGAGCCGAAGATCGGCAGCGAGACATCGACGCCCGGCAGCGCCTGCACCCAGACCGGCGTGAACGAGGCGCCGATCGTGTAGAAGGCGCGGGTCGAGCAGCCGGCGAGGATCGCCTGGTCCACGCAGCCGGCCGTGCCCTCGGCCTTGTAGAGGTTGGGGTTCTGCGTGACCTTGTCCAGGTAGGACACGCCCAGTTCGGTGGCCAGCGAGGAGGAGGACCAGATGCTGGTCTGCCCGTAGCTCGCCACGCCGTTGATCACCGCATGCACGGTGTTGCCGCGGGCGCCGTAGCCGTCGACGGCGGCGCCGTTGGAGTTCAGCGGCATGTTGCGGCGGTAGGAGATCTCGCTGCCCAGCGAGATGCCGCCGACGATCTTGGTCAGGCTCACGCCGTAGAGCTGCACGCCTTGCGCATAGACCGCATGGCGCAGGTTGGTGGCCGCATCGAGCTGGCTGGCCCAGGGCTGCTTCTCGTCGAAGCGGCGCGCGTAGAAGCCGATCGTGCCCTGGTCAAGCCAGGTCGGCCGCCAGCGCAGCGAGAGGCCGAAGTCGCCGCTCTTGCCGTTGATGGCTGCCTCGCGGCCGACGTTGGGGCCTTCGAGGATGGTGTCGGCCGCGGCGAAGTAGGTGCCGCCCTCGGGCAGGCGGTTCGGGCGCCACTTGAAGGTGTAGAAGGCCGCCAGGCTCAGCTGGTCGCTGACCTGCGCGACGGCCGAGGCCATCTCGATCGGCAGCGCCGTTTCCTTGGCCGAGGCGCCGGGGTTGGCCGCGCCCTTGCGGCCGTCGTTGGGCACCTGCGAGTAGGCCATCGAGTTGGTGCTGCCGAACAGGCCCTCGCCCCAGATCACGGCCTGCTTGCCCAGGCGCGCATCGATGGCGGTGCCGCCCGGCTCGAAGTGGCCGAACACATAGGCGTCGAGGAACTCGCCGGAGGGGCCGGCGTAGTAGCGCTTGACGACCGAGGTGAACTCATTGTTCGTGTAGGCGCTGGGGTTGGCGGTGGCCGCGGCATGGTTGCCGTAGGCCGCGTCGTACCAGGCGGCGCCGCTGAGGCGAAAGCCCAGCGTGCGCTGCCAGGACAGGTCGAACTCGCTCAGCAGGTCCAGGCGCTTGGCGATGAAGTCGCCCTTGTTCGGGAACAGCGCATTGCTCTGGTCGTAGGGCGCGCCGAAGGCGTTGTCGATCTCGCCGGCGCGGTCCTGCAGGCGCACGCCGAGCGTGCCGCGGACGGTGTTGTCCCAGCGCACGGTGAGATCGGGGTTGCCGGTGTCCAGCGTGGTGGCCAGCGCGGGCATGGCCATCG
This sequence comes from Pelomonas sp. KK5, assembly GCF_001984095.1. Taxonomy (GTDB): domain Bacteria; phylum Pseudomonadota; class Gammaproteobacteria; order Burkholderiales; family Burkholderiaceae_C; genus KK5. The sequence goes on from NZ_LYVQ01000062.1 coordinate 22,180, forward strand.
CAAGCAGCGCAACGGCGGTGGCGATCGCGCCCATGCGTGCGGGCTCGCGGCCAGGGTGCAGTCGTTCCTTCATGAGTCGTGTCTCCTGTTGTAGTGCTGTCATTCAGGCTATCGATGGCCCTGGTCGACAGCGTCGTCGCTTCGGACGAATTTGTTTGTCGGGGCTCCACTCGCCGCGCGGGCCGATGGCGGCTGGTTCACACGATGTCCTCTTGCCTGCGTCGCGCCTTCGTCCAAAACGACGATTCGATGCGGCGCTGTCGCGGCCTAGCATCGATGCATGGAAAACCCAGACTCCCCCTTGCTGATCGCCCATCCGGCCGATGGCGTGCTGCAACTGACGCTCAATCGCCCGCGCGCGATGAACGCCGTGACGATCGAACTGGCCGATTCGCTCGATGCGGTCCTGCGGCGCGCGGCGAGCGACGATTCAGTGCGCGCAATCGTGCTCGGCGGCTCGGGCGAACGCGCCTTCTGCTCGGGCTATGACATCCGCGAGATGGCCGCGCTCGATGCCGACGGCATGCTGGTCGCGCTGCTGCGCCGCGCGCCGGTGATCCGCGCGCTGGCGCGGCACCCCAAGCCGGTGATCGCTGCGCTGGACGGGATCGTCCACGGCGTGGGCGCGCTGTATGCAATGGCAGCGGACATCCGCATCGCCACGCCGCAGGCGGAGTTCCGCGTCGGCGCTACGCAGCACGGCGCGGCCGAGGGCGCATGGCAGCTACCGGCCATCGTCGGCGCGGCACGAGCCAAGGAGATCCTGCTGACGGCGCGGCGCGTCGGGGCGGAGGAGGCGCTGGCGATCGGGCTCTATCACCGCGTCGTGCCGCGCGAGCAGTTGCTGGCGAGCGCCGTCGAGCAGGCACGCGAGATCGCAGCCATGCCGCCGCTGGGCGTGCAGTGGCTGAAGAAGCTGGTGGACGAAGGTGTGGGCCAGCCGCTCGATGCGCAGTTCGATACCGAGCAGTTGGCGCTGGCGACGGTGCTGCGCCCGCCGAGCGGGCGCGAGACCTTCAAGGACTTCCTCGCGAAGCGGTCCTGACTAGCGGAAGAACTTCAGCAACTGCTCGCCGCCGGTGCTCGCATCGAAACGGCGGATCTGCCCGACGCGCGTCGAGCCGACATAGCGGCTCGGCTGCGAGCCGAAGCAGGTGCCGGCGGGCGGGCCGGACAGCATCGCGCTCTGGCCGATCAGGCTCTCGGCGTCGATCTTCTGGATCTGCGCGAGGAAGAGCGCCTTCTGCATCAGGAAGTAGTGCAGGTGCTCCTCGGGCGGCACGTTGGCGCGCACCCAGCCCATGAAGCCGCGCAGCACGCTCAGGCCCTTGCAGGCTTCTGGCGCGGCAATGGTCAGGTAGTCGCTCTCCAGCGTCAGCGCCAGCACGGTCGCGCCGTTGCGCGCCAGCGTGGCCGCGGCCTGCGTGTCGGTCGCGTCGGGCACGTGCACGTCCCAGCGGCAGTCGGGCCGCTGCTGGTGCGCGTGGGTCGCAGCGATGCAGAACATGTCGTGCAGGTGGGTGCACTGCTGTGTGCCGTCGCTGAAGCGGGCAATGTCGAACACGCTGTCGGACAAGGGGCAGCCGACCATCTCCTGCAATGCGTCCGGCGCGCCGGTGCAACTGCTCAGCGGATGCCGGTCCCAGGCAGCCTGCACCTCGGTGACGACACCATGCTCGTGCGCGAAGTCGATGCGGAATGAGTGGACCGGGTCTTCCATGGCCAGGCTGACGCGGCCCGGCGCGGGCGTGCGGATCTCCAGCGAGCGGATGAAGACGCCGTTGCCGAAGGCCTTGCGATAGGGCAGCGTCGATCGCGTCATGCGTGCTGCTCCACGCGCCGGCGGAACACCACCGGCTTGCCGCCGTACTGGCGCTTGACCATCCAATGGGCCAGCGCCGAGTCGAGGTGCACGGCGTGGCCCGGGAACCAGTCGGCCAACGCCTGCGCGAAGGACGGCACGGCGCTGCTGTCGCCGGCGGCTACGAGCGCGGCCACGTCCTCGGCCGACTGGAGCACGGCCGCGTGTTCGTCAATATGGCAGTCGCGCGGCGGGAAGTCGTGCTCGCGCATCAGTGCGTCTTCCTCGTCGAAGTGGGAGCGCAGGTGCTCGATCACGCGCTGCAGCGCCGCGGGCCGGGCGGCCTCGGCGCATGTCTGCAGCGCATGAACCACGTCGGCGAACTCGCGATGCGTCTCGTCCATCGGCTCGTAGCCGAGCCGCATGTCGTCATCCCACAGCAGCGCGCTCATGGCTTGATCTCCTGCGCCTTCTTGGCCGCATCGAAGCCGGGCCGCTGCTTCAACCTCGTCCAGTAGGCCTGGACGGACGCCGGGAAGGCCTTGCCCAGGCCCAGGAAGCGGGCCAGCATCAGCGCGTAGCCGACGCTGATGTCGGCGGCGGTGAAGCGGTCGGCGACGAGGTAGTCGTGCTCTTCCAGGGCTCGCTCCACGAGTTGCAGTCGGTCGAAGAAGAAGGCGCGGCAGTCCTCCACCACCGCAGGCTGGCGCCGTTCGGGCGGCTCGGTGACGGCATAGCGCAGCAAGGTGGCCAGCGGCGTGGTCAGCGAGGCCTCGCCGAAGTGCAGCCAGTGCAGCCATTCGCCCCAGGCGGGTTCGTCGCTGCCCACGGCCAGATCGCCGGAGGGATAGCGGACGGCCAGGAACTCCAGGATCGCGGCCGATTCATGGATGGTCAGGTCGCCATCGGTCAGCGTCGGCACCGAGCCGGTCGGGTTGATGCCCAGGTACTCGGGCGTGCTCTGCCGCGGCGGGAACACCATGGTCTTCAGCGCATAGGGCTGCTTCATTTCCTCGAGCAGCCACAGCGCGCGGAAGGAGCGGGCATCGGTCGTGTGATAGAGCGTGATCACGGCGGGTCTCCTCTAAGCCTTTGCGGCCGATTGTCCCGATGGCCCCGCGCGGCGAATCGTCGCAACCGACGATCTGCGGCACTCACCGCCTGCCTAGGATCGCCGCATGACGACTAGCTCGAAACCCCTGCGCTGGCAGTTGCGGCGCCGCCCCACCGGCGCGATCGCCCACGACGACCTGGAACTGGTCGAGTATGCGAGCGGCGCCCTCGCCCCCGAACACGTGCGCGTGCGCAACATCTATCTCTCGCTGGATCCGACCCAGCGCATCTGGATGAGCGAGCGCGAGCAGTACCTGCCACCGATCGCCATCGGCCAGGCGATGCGCGGCACGACGCTGGGCGAGGTCGTCGAGTCGCGCTCGGAGCGATTCAAGGCGGGCGACCTGGTGCTCGTCGGCCTGGCCGGCTGGGAGACCGTATCGGACGTGCCGGCGCAGGCCGTCGCCCGCGTGCGACGCCAGCCCGGCGTGCCGCTGACGGCGGCGATGAGCGTGCTCGGCAACACCGGACTGACGGCCTGGGCCGGCATGGTGAAAGTGGGCCAGGTGAAGGCGGGCGACACCGTGGTCGTCTCGGCCGCGGCCGGCGCCGTCGGCTCGGTGGCGGGGCAGATCGCCAAGCTGCGCGGCGCGCGGGTCGTCGGCATCGCCGGCGGCGAGGCGAAGTGCCGCTGGCTGACCGGGGAGCTCGGCTTCGACGCGTCGATCGACTACCGCAACGAGGACGTCGGCGCGGCGCTGGACCGGCATTGCCCGAACGGCATCGATCTCGATTTCGAGAACGTCGGTGGCGACATCATGAACGCCGTCTTCGAGCGCATGAACACCTTCGGCCGCATGGTGCTGTGCGGCTTGATCTCGGGCTACCAGAGCGAGGGGCCGGTGGCCGGGCCGGCCAACTTCGAGCGCATCCTGATGCAGCGGCTGCGCATCGAGGGCTTCATCGTCATCGATCACCTGCCGCATGCGAAGGAGGCCTTCGGAGAACTCGGCGCCTGGGTGCAGCAGGGCCGGCTTCACTGGCGCGACCATGTGGTCCCGGGCCTCGAGAACGCCGTCGACGCGATGCAGCTGCTGTTCAGCGGCCGCAACGAGGGCAAGCTGCTGGTGGGCGTCTCGCCGGAACCGGCATGATGATCAAGATCATCTTCTGCCTGAAGCGTCTGCCCCACCTGAGCCGCGACGCGTTCCAGGCCTACTGGCGCGAGCAGCATGCGCCGCGGGTGCAGGCTCGCGCGCGGCTGCTGGGCATCCGCCGCTACGTGCAGAGCCACACGATGGACGATGCGAGCTTCGCCGCGCCGTCCCGCGCGCGCGGCGGCGCCGCGCCCTACGACGGCGTGGCCGAGATCTGGTTCGAGGCGGACGGCGCCGAAGGCAGCCCCGAGGCCTGCCGCGCTGCGGCGCTGGAGCTGCTGGACGACGAGCGCAACTTCATCGACCTGCCGGCGTCTGCGCTGTTCTACACGCAGGAACTTCAGGTACTGTGATGCGGCCGGCGTTGTAGTCGGCCATCGTCTGCAGCGTCTGCGGCAGGCGCAGCACCTGCGAGAAGGCGCCGCGCTCGCGGGCCATGCCCTCATGCGGGGTCAGGTCTTGCGCGTCGCGATGCAGGTGGACGAGATGCTGCAGCACTTCCGGTGGGCGGCGCGCCAGCGTGGCGGCCACGTCCAGCGCATGGGCCAGCGCATCGGGCACCAGCGCGTGGACCAGGTCCAGCCTGGCGGCCTCCTCGGGCGTGACACAAGTGCCCAGCAGCAGCATCTCCAGCGCCCTCGCCGGCCCGACCGCGCGGCTCAGCCGCTGCGTGCCGCCGGCGCCCGGGATCAGGCCCAGTTGCACCTCCAGCAGGCCGATGCGGTAGTCGCCCGGCTGGGCATAGCGCAGGTGGCAGCCCAGCGCCAGCTCCAGCCCGCCGCCCATGCACCAGCCGTTGATGGCGGCGATGGAGAGATACGGTGCCGCCTCCAGTCGTTCGAGGATCTTGTGGAAGCCGCCGGGCGGCGGCGGGCTGTCCGGCGAGAAGCGCAGGTCACGCGCCAGCAGCGCCCGGCCGATGCGCTCCAGCTCCTTGACGTCGTAGTGGCGCACGAACATGCCGGGGTCACGGCCGTGGAGGATCAGCGCGCGCAGGCCGTCGAGGGTGTCGGTGACGTCCAGCGCCTGCAGCACTTCGCGCTCGCTCTGCGGGTCGAAGAAGCCTTCGGGTGGGTTGTGCAGCGCGAGCAGGGCGACGGCCTCGCCATGGCGGGTCAGCGTGCAGCGTGTGCCTGAGAACAGGGTTTCCATGTCAGATGTTCTTATCAGGCGTGGCATCACGCTTGGCCCGTTCGCCCTGAGGTATCGAAGGGCCCAGGCAACAGTGGGCAGAGGGCTTCGATACCTCGGCCCGAACGGGGCTTGGACTAGCGCATGAAAGCTTCATCTCAACGCACCCGCGGCAGGTCCACATGCGCCCGCTCATACTGCTTGCGCAGCGCCAGCTTCGACAGCTTGCCCGCCGGCAGCCGCGGCAGCGGTTCCGCATGGACCGCCACATAGCGCGGCACCTTGTAGTCGCTCAGGTGCGTGTTGCAGTGGGCCACCAGTGCCGCCACGTCCAGCCCGCGCGGGGCGTAGACCACGGCCATCGGCGTCTCGCCGAAGCGCTCATCCTTGGCGGCAATCGCAGCCACCTCCTCGACGCCGGGGAAGTCCGCCACCACCCGCTCGATCTCCGCGGCCGAGATGTTGACCCCGCCGGAGATGATGATGTCCTTCAGGCGGTCGACGAAGGTCAGCAGCCCGTTCTCGTCCATCACGCCGAGGTCGCCCGTGCGCAGCCAGCCGTCCGCACCCATCACCTTGGCCGTGGCCTCCGGGTCGCGCCAGTAGCCGACCATCAGCGCCGGGCCCTGGATGACGATCTCGCCGGGCGTTCCGGGCGGGCAAGGCCGGCCCGATTCGTCGATCGTGGCCAGCCGCGTGAAGGGCATGCCGCGGCCGCAACTGGTCGGGTGCGCGACGGCGCTGCCCAGCGGGTTGATCGTCGCGTTGCCGCCGGCCTCGGTCTGTCCGTACATCTGCTGGAACACCAGGCCCTTGCTGCGCCAGGCCTCGATCAGTCTCGCGCTGACCCGCGCGCCGCCGCACTGCATCATGCGGATGCTCGACGTGTCGGTGCCGGCGAACTCGGCGCTGGCCGCCATGCGTTCGAAGAACACCGGCACGCCCATCAGGATGGTGATGCGGTCCTCGCCGACGCGGCGCAGCGCCTTCACCGGGTCGAAGGCATCCTCGACGAAGACGGTGCCGCCGTAGACCAGCGCCAGCAGCAGCACGTAGTAGCCGGCCGACATGCAAAGCGGGCCGAACATCATCGTGCGCGGCTTGTCCATCGCATGCGGATGCGCCAGCACCAGGTCGGCGAAGCCGCCCATCATCGTGCGGTGGCTGTAGACGACGCCCTTCGGATAGCCGGTCGAGCCGCTGGTGCCGATGATGACGACCGGCGTGTCCGGCGTGATGCCCGCGCGCACCGGGCGCACGGGCGCCGGCTGGACATGGCGGAAGCGCTCGACGGTGGCGAGCAGCGGCCAGCAGCGAACGCCCGGCAGGCCCTCCAGCGCCTCCTGCGCCACCGGCTCGCGGGCGGCGTCGTGGAACAGGAACTTCGGCTCGTAGCGGCCCAGCACGTAGCGGGCCTCGCTGGCGGTGAAGCGCGGGTTCAGCGGCGCCAGCAGGCCGCCGGCGTCCATCACGGCCACCGCCATCACGCACCATTCGAGGCAGTTGGTGGCGTGGATGGTGACGCGGTCGCCGGGCTGCAGCCCCTCGGCCAGCAGCCAGTCGCCGATGGCGGCGGACCAGCGCTCCAGTTCGCCGTGCGTGACGCGGCCGGTGCTGCTGATGATGGCGTCCTGCGCCGCGCGCTCGCGTGCCCACCACTTGATGGCGTCGATCAATCTGCCCTGCATCGGGTGTCTCCTTCGTTTGTGCCACAGCATCGCCGCGCGGGCGCGCGGGGGCCTCGTCCCTTCCGACGATTTCGACGACGGAGGCGCACGTAGACTGCCCGCATGACCATTCCGTCCCCCACCGCGCGCGAAAGCACCGAAGCGCAGATCGTCGAGGCCGCCGCCGAATGCTTCGAGCGCTACGGCATCCGCAAGACGACGATGGACGACATCGCCCAGCAGGCGGGCCTGTCGCGCGCCACCCTGTACCGCTACTTCACCAGCAAGGAGGCCGTGGCCGAGCGCCTGGGCGAGGTGGAGGCCGAGAAGGTCAACGCAGAGCTGCGCAAGCAGCTGAAGAAGGGCCTCTCGCTGGAAGCCACGCTGGTCGAATGCCTGCTCTTGTCCACGCGCATCGCGCACCGCAACCCGCGGGTGCGCCTGCTGTCGGAGTTCGCCGCCACCGCCTCGCGCTCCGCCGACCCCAGCTCGCACTTCCAGACATCCAGCCGCGCGCTGTGGGGCAGCCTGCTCAGCGACGCGCACCAGCGTGGCGAACTCGCCGCTGACCTGAGCCTGGACGAGATCTCGAGCTGGCTGACGCTGTCGCAGGCCACGCTGCTGACCAAGGTCGAGGCGGTGGAGATCAGCGACCGCGAACTGCGGCGCTTCATCCAGCGCTTCATCGTGTCCGCCGTGCTCCGCTGACCCGCGGGTAATCCACAAGTCAATGAGACATTTTTAGATATATTGTCTCATCCATCGCAGGCCCCGATGGAGACATGCCCGTGAACACAGAAGCCCAGATCGAGGCGCCCGAGCGCCGGCTCACCCAGAGCCAGCTCGACGCCATCCTCGCGCTGCCCGAGCACGACAGCGCCCCAACCCCGACCACCGAG
>NZ_LYVQ01000063.1 GCF_001984095.1 Pelomonas sp. KK5
GCCCTGCATCGGGCCGTGGTCGGCGTTGACGCGGCGCTCGTAGACCGGCGAGTGGCGGAACGGCGGCACATAGACCTCCCGCGGCGCCAGCGGATACCAGCCATAGCGCGGCGGCGCATTGCGGCCGGCGCCGATGCTGACGCTCCAGTTGCCGCCGCCGACCCAGGCCACCAGCGCCGGCGCATAGACCGGGCGCTGCACATAGGCGCCCGGCGCCCAGCACCAGCGGCCGCGGTATTGCACCCAGCGGCCATAGTGGAAGGGGGCGAAGCCCCAGGGCGCATCGTCCACCCAGGTCCAGCCCCAGGCGCGCGTCCAGACCCAGTGGCCGTCGCGGTACGGGGCCCAGTCCGAGCCGACGGCGGTCGGGTACCAGATCGCCCCGTAATCGGACGACTGTTCCCAGCGTCCATTGCGGTCCAGATCCTCGATGCCGGTCATCTCCGGCGAGACATAGCGGCGGGCCACGGCGATGCCGTCGCTCTCGCGCCGGTCCTCGGCCACCATCCAGTCGCCGAAGCCGTCGCTGGACAGGCGGTTGCGCTCGACGCGCGGGCCGCCGGCCCACCAGAATTCGGCCTGTTCGCCGCTCTGCAGCACCGTCGGGGGGATGTCGCCGCCACGTGCCGGCTCGAAGCGCAGACGGCCCTGCCAGACATAGGCGCGGCTGCCGCGGTTGTCATCGAGCTGCTCGACGCGGTACAGGCCCTCGCGCTCGGGCAGCATGTCGCCGTCGCTGGTCTGCACCCGGGTGTCGCCGACGACCTCGTTGCTGCGCAGGCGCAGGCCCAGGTCGCCGCGGTCCAGTTGCAGCACCATGCGGCCTTCGTCCAGGCGGCGCAGGTTCAGGTCGCTGCGCTCGTCCACCCAGACGCTGGTGGAGCCGATGCGCAGGGCCACGCGGGAGCGGTCGTCGGTGCGCAGCTGGTCGCCCTCGCCGATCGTCTGGTTGCGCATCAGGCGCGTCCATTCGCGGGTCTCGGAGTCGAACAGCCAGGCGTCGCCGATCACCTCGCCGACGCGGGCGACCACGGCGGGCGGGTCATCGCCGGGCTGGGCCCGTGCCGCCTGGTGGATGAACAGCGCGAGCCCGACCAGCAGGCCGGACATCAGGGCGATGCGAAAGCGCGCCCATCGCGCGGTAGAGCTTGAGGATGCGAGTGCTGCTGCCTTCATGCGAATGACTCCATTGCCCGACTACAACGGGCAAGCTCCGGTCCCGGCCGACCGGCTTACAAACAATTTCAACAGATGGAATGATGGAGGGGACTCAGTCGTCCGCGTCTGGATCCAGTTCCGGGAACAGCACGGAGGTGAAGCCGAAGCGGCTGAAATCCTTGACCCGCATCGGGTAGAGCACGCCCATCAGGTGGTCGCACTCGTGCTGCACCACGCGGGCGTGGAAGCCGTCGGCCTCGCGCTCGATGGCATTGCCGTCCGCATCGAAGCCGCTATAGCGGATGCGGTCGAAGCGCTCGACCACGCCGCGCAGCCCGGGCACCGAGAGGCAGCCCTCCCAGCCCTCGGCCAGTGCCTCGCCCAGCGGCGTGATGACCGGGTTCAGCAGCACCGTCGGCGGCACCGGCGGGGCGTCCGGGTAACGCGGGTTGCTCTGGTAGCCGAAGATCACCAGCTGCAGGTCCACGCCGATCTGCGGCGCCGCCAGGCCCGCGCCGTTGGCGGCCTTCATCGTCTCGAACATGTCGGCCACCAGGGCCTTCAGCTCGGGCGTGCCGAACTGTTCAGCCGGCACCGGTTGCGCCACCCGCAGCAGCCGCGGGTCACCCATCTTCAGAATCTCGTGAACGGCCATGCGCGGTCTGTCCTGTGCGTTATCGTGCGGCGATTCTAAGGACCGCCTCCATGGACTTCATCGAACCGCTGGGCGAGGGGCTCTACGCCATCGACACCGGCTTCCAGCGCCCGCGCTTCGACGCCGCCTTCCTGCTGGTGGACAGCGGCCGCGCCGCCTTCATCGACACCGGGACGAACCATGCGGTGCCGCGGCTGCTGGCGGCGCTGGAGCACCTGGGCCTGGCCCGGGACGCCGTGGACTGGGTGATCCCCACGCATGTCCACCTGGACCACGCCGGCGGCGCCGGGCTGCTGATGCGGGAGCTGCCCGCAGCGCGGCTGCTGGTCCATCCGCGCGGCATGCGGCACATGGTGGATCCGAGCGTGCTGTGGGCCGGCGCCACGGCCGTCTATGGCGAGGAAGAGATGCAGCGCTCGTATGGCCAGCTGGTCGCCGTGCCGGCCGAACGGGCCGAAGCCAGCCACGACGGCCAGCGCCTGGCCATCGGCACGCGGACGCTGACCCTCATCGACACGCCCGGCCACGCCCGCCACCACCACTGCATCTGGGACGAACGCTCGCGCGGCTGGTTCACCGGCGACACCTTCGGCCTCAGCTACCGCGAGTTCGACACCGCCGCGCAGGGCCCGTGGATCATGCCGACCAGCACGCCGGTGCAGTTCGAGCCGGAGGCGCTGCGGCGCTCGATCGAGCGGATGATGAGCTTCGAGCCGGCCTGCATGTACCTGACCCACTACGCCCGCATCGGCGAGGTCCCGCGCCTCGCCGCGCTGCTGCTGGACGAGATCGACGAGACGGTGGCGATGGCTTCAGCCCTGCGCTCGGCGCCGGACCGGCACGAGGCGCTCAAAGCGGGTCTGTCGGCCATCTACCTGCACCGCGTGGCCGAACACGGCTGCGACATGCCGCCGCAGCGGGTGCTGGAGCTGCTGGAACTGGACATCGAGCTGAATGCCCAGGGCCTGGCGATCTGGCTGGGTCGTTCCGCTAGGAAAGCTCCAGCGTCATGAAGGCGCTGAATGGATCCAAGCTGTAGTCGGCGAAAGGCCCGCAGTAGCGGAAGCCGAACTTCTCGTAGAGCCCGTGAGCGGCCGCGAAACCACCATCAGCCGGGCCCGTCTCCAGGCTCAGCCGCTTGTATCCGCGCGAGCGCGCGGTCTCGATGATGTGGGCCAGCACCGCGCGCCCGGCGCCGCGGCCACGCAGCGCCTCGGGCGTGCGCATGGACTTGACCTCGCCATGCGTGGCGTCCAGCTCCTTCAGCGCGCCGCAGCCGAGCAGCGTGTCGCCGTCCCACACGGACCAGAAGCTGATCTCGGGTTTGCGCAGCTTGGACAAGTCCAGCGCGTGCACGCTCTCCGGGGGCGACAGCGCATACATGCTGTCCAGGTGCTCCTGCAGCAGCGCGTGGATCTGCGGGCGGCTGAGGTCGTCGAGTTCGATTCGCAGGCTCAAGGCTCCAGCCCCAGTTCCTGGATCTTGCGGGTGATCGTGTTGCGGCCGATGCCCAGCTTCTGCGCGGCCTCGATGCGGCGGCCACGGGTCACGTCCAGCGCGGTCAGGATCAGGCTGGCCTCGAAACGGCGGGTCAGTGCGTCCCACACGTCGGGCTCGCCGGCATTGAGCAGGCGGCGGGCCTCGCGGGCCATCTCGGCCACCCAGGCATCCGGGCCGGCGCCGAAGCTGGGCAGGGCCGGTGCGGTCTCGCCGGGCGCCGCCACGGCCAGGCCAGGCGCCGCGGCCTGCGGGGCCGGCGAACTGGTCACCAGCAGGTCCTGCGGCAGATCCTTCGGCTCCACGACCTGGCTGGGCGCCATCACGCTCAGCCAGTGGCAGATGTTTTCCAGCTGGCGCACGTTGCCCGGGAAGTCGAAGCCGACCAGGCGGGCCAGCGCGGCATCGGACAGGCGCTTGGGCTCCACGCCCAGCTCGGTGGCGCTGCGCTGCAGGAAGTAGCGGGCCAGCACGCCGATGTCCTCGCGCCGCTCGCGCAGCGCCGGCAGGCGCAGGCGGATCACGTTCAGGCGGTGGAACAGGTCCTCGCGGAAGGCGCCCTGGCGCACCCGCTCTTCCAGGTTCTGGTGCGTCGCCGCGATCACGCGGACATTGCTCTTCATCGGGCTGTGGCCGCCGACGCGGTAGAACTGGCCGTCGGACAGCACGCGCAGCAGGCGGGTCTGCAGATCCAGCGGCATGTCGCCGATCTCGTCCAGGAACAGCGTGCCGCCGTCGGCCTGCTCGAAGCGGCCGCGGCGTGTCGCCTGCGCGCCGGTGAAGGCGCCGCGCTCATGGCCGAACAGCTCGCTCTCCAGCAGGTCCTTCGGGATCGCGGCGGTGTTGATCGCGACGAAGGGCCCGTCGGAGCGGGGGCTGTGCTTGTGCAGCGCGCGGGCCACCAGCTCCTTGCCGGAGCCGGATTCGCCGGTGATCAGCACGGTCACGTTGCTCTGCGAGAGCCGGCCGATGGCACGGAACACGTCCTGCATCGCCGGGGCCTGGCCCAGCATCTCGGGCACCTGTGCGGAGGATTCCTCCGCCACCGATTCGCGCTGGCTCTCCTCCTGCGCGCGGCGGATCAGCTCGACGGCGCGCGGCACGTCGAAGGGCTTGGGCAGGTACTCGAAGGCGCCGCCCTGGAAGGCGGAGACGGCGCTGTCGAGGTCGGAGTAGGCGGTCATGATGATGACCGGCAGCCCCGGCAGGCGCTCCTTCACCTTGCCCAGCAGATCGAGGCCGGAACCGCCGGGCATGCGGATGTCGGAGACCAGCACCTGCGGGCTGTCGCCCTCGTCCAGCGCGGCAAGCAGTTCGCGCGCGTTGGAGAAGCTGCGGACCGGCAGCCCCTCGCGGGCCAGCGCCTTCTCGAGCACGAAGCGGATGGAGTGGTCGTCGTCAACAACCCAGATGGATTTCATGCGTGTCCTGTCGAAAACCTTCTAACTTCACTGCAACCCCGTCCGCCGCCACGACTTGTGGTCAGGGCAGCGGCAGGGTCATGCGGAAATCGGTCCGGCCCGGTTCGCTCTCGCAGTCGATCATGCCCTGGTGCTGCTGGGCGATCGTCTGGGCCAGCGTCAAGCCCAGACCGGTGCCACCGTCACGCCCCGACACGAGGGGATAGAAGATGCGGTCCAGGATCTCCACCGGCACGCCGGGGCCGTTGTCCTCCACATGCAATTCCAATGCCAAGCGCCAGCGCTGCTTGCTGAGCGTGACCTGACGAGCGACGCGGGTGCGCAACACGATCACCGCATCGCCGGCCGCAATGCGCGCATGCAGGGCCTGGGCGGCGTTCTGCACGATGTTCAGCACCGCCTGGATCAGCTGCTCGCGGTCGCCGCGGAAATCGGGCAGCGAGGCGTCGTAGTCGCGCTCCACCGTCAGCCCGCGCGGGTACTCGGCCATGATGATCATGCGCACGCGTTCGCAGATCTCGTGGATGTTGACGTCGCCGACCACCTGGGCATGGCGGTGCGGCGCCAGCAGCCGGTCCACCAGCGACTGCAGGCGGTCCACCTCGTGGATGATCACCTGCGTGTATTCGTTCATCTCCGGGTCGTCCAGCTCCATCGCCAGCAGCTGCGCCGCGCCGCGGATGCCGCCCAGCGGGTTCTTGATCTCGTGGGCGAGGTTGCGGGTCAGCTCCTTGGTGGCCTGCACCTGGTCCAGCGTGCGCTCCTCGCGGTCCTGGCGCGTCTGCTGGGCGTTCTCGATCAGCTCCACCAGCACGGCCCCGCTATGGCCGCCGGCCTGCTCCATCTGGGAAACGATCACATGGACCGGCAGCAGTTCCTCGTGCGGCCGCGCGCCGCAGCGCAGCTGGGCCTCGAGGCGGCTGCTGGAGTAGGCATTGCGGGCCACGCCGGCCACCGCATCGGTGAGCGAGGCCGAGTCGGCGAACCAGTCCAGCAGGTTGCCCCGCTGCACCGCGCGGCGCGACAGGCGCAGCACGTTCTCGAAGGCGGTGTTGGCGAACAGGCATTCGCCGCTGGGCTGGATGACCGCCACCATGGTGGCGAGCGTGTCGAAGGCGCCGAAGTCGGCGACTTCGCGCTTGTGGATGTCGATCATGGTGGCGGACCTCCGCCAGGAGGCCGGTCAGGGGAGCTTTGATATCTCGCGCTTGAGGGCGTCGATATCGCTCTGCTGGCGATTGATGCTGGCCTTGAGCTCGGCCATGCGGTCGAGGTACTTCTGGTAGTTGCGGGCCTCGTCGCCCTGCTTCTCGCCATTGCCGCCCTGGTACTCGGCCTGCGTGGCGGCCAGGCGGCCTTCGGCGGCGCGCAGTTCGTCCTGCAGCACGCGGCGGCGCTCGTCGTCGCGCTGGCGCTGCTGGCTGGGGTCGACCCGGGCGCCACCTTCAGCTCCCGAGGCCGATGAGGCCGTGGCTGTCGCAGTACGCGGCTTCTGCGCCTGGATCACCGTGATCGGCTGCCCTTCCAGCGTCTTGCAGCCGCGCTCCATCGCCTCGCGCGGGGACAGCGCGTCGGTGTAGAGCACCGGCGGCCCGGGGCAGCGGTACACGGCGGCCGAAGCGGCGCTGGTCGCCATCGTCAGCAGCAGGGGAAGGAGCGATCGCATGGCGGCATTGTGGCCCAAGCATGTTGCTGCCTGGAACGATGCCGGCGTGCGGGGCAAGCACATGTAACACCGGCAAGAAAAAGGACGGCCGAAGCCGTCCTTTGCGGGTCGTGCCCGGAGCTAGGCGGTACGCGTGACGCATGCCGCCATTCCGGATCACAGCGAGTAGTACATGTCGAACTCGACCGGGTGGGTCGCCATGCGGAAGCGGGTCACTTCCTGCATCTTCAGTTCGATGTAGGCATCGATGTACGAGTCGGTGAACACGCCGCCCTTGGTCAGGAACGCGCGGCCCTTGTCCAGGTAGTCCAGCGCCTGGTCCAGGCTGTGGCAGACGGTCGGGATCTTCGCGTCTTCTTCCGGCGGCAGGTGGTACAGGTCCTTCGTGGCGGCTTCGCCCGGATGGATCTTGTTTTCCACGCCGTCCAGGCCGGCCATCAGCAGGGCCGAGAAGGCCAGGTACGGGTTGGCGGAAGGATCCGGGAAGCGCGCCTCGATGCGGCGGCCCTTCGGGTTCGCCACGTACGGGATGCGGATCGAGGCCGAGCGGTTCTTGGCCGAGTAGGCCAGCTTGACCGGGGCTTCGAAGCCGGGGACCAGGCGCTTGTAGCTGTTGGTGCCGGGGTTCGTGATCGCGTTCAGCGCACGGGCGTGCTTGATGATGCCGCCGATGTAGTACAGGGCGAACTCGCTCAGGCCGGCATAGCCGTCGCCGGCGAACAGGTTCTTGCCGTCCTTCCAGACCGACTGGTGAACGTGCATGCCGGAGCCGTTGTCGCCGACCAGCGGCTTGGGCATGAAGGTCGCGGTCTTGCCGTAGGCGTGGGCGACGTTCTGGATGATGTACTTCTGCAGCTGCAGCCAGTCGGCGCGCTGGACCAGCGAGCTGAACTTGGTGCCGATTTCCATCTGGCCGGCGTTGGCCACTTCATGGTGGTGGACTTCGACGGGGATGCCCATCTGTTCCAGGATCAGGCACATCTCCGAGCGCATGTCCTGGCCGCTGTCGACCGGGGGCACGGGGAAGTAGCCGCCCTTGACGGTCGGACGGTAGCCGCTGTTGCCGTGCTCGTATTCCTTGCCCGAGTTCCAGGCGCCCTCTTCCGATTCGATCTTGAAGAACGAACCGGACATCTCGTTGCCCCAGCGGACCGAGTCGAAGATGAAGAATTCGGGTTCCGGGCCGAAGTAGGCGGTGTCGCCCAGGCCGGAGGACTTCAGGTAAGCCTCGGCGCGCTTGGCCAGCGAACGCGGGTCGCGCTCATAGGCCTTGCCGTCGGCCGGGTCGACCACGTCGCAGGACAGGATCAGCGTCGGCTCTTCGAAGAAGGGGTCGATGTTGGCGGTGTTCGGGTCCGGCATCAGCAGCATGTCGGAGGCTTCGATGCCCTTCCAGCCGGCGATCGAGGAGCCGTCAAAGGCGTGGCCCGACGTGAACTTGTCGTCATCGAAGTGGGAAACCGGCACCGTCACGTGCTGTTCCTTGCCCCGGGTATCGGTGAAGCGGAAGTCGACGAACTTGACTTCGTTGTCCTTCACCATGCTCATCACATCGGCGACGGTCTTGGCCATCAATTGCTCCTAGTAGCGGACTGTTGGGTTGGGTAATTCGAATTCGGCACGCGCTCGCCTTGGGAAGAAAGAACGCCGCTCCCATCGACAAAGCAGTTTGTGTGCCAATGGGCGCTGCCCCGAGCGCCGCGGCATTATGCGTCGGATGCACCAAAGGACGGCGGATCTCGCCGCCCACAATGGTGCACCCAGGCGCAAATCATCGCACCAGTTCAGTGCCTACGGTTGCACCATAGTGGACCAGGCCGGCCTTGAGCGCGGCGTAGGCAGCGTCCAGGTGGATGGCCTCGCCCTTGACGCCCAGCTCGATATGGCGCCCCCACTGCGGGTGGTCCACGCTGGGCAGGCTGAAGACCTTGATGCCGGGAAAATCGGCCTCGATGGTCTCCATCAGCGGCGTCAGCGTGGCCTCCATCGCGCCCTGGACGATCAGCGACTTCTCGAGCACGCCGACGGTGCGCCGCAGGTGCGGATAGCGTTCGTCCAGCACCCAGGCCATCATCGGATGGGCCATCACCGGGAAGCCGGGGACGAAATGCACGTCGCCGACGTAGAAGCCGGGGATCTTGTTGTACGGGTTCGGGATGATCCGCGCGCCGGACGGGAACTGGCCCATCTCGAAGCGGCGCAGCGTGTCGGGGTGATCGGGGTCCGGTGTCGTCCCCTGCTCGGCGGCCGTCTGCAGCACCCGCTGCCAGATCAGCTCGCGGGCCTCGGGATGCAGGGCCAGGTCTTGCCCCAGCGCGGCGGCGGCGGCCTGGCGGGTGTGGTCGTCCGGCGTGGCGCCGATGCCGCCGCAGCTGATGACGAGGTCGCCGCTGGCGAAGGCGCGCTTCAGTTCCTCGACGATCAGCGCCCGGTCGTCGCCCAGGTAGCGGGCCCAGGACAGCGCGAGGCCGCGCTCGGCCAGGATCTCGATGAACTTGGACAGGTGCTTGTCCTGGCGTTTGCCGGACAGGATCTCGTCGCCGATGATGATGAGGCCGATGTTCGTCATGGCAGGGGCGTATCCGGGTTGGGCAGCAGCGGCTCGTGCTCGTCGCGCACTTCGACGACCATCTGCGTGGCCGGCGGCACGGCAGACTGGCGCAGCCTCAGCTCGTGCAGCGCCGTCATGCAGTAATGCGTGAACCACAGCGTGGAGAAGGCGAACACCAGCATGTGCAGCCAGATGGACGCCACGATCAGGAAGGGCGCCAGCACCACCGCCGCCACGCCGATCGCCCAGATCGCCGCCGGCAGCGCACTGAGGTAGCCGGTGACCAGGCCCATCGTCAGCAGCGGGATGCGGTGCTCGCGCATGATCTGGCGGCGCTCCTCCTTGGAGGCGTGGTCCGACAGCGCATCGAAGGAGAACACCCGGTAGCCCAGCCAGCCCCAGATCAGCGGCGGCACGATCAGCACCAGCGGCGGGATCAGCCAGAAGGGCATGCTGACGACCAGCGCGACCAGCGCCAGCAGCGAGTTCCACACGCCCCACAGCGCGCCGATCCAGACGGCCGTGCCGTGCTTGCGCTCCAGCGCCGCATAGCGCCGCCGCGCCACCAGGTTCACCAGCGCCGGCGTCATCATCAGCGCCACCAGCAGCAGGCTGATCACGATGACCACCGGCAGCGCCAGCGCCAGCACCACCAGCGGCGCCAGCACCGAGCGGAAGCCGTTGGCGCCGATGTAGTCCAGCCAGCCCAGCATCGAGTTGAGGATCTGCCACTGCTCCATCGTGTGGCGCACGCCATCGACTGCCGCTTCCCAGAAGAACCAGCCCAGGCCGAAAGTGATGCCGGCCGACAGGATCAGCGGCGCCAGCGAGAGCAGGATCACCTGCGGATGCAGGCAGTAGGCGACCGCGCGCCAGAAGGCATCGGCCACGCGGGCCATCGTGTTGACCATCAGCTCGTTCTCCGGACAAGACGTTTCAGGCCGAGCCATTGTTGCGCCCAGAAGCCGCGGCCGTAGTCACGCCCACCTTCTTCGATCAACTGATCGCGCACGCCCGTCGGATCCCAGCGCAGCTCGAAGCTGGCGGTGCCGAACAGCACGTCCCAGACCGGAAAGAGCACCGCGAAGTTGTGGCCGCCCAGCGTGCCGCGGCCGTCGGTCTCGTGGCCGAAGCCGATCGAGTGGTGCAGGCGGTGGAAGCGCGGGCTCACCAGCACGCGCTCCAGCACCGCGCCGAACCACAGCTTCGTGTTCGCATGCTGCAGGTTCTCCAGCAGCTGCGACACCGCCACCAGCGCGATGAACTGCCCCGGCGGCACGCCGATCAGCCGTGCCAGCAGCACGAAGGCGCTGTCGATGATCAGGTCGTCCAGCAGGTGGTTGCGGCTGTCGCTCCACATCGTCATCTGCCGCTGGCTGTGGTGCAGCGCATGCAGCTGCCACCACCACTCGAAGCCGTGCTGCGCGCGGTGCAGCCAGTAGTTGGCGAAGTCGAAGACGACCAGGTAGACCAGGAAGCTGACCCAGGCCACGTCGGTGACGCCGGGCCACAGCGCATCGAGCTGGAAGGTCTCGATGCCGGCCAGGCGCATCTCGCCGGACAGCGCATCCCACAGCGGGTCGATCGCGAAGAACAGCGCGAGGCGGAACAGGCCCAGGCGATGGATCAGCGTGTAGAGGATGTCCACGCGGACCGCGCGCCGGTCGGTCACGGGCTCGGCCGGGTACAGGCGCTCCAGCGCGCCGATGAAGACCAGCATCACCGTGATCTGCAGCAGGCCCACCAGCAGCCAGCCGGTGGCGTCGAAGGCGTCTTCCAGCAGGTTGCCGTAGCCCAGGCCGAAGACGACGGGCTGCACCAGGGTCTCGTAGACCCAGGCCTGACACTGGCTGAAGAGGTCGCTGAACCAGTCCATCATTGACTTACTTGGCTGTCGTCCTCGGGCCTCCGCCGGCCCGGGTGGGCCGCATCAGGACCGCATAACGCGGATTTTCATGCAAGGGCGCGAAGCACATGCCGCGCTCCTTCAATCCCTGCATCAGCGGCTCCAGTACCGCCGGCGCCCAGGCGTCCTGGCGCGACCAGATGCCCAGGTGGGCCAGCAGGATGTCGCCTGGCTTGATGTTCTTCAGCGCCTTCTCGAGCAGCATGGCGTTCGGGAACCTGTCGGAAGGCAGCTCGTCGCCGAGGAAGCCCGCCGTGCTCCAGCCGACATGGTGGAAGCCGCAGCGCTGCGCCGCCGCCAGCAGCGCCTTGGAGGCCTTGCCGGCGGGCGCGCGGAAGATGGGGTCCAGCGGCCGGCCGGTCATCTCCTCGAAGCGCGTGTTCACCTTCTTCAGGCTCTCGCAATACTGCTCGGCGCTCAGTTCGCGGATCACCGGCGTGTTGTTGCCGGCCACCGTGCGGAACTTGAAGCGCTCGACCTTGCCTTCGGCATCGGGCAGGTCTTCCAGCCAGATGTCGTGGTCCCAGGTGTGGGCGCCGAAGTCGTGCCCCTCGGCGGCCCGCTCCTTCCACCACGGCGCCCACTGCGCGTCCAGCGTCATGCCGCCGGTCAGCGTGGGTTCGTTGGCGAGGAAGAAGGTGGCCCTGGCGTCGAACTTCTTCAGCGTCTCGGCGATCAGCGGGGCCACGCCCATGTGGCCGGTGTCGAAGGTGAGGTAGACGGGCTTGTCGCAAGGCTGCGCCAGGGCCAGTGGCGTGGCGACTGCTAACGCCAGAACTGCACGGCGCTTGAGCATCACAGGCGCGGCATGTGGTCCAGCGTCCAGACGCCGTGCGGCGACTTGCCCACCTTGACCTGCTTCACCACCTTGTGCGCCACCGTGTCGATCATCGTCAGCTTGCCGGCCCAGCGCGAGGTGACCAGCAGCGTCTTGCCGTCGCCGAGCACCTCCATGTCGTCCGGGCCGCTGGGCGCCGGGTAGGTGTCGACGACCGAGAAGCTCTGCAGGTCGATCTTGCTGATCGTGTTGCCGGCGCGGTTGCTGACCAGCACGTGGCGGTGGTCGCCCCAGGCGCGGAAGGAGTGCGCGCCCTTGCCGGTCGGGATCTTGCGCACCAGCTTCGCCGGCGTCTTGCCGCCGTCGGAGATGTCGTAGACCTCGACCTCGCTGCCGCCGGTGAGGCCGACGAGGATGTGCTTGTCGTCCGGCGTGATGAAGATGTCGGCCGGCATCTTGCCGACCGGGATCGTCCAGCGCGGCGTCTGCGTGGCCAGGTCGATGGCCATCAGCTGGTCGCTGTCCTGCAGGCTGGCGTAGAGCGTGCTGCTCTTGCTGTCGATGTTCAGGTGGCTGGGCGTCTTCGGCGCCGGGATGCGCTTGACCAGCTGCAGCGGGTTGGCCGCGTCCTTGGGCACCCAGCGGTAGACGGCCACGAAGTCCAGCCGGTTCGCCGCGGTGACGAACCACTTCATGTCCGGCGAGAAGCGCAGGTGATAGGGGTCGGAAACACCGCGCAGCACCTGCTGCACCTCGGCCGTCTTCGGGTCCAGGAAGGTCAGCGAGTCGCCCAGCGCATTCGCCACCACCAGCGACTTCTCGTCTGGCGTCAGGTACAGGTGGTGCGGCTCCTTGCCGGTCGGGATGCGCTTGACCTGCGCGAAGCTGACCGGGTCGACGATGCTGATGTCGGCATCGAGGGAGTTCAGCACGAAGATCGGCGGGGCCGCGTGAGCGATGCTGCTAACGCCGAGACCCAGCGCCAGCCAGAGGGCTGCAAATCGAAACATCGGGAGGGGAATCCTGGACTGCGAAAACTGCGAAGTAGAGCGCGATTATTCGTCATCCCCGCCGATCAGGCCGCCCAGCAGCCCGCCGGCCGCGAAACCGCCCAGCACCGAGCCCTCTTCCTTGTGCCCGCCCCGCTGCGGCGCCGCCGCGAAGATGCGCGAGGCCAGGCGAGACAGCGGCAGGCTTTGCAACCAGATGTCGCCGGGGCCTGTCAGCTTGGCCAGGAACAGGCCCTCGCCGCCGAACAGCGCGGTCTTGATCTTGCCGACGTACTGGATGTCGAAATCCACGCTGGGCGTGTAGGCGACCACGCAGCCCGTGTCCACGTACAGCGTCTCGCCGGCCGCCAGCGTGCGGCGCTCGATGGTGCCGCCGGCGTGCACGAAGGCCATGCCGTCGCCGTCCAGCTTTTCCATGATGAAGCCCTCGCCGCCGAAGAAGCCGGCGCCCAGGCGCTTCTGGAAGGCGATGCCCAGCGACACGCCGCGGGCCGCGCACAGGAAGGCGTCCTTCTGGCAGATCAGCGTGCCGCCGAGCTGGCGCAGGTCCATCGGAATGATCTTGCCGGCATAGGGTGCGGCGAAGGCCACGCGCTTCTTGCCCTGCGCCTGGTTGGTGTAGATCGTGGTGAACAGCGACTCGCCGGTGATCAGCCGCTTGCCCGCGCCCAGCAGCTTGCCGAACAGGCCGCCCTGGTTGGCCGAACCGTCGCCGAACACCGTGTCCATCGCGATGCCGGACTCCATGAACATCATGCTGCCGGCCTCGCCGATGGCGGCCTCGCCGGGGTCGAGCTCGACCTCGACGAACTGCATCTCGTTGCCCTTGATCTCGTAATCGACGACGTCCATGGCCATGCTGCTAACTCCCGCTTTGCTGATGTGAAACCGGGCGCATCGTAAACAGAAAAGCGGCCCGCAGGCCGCTTCTGTTTGCGCGGAGCAAATCAGCCCATGTGCAGGCCGCCGTTGCAGGAGAAATCCGCACCGGTGGTGAAGCCCGAATCCTCGCCCGCCAGCCAGGCGACGATGGCGGCGATCTCCTCCGGCGTGCCCAGGCGCTTGATGGGGATCGTGGCGACGATCTTCTCCAGCACCTCGGGCTTGATCGCCTTGACCATGTCGGTGCCGATATAGCCCGGGCTCACGGTGTTCACCGTCACACCCTTGGCGGCCACTTCCTGCGCCAGCGCCATCGTGAAGCCGTGCATGCCGGCCTTGGCGGCGGAGTAGTTGGTCTGGCCGAACTGGCCCTTCTCGCCGTTGACCGAAGAGATGTTGATGATGCGGCCCCAGCCCTTGTCGAGCATGCCCTCGATCACCTGCTTGGTGACGTTGAACATGCTGTCCAGGTTGGTGTTCATCACCGCGTCCCAGTCGGCCTTGCTCATCTTGCGGAACATGCCGTCGCGGGTGATGCCGGCGTTGTTGACCAGCACGTCGATCGTGCCGTGCTCGGCCTTGACCTTGTCGAAGGCGGCCACCGTCGAGTCCCAGTCGCCGACATTGCCGACCGAGGCGTGGAAGGCGTAGCCCAGCGCCGCCTGCTCGGTGAGCCACTTGTCGTAGTCGCGGCTGGGGCCGCAGCCGGCGATCACCGTGAAGCCTTCCTTGTGCAGGCGCTGGCACATCGCGGTGCCGATGCCACCCATGCCGCCGGTGACGTATGCGACCTTGTTGCTGCTCATCTGAATCTCCTTCTGAAGACCATCATCGGGCGCCGCGTCCTACGCGCCCCGACGGTCCCTGTGTCTCGTTGTGAAGAAGACGCGTCGAACCGAGAGTCACCGATGTGACACCGCGGGTCAAGCGGGTTGCTCCCGAAGAGTGGCGCCCAGTCAACGCTCGATCGTCAGGGCCACACCCATGCCGCCGCCGATGCACAGCGAGGCGATGCCCTTCTTCGCGTCGCGCTTCTGCATTTCATGGAGCAGCGTGACCAGGATGCGCGCGCCCGAGGCGCCGATCGGGTGGCCCAGCGCGATCGCGCCACCATTCACATTGACCTTGCTCAGGTCCCAGCCCATCTGCTGATGCACCGCGCAGGCCTGGGCGGCAAAGGCCTCGTTGATCTCCAGCAGGTCCAGGTCCTGCGGCTTCCAGCCGGCGCGCTCCAGGGCCTTGCGCGCGGCGGGGACCGGGCCCATGCCCATCACCTTCGGGTCGAGGCCGGCGCTGGCATAGGAGGCGATGCGACCGAGCGGCGTCAGGCCCAGGGCCGCGGCCTTGGCGGCGCTCATCAGCACCAGGCCGGCGGCGCCGTCGTTGAGGCCCGAGGCATTGCCCGCCGTCACGCTGCCGGCCTTGTCGAAGGCGGGGCGCAGGCCGGCCAGGCCTTCGGCGCTGGACTTGCGGTTGATGAACTCGTCGGCCGCGAAGACGATCGGGTCGCCCTTCTTCTGCGGGATCGAGAACGGCACGATCTCGTCCTTGAAGCGACCGGTTTCCTGCGCGGCGGCGGCCTTCTGCTGCGAGGCCAGCGCCAGCGCGTCCTGCTGCTCGCGGGTGATGCTGTATTCCTTGGCCACGTTCTCGGCCGTGATGCCCATGTGGTAGTGGTTGTAGGCGTCCCACAGGCCGTCGTTGATCATCGTGTCCACGAGCTTCCAGTCGCCCATGCGCTGGCCGTCGCGCGAGTTGGGCAGCACGTGCGGCGCCAGGCTCATGCTCTCCTGGCCGCCGGCGATGACGATCTCGCTGTCGCCGTCGCGGATGGCCTGGGCCGCCAGCATCACCGCCTTCAGGCCGGAGCCGCAGACCTTGTTGATCGTCATGGCGGGCACGGTGTTGGGCAGGCCGGCCTTGATGACGGTCTGGCGCGCGGGGTTCTGGCCGGTGCCGGCCTGCAGCACCTGGCCGAAGATCAGCTCGCCGATCTGCTCGCCCGAGAGGCCGCTGCGGCGCAGCAGGTCCTGCACGACGGCGGCGCCGAGATCCACGGCCGGCGTCTTGGCCAGCGTGCCGCCGAACTTGCCGATGGCGGTGCGCGCCGCGGCGACGATGACGATGTCTTCTTTACTCATGGTCTGCTTGCTCCGTTCAGGTAACGCGTTACTTGCTTGCTTGCTCACTCAAGAGGCCTTCTGCTTCACATAGCGGCCGGGCGCGGGCTCGATGGCCTTGTACGCACGGCTGCCGGGCGACTTGGGCGCCGCCTTCTTCTTGCCGGCATGCTCGGCCAGCCAGCCGGACCAATCGGTCCACCAGCTGCCCGGATGCTCCACGGCGCCCTCCAGCCACTTGGCCGAGTCGGCCGGCAGCGTGGCGGTCTTGCCGATCCAGTGGCTGCGCTTCTTCTTGGCCGGCGGGTTGATCACACCGGCGATGTGCCCCGATGCACCGAGCACGAAGCGCTTCTTGCCGCCGAGCACCTGGGTCGTGCGGTAGGCACTGTCCCAGGGCACGATGTGGTCCTCGCGCGAGCCGTAGATGTAGACCGGCGCCTTGATCTTCGAGAGATCGAGCTTCTCGCCGCAGACGGTCAGTTGCCCCGGCTCGCGCAGCTCGTTCTGCAGGTAGGTGTGGCGCAGGTACCAGCAGTACATCGGGCCGGGCAGGTTCGTCGCGTCGCCGTTCCAGTAGAGCAGGTCGAAGGGCGGCGGGGCCTCGCCCTTCAGGTAGTTGCCGACGACGTAGTTCCACACCAGGTCGTTGGGCCGCAGGAAGCTGAAGGTGGTGGCCAGCTCCTGGCCCTTGAGCAGGTCGGGGCCGCCGGGCGCCTTCTCGCCGAGCGTGATCTCGCGCAACTGCACAGCCTGCTCGTCGATGAAGATGTCGAGGATGCCGTTGCTGGAGAAATCGATCAGCGTGGTCAGCAGCGTGATGCTCTCGGCCGGCTGCTGGCCGCGCGCTGCGAGCACGCCCAGCGCCGTGGCGAGGATGGTGCCGCCGACGCAGAAGCCCAGCGTGTCGATGGTCTCCGTGCCGCCGATCGCCTGCACCACCTCGATGGCCTTGATCGCGGCGGTCTCGATGTAGTCGTCCCAGGTCCAGGCCTTGCACGAGGCATCGGGGTTGCGCCAGCTGACGACGAAGGTGCGGTGCCCCTGCTCGACGGCGTAGCGGATCAGCGAGTTCTCCGGCTGCAGGTCGAGGATGTAGAACTTGTTGATGCAGGGCGGGATCAGCAGCAGCGGCCGCTCGTAGACCTGCGCGGTCAGCGGCTTGTACTCGATCAGCTGGAACATCTCGTTCTCGAACACGATGCTGCCTTTGCTGGTGGCCACGTTGCGGCCGACCTCGAAGGCGCTCTCGTCCGTCTGCGAGACATGGCCGCGCTGCATGTCGCCCCACAGCTGCTGCAGGCCGCGCGTGATGCTCTCGCCCTGCGTGGAGAGCGCCAGCGCCTGGGCTTCCGGATTAAGCGCCAGGTAGTTGCTCGGCGAGGCCGCGTCGACGAACTGCTGGACGCCGAACTTGACCCGCTGCTTGAGCTTGTCGCCGGCCTCGACCTGGTCGGCCATCTTCTGCAGCGTCTTCGCGTTGAGCAGGTACATCTGCGCGACGAAGGCGCTGGCCGGGTTGCTGCTCCACGCCTCGTTGGCGAAGCGGCGGTCGGCGGGTGGCTGCGCCTCGCCCTGCAGCGAGGCGTTCCACAGCGCGGTGGCTTGCTCGAGGTATTCGGACTGCAGCTGGCTGAGCGTCGTCGGGGAGATCATCGGAAAGGGCTGAGAACCGGCCGATTTCAACATCTCGGTGAAGCTGTTCATCGCTTCGCCAGCGGCCTGTGCGAGGCCCTCGGCCGTCATGGCGGCGGGCGTCTTCTTGCTCGACATAAGTCTCCTTGCGATCACTACGATTCAAAGCGTGGCTGCGGTGGCCATGCAGGCAAGAAGCTTGCCACATTCCGCATGGAATGGGCACTGCGGCGCTGTTGTACGCTCGCCCGTTTCGGCCTCAACGATTCACAAGAACAGTCCCATGCATCTGGTAGCGATCGCTTGGATCTTTGTCGTCCTGCTCGCGGCGGCGGCCGAGGCCATCAGCCCGCAGGGCAGCCTGCTGGGCGCCGCCATCACGTTCATCTTCTACGGCTTGCTGCCGCTGTCCATCGTGCTGTACGTGATGGGCGCCAGGTACCGCCGCCGGCGGCGTTCAGAGCAGCCGGATGGCGGCGACCATGCGGCCCCCAAAGCGCTCCCGCCGGTACGAGAAGAAACGTGAATCTTCGCTGAACGTGCACAGGCCGCCGCCGCTGACGGAAGCGAGCTGCAGGCCATGTAAACGCTTGCGCGCCAGGCCGGCCAGGTCGGCCCGCCAGCGCGCCTCGCCCGCCGCGTTGGGGCGATGAACGAAGTAGGGCTTGTCGCTCTCCGAAGGCTCCACGCCGAAGGCCTGCAGCACATCGGCACCGACCTCGAAGGCCTCGGGCCCGATGCAGGCACCGAGCCAGGCGTGGATGTCCTGCGGCCGGCACTCGGCCGCCTCGCACAACGAGCGCACCGTGTTCTCAAGCACGCCGCCGGCCAGGCCCCGCCAGCCGGCATGGGCACCGGCCACGCCGCGCGGCGCGGCAAACAGGACCGGCAGGCAATCGGCCACCTGGATCGCCACGCCTAACGCGGGATCCGTGCTGACCGCGGCATCGGCCGCGGGCATCGTGTCGAGCTCGACATGCGCGGGCTGCAGGCGCAGCACCTCGACGCCGTGCACCTGCGGCATGAACAGCGCCGGCGCGCCGAGCGCCGCGCTGACGCGCGCGCGGTTCTCGGCCACCGCCGCCGGGTCGTCCTGCACCGAGCGGCCGACGTTCATGCTGGCCCGCGGGCCGGTGCTGACGCCGCCGGCCCGCGTGGTCATGAAGGCATGGACATGGGCCAGCGGCCAGTCGGGGCGCAGCCAGTCACTGTGCATCGGGACACTTCGCTGGCTGGGTCGCGTCGAAGGCCGGATGCGCCATGCACCCGGCATGGATGCGCATCAGCGTGGGCACGTGGTCCAGCCGCGCCTCGAAGCGCTGCGCGTTGAAGACCTGCGGCACCAGCACGCAGTCGGCCAGGCCCGGCGTGTCGCCGTGGCAGAAGCGCCCGGCCCGGCCCGAGGCTTTCAGCTTCTCCTCGACGACCGCGAGACCGTCCTCGATCCAATGCCGGATCCAGCGGTTCTTGGCCTCCTCGTCCAGGCCCATGTCGTGCACGAGGTAGCGCAGCACGCGCAGGTTGTTGAGCGGATGGATCTCGCAGGCGATGTCCTGCGCCAGCGCGCGCACCCAGGCGCGGCCGGCCGCATCGGGCGGCAGCAGCGGCGGCTCGGGATGGGTCTCGTCCAGGTACTCGATGATCGCCATCGACTGCCCGAGGCGCAGGTCGCCGTCGACCAGCAGCGGCACCAGCTTCGCCGGCTGCTGCGCCGCGAAGGACTCCTCCAGCTGCTCCTTCTTCAGCAGATGGATCGGCCGGTAGTCGTAGTCCAGGCCCTTCAGGGCCAGCGCGATGCGCACGCGCCAGGAGGCCGAAGAGCGGAAGTAGTTGAAGAGTTCCATCGCTCGATTATGTGAAACTCCGGCCCATGTTTTTCAAAGCCCGCCGCTACCAGTTCTGCCCCTCCTGCGGCGCGCCCTGCGTTTACCAGGTTCCCGCGGACGACAACCGCGAGCGGGCCACCTGCACCCGCTGCGGCACCATCCACTACGAGAACCCGATCAACGTGGTCGGCACCCTGCCCGTCTGGGGCGAGGGGCCGGACGGGCAGGTGCTGCTGTGCAAGCGCGCGATCGAACCGCGCTACGGGCTGTGGACGCTGCCGGCCGGCTTCCTGGAACTGGGCGAGACCGCCATCGAGGGCGCCAAGCGCGAGACCGACGAGGAGGCCGGCGCACAGGTCGAGATGCAGGAGCTCTATTGCCTGCTGAACGTCGTCTCGGTGGGCCAGATCCACCTGTTCTACCGCGCGCGGCTGCTGTCGCCCGAATTCGATCCCGGCCCGGAGACGCTGGAGGCACGCCTCTTCCACGAGCACGAGGTGCCCTGGGACCAGATCGCCTTCCGCACCGTGCGCCAGACCCTGCAGCACTTCTTCGAGGACCGGCGGCTGCAGCGGCCCTACAGCCTGCACAGCGGCGACATCGTCTGACCCCCGGGGGCGGCGTTTTCCTACACGGGTGCGGCACACCGCTTGCCGACCGTCTTCCTGACGACACGCACCGTCAGGGAGGAACCCACGATGAAGATCCTGCTGCTGCTGGCCACGCTGGCCATGCCCATGGTCGCCTTCTTCACGCAGATGGGCTGGTTCGGCCCTGACAGCGCCACGGTCTCCAACCAGTATCCGACCCTGCTGGTGGCGGCGGGCTATGCCTTCGCCATCTGGTCGGTGATCTTCACGCTCGATCTCGGCTTCGCGATCTGGCAGGCGATGCGGAGGCATCGTGCGCTGCCGGAGCAGCGGGAGCTGCGCATCGTCACCAGCGTCGGCTTCGCGCTGACCGCGAGCTGGATGATCGCCTTCTCGGCCCAGATGTTCTGGCTGGCGCTGATCATCATCTGGACCGCGCTGGCCTGCATCCTCTACGGCTGCCTGCTGATGGCTCGCGCCGCCGACCCGCGCGGCCACATGTGGCTGGGCCTGCTCTCGCTGGGCCTGCATGCGGGCTGGCTGTCGCTGGCGGCCTTCCTGAACACCGCCCAGGTCGCCGTGGCCTACCAGCTGCTGCCGGCGGGCGACATGCTGTCCTGGAGCCTGGCCCTGTGGGCGGCCGCCGCGCTGCTGGTGTTCTGGGCCAACGCCCAGTTGCACGGCCATCCGGCCTATACGCTGGCGGTGCTGTGGGGGCTGGTCGGCGTTTACGTGGAGCAGTCGCACAGCCGGCTGCGCGGGGCCGAGGTGTCGGCCAGCGTGGCGCTGAGCCTTGCCCTGCTGCTGCTGGCGCAGACGGGTTGGCTGCTTTGGCGCGCCCACCGCGCCGGCGAGCGCTCGCTGCTGCCGGTCTGATCGATCAATCAGCGCTGGCCGCGACGCGCCGTCGCCCAGGGGCCCGTCACGCCATCCAGCTCGCAGTCCCAGGCGGCCTGCACGTCCATCGGGTCGGCCAGGCCCTCGCCATAGACCTTCAGCGCCAGGCTGCGCAGCATGATCAGCATGCCGCGCACGAAGGCGGCCCGCGCCGCATCGCCCGACACGCCGGTGACGACCGAGGCGTCGAGCTTCACGTAGTCCAGTCCCGCCTGGTAGAGCCGGTCCACCTGGGAGAGGCCCGCCCCGGCATGCTCCAGCCCCAGCTTGACGCCCAGCGGCCGCAGCTGCCGGCCCATCTCGACCAGCAGGTCGAAATGCTGGACCGCCGCACTCTCGGCCAGCTCCAGCCCGAGCTTGCGCGCCGCCGGCGGCGACTGGAAGACGATCTCGCGCAGCCGCGCGACAAAGCCGCCGTCCAGCAGCGAGGCTGGCGCGATGTTGATGCAACGCGCCTGGCCGTCCTTCGCGATCGCCTCCAGCGCCAGCGAGACCGCCAGCGCGTCCACCTCGGCGGTGAGCCGGCTGCGGATCGCCAGCGGCAGCCAGCGCGTGGCAGATTCATGCGGCCCATTGGGCTGGAGCTGAAGCTGCAGCGGGCATTCCAGATGCAAGACCTGCCCCTCGCGATCCAGCACCGGATATTCGACCAGGCGGCCACGCCGCTCCTTGACCGCCTCGACGATCTGCGCGCGCCAGGCCCGCTCGCCCTGCGACTGGCTGTCCGCCGTGCGCGTGCTGATCGACTCGACGACGAAGCCCGGCTGCGTCTCGGCCCGGGCGAGCGCGGTGTCAGCGGTGCCGAACCAGACGCCCATCGGCTGGTCACGCGGCAGGTCCACCGCGCCCAGCGCCACCTGGATGCCGCCACCGAAGGCCGGCAGGCTCGATCGCAGCGCATCGGCCAGCGCCTGGGCCGTCTCGGCCGCCACGTCGGGCGCCGGCAGCCACAGCGCGAAGTCCGCGCCGTTGAGCCGCCCGCCCAGGCAGCCGCGCACCCGCTCCGGATAGACCTTCACCGCATGGGCCATCGCCACCAGCACCTGGTCCACCGCCGGGCGGCCGATGCGCTGGTTGAGCCCGGCCAGGTCGCGCAGCCGCACCAGCACCAGGCCGGCCTCGGCCGGGCCTTCGTCGCGCGTCAGCGCCGAATCGAGCTCGGCCAGGAAATGCTTGCGGGTGCTCATGCCGGTCAGCGCGTCGGCATGGGCCTGCACGCGCAGCACCTGCAGCTGCTCGGACTGCGCCTCGAACATCGAGCGCACCCGCGCCACCATCGCGTTCATCGCCTCGGTCAGCCGCTGCAGCTCGGGCACGCGCGAGACCTCGACCAGCGCATAACTGCCATCCACCACTGACTGGGCCTGCTTCACCGCGTTGTCCAGCGGCCGGCGGATGCGCCGCAGCACGAACAACGCCAGCACGCCCGCCACCAGGCCCACCGCCGCCAGCAGCGCCGCGCTGCGCAGGCTGGCGCGCCAGAGTTCGTCGTAGGCATAGGAGGAATGGCTGGTCACCTCGACCGAGCCGATCGCGTTCCAGCCGTTGGACACCTGGGCCACGCCCGGCTGCACGGCGATGGGCATCAGGTTGACGAACCAGGCCGGCGCCTCGCTGGGCCGCGGCTCGGCATGGCGCTCGACGGCGACCTTGCCGTCCGCCTGGCGCCACAGCACGCGCTGGTAGGCGCCGGTGTCGAACTGGGCCGAGACCAGCAGCTCCATCAGCTGCGCATCGCCGCCCTGCTGGGACAGCGCCAGCGCCAGCGCCGCCGCGTTGTCCGCGTTCTTCAGCTGCAGCTGGGTCTGCAGCACCTGCCGCACCGAGCCGGTCGACACGGCCACGCTGCCCACCAGCGAGGCCAGCACCACGCCCAGGACCAGCAACCACACTTGACGCATCAGGGACATGGCAGTCTCTCTTCTTCTCTTGGCATAACGTTCATGTTCATCGGTGATCAGAATCCTTCGGCCCGCACCTTCTGCAGCAGGTTGCGCCACATCGACAGCCGGGCGACCGGGTCGCCCTGCGTCGTGTTGCCGGTGCCCTGCCAGAGGCCCTCGGTGTTGAAGCTGAAGACAGGCCGCAGGTCGGGGCGCTGCGAGGCGGGCTTCACGTCGGGGATCAGGTTGTCCAGGATCAGCGGGTCGGCGCCCGGCTGGGCATAGTAGGCAAGCACCATGTGCGCCAGCGACTGCCCGCGCAACGCCGCCCGCACATAGACCATGCGCAGCTTGGACACCGGCATGCCGGCCGAGACCAGGCTGAAATACTTGGCGATCGCGTAATCCTCACAATCGCCGGCGCCCTTGTCCAGCGCCTCCAGCGGCGTGGCCCAGTAGTCGATCACGCCCCAGACCTCGGTGTCTTCCTTGAAGGCGATCTTCTGGTTGAAGTAGTCGTTGACCAGCTTCAGCCGCGCCTCCTCGTCCAGCGCCGCGGCCTTGTCGAGCATCTGCAACAGCAGCGGCACCTCGGCCACCGCGCGCGGGCCGATCTTCACGGCCGCTTCCTTGAGGCGGGCGTTGTCCAGGCCCTGGGCCGGCACGACGAGGCCGAGCAGGCCCGCCAGCGCCAACGCCCAGGTTCGGCGGAGCACGGGCAGCCGCATGCGCAGTAGTGGGCGGACGGTGCAAAGCATGCGCAAGAAAAGCGCCTGTCTGTGGAGTAGTTGTGGCGGGCCGTACCGGGGCCGGGCTATCGTAGCGGGCAATGTACAGGCTGATACAGGCGCTCACGAATCCGCGCCCGTGGCGGCCGAACCGCAGTCCATGAATACCCAGCAAATCCGCCAAGAAATTGACAGATCCCGCGCCCAGGGTGCGCTGAAGCAGATCGTTATCCCGCCCTGCCCGGAGCTCCTGGTGCAGCTGCGCGAGGCGATGCGCCAGGCACCCGAGCCGGACCTGAACGCGGTGGCGCGCATCGCCGCGGCGGACGTGGCCATGTCGGCCACGCTGCTGCGCATCGCCAACGGCCCGCTGCACAAGCCGCTGGGCCTGCCCTGCACCACCGTCGGCCAGGCGATGAACCGCATCGGCCTGAAGCAGAGCGCCGAGGTGATGAGCGGCTTCCTCGCGCGCAACGCCATCCCGGTCAACAGCCCGCACCTGGCGCGCTTCTGGGAGCGCTCCACCAAGCGCGCCATCGCCTGCGGCTTCATCGCCACGCAGCTGCCGGGCGTGTCGGAGGACATGGCCCATGCCTTCGGCCTGTTCCTGCATGTGGGCATGCCGGTGCTGCTGCAAAGCGTGCGCGGCTACGGCGGCACGATCATCGAGGCCTCCGCGCGCATCGACCGGCCTTTCATCGCCACCGAAAACGCCAACCATAAGACCGACCATGCGGTGGTGGGCGCGCTCACCGCGCGGGCCTGGAACATGCCGGCCGAGCTGATGGCGGCGATCCGGCTGCACCACGACTTCCGCTCGCTGGGCCATGCCGGCATCGAGCCCGAGGTGCACACGCTGATCGCGATGGGCCTGGTGGCCGAGCAGCTGATGCGCCGGCACGAAGGCCTGGCCGAAGACGCCGACTGGGCCACCAACCACGGCGTGGCGATGGAGTGGCTGCACATCGGCTTCGACGACCTGGAGACCTGGCAGGAGATGCTCTGGCCGCTGCTGGACGAGGCTTAGGCAGCACCCTTCAGCTCAATCACATTGCCGTCCGGATCGCTGAAGTAGAGGGACGGTCCATCGCCCTCGGCGCCGAAGTTGTTCGAGGCCGGACCGCGCGGCGCGATGCCGTGGGCGGCCAGGTGGGCGACGATCGCCGCCTCGTCGAAAGGCTCGATGCGCAGGCACAGGTGGTCGACGTTGCGGCCGGTGTCGGGCCGTGCCGCTTCACCGCCGGCGCGCCCCAGTTTCCCGTCCACCGAGATCAGGTCGATCA
Source organism: Pelomonas sp. KK5 (assembly GCF_001984095.1). Classification (GTDB taxonomy): domain Bacteria; phylum Pseudomonadota; class Gammaproteobacteria; order Burkholderiales; family Burkholderiaceae_C; genus KK5. The sequence continues at coordinate 24,487 of NZ_LYVQ01000063.1, forward strand.
TCGAAGCGCCGGTGCGCAGGTGCACCAGGCCCAGGTCGTCGCGACGACGCGCAACGCTGCAGCCCAGCACGGTCTCGTAGAAGCTCACGCTGGCGGCGAGATCGCGTACGCGGAAGACCAGATGATCGATGCGCTCGATGGCGAATGGCGGTGTTTTCATCCCGGCGATTCTGCCGCCGACCGGGCGGCACAATCGCCGCCACATGCCGTCCGCTCCATCCGCTCTCCGCAACTCGCAAAGGATCTGGCGCCGCCGCCTGCGCTGGGCGGTGCCGCTGATGGCGCTGCTGGTGTCACCGCTGCTGTGGAAGCTGTTCGGCCCGCGCGGCTTCATCGTCACCGTCGAATCGAAGACCTGGCTCTACCAGGTGGAGATCGAGAAGCGCATCCTCGAGACCGGTTCCGGCTGGTGCGACGAATTGCCGGCCTCAGCCATCGACATCCAGCGCCGCGTGGTGGACGGTCGCGAGCACTGCCGCTACAGCGCGCCGGAGTGGCGCAGGCGCTGGGTCCGGCAGGCGACCGGCTCCGAGGCCGAGAGCCCGCACTGGCCGGCCTTGCCACCGGGCGACCTGACGCGCGACGCCATCGGCGCCGAACGGCCCGGCAAGCGCACGATGCGCTTCCTGCTGCACCTGAGCTCGGCCGTGCACGAGCAGCAATGGGACTGCGAGCTGCCGCGCGAGCTGTGGGAGCGGGTGCGGCTGGGAGAGACGTTCAGGCTGCGGGTCGACCGCTTCAGCACGGCCGACTGCTCGAGCGTGCCGCTGCGCTGAGATTCGGCCTTACCTGCCGAATGCCGCCGATCCCGGCAGCGGCGTCGCCACGGTGATCTCCACCGCCTGTTGCTGCGTGAAGCCCTTCTTCAGCAGCGCCTCGTAGAGGTTGCGCTTGAAGGCGGCGATGCGCTCGGCCGTGTCGGGCCTGGCGGCGGCGGCCAGCTGCACCTCGATCTGCGCCTGCATGGCCTGCTGCAGTTGCTCCGGCGACGGCGGCCGCGGCGCATTGGCCGGCGGGCTCGGTTGCGCGATGACCGAAGAGGCCACGAGGGCAAGAATCAGTGCGGCGATGGGACGCATGGCGGCTCGATGGACGATGAGGGTGCCCATTCTGCGGCAGGCAAGCGCTCAGAGTGACACCGTCCCCAGCATCTCCCGCCACAGCGGCTGGTAGGCGATGTTGGAGATGCCCTCGCCGTGCGGCAGGTGCCCGGGCATAACGGGGAGGTTCAGCGCATGGATGTGGCTGGGCGGCAGGCCCAGCGTGCGGTAGATCTGGTCCATCGTGCCGGCCTGGTTCTCGTCCACGTGATAGGTGCCCGACCAGCGCTCGGCCGGGGTCGCGCTGTCGCGCCGGTACCAGGCGGCGATGCCGTCGCGGCCATGGTCCCAGCCGCCGGAGAACATGATCACGCCGGCGAGCTTGCGGCTCTTGGCCAGATAGGCCGCCATGCCGCCGCCCTGCGACTGGCCGGCCGCGGTGATCAGCGCCCAGCGCGGCTCGTCACCATCGAGGTAGCGGCCCCAGTCGCCGGCCGGGTCGCTCTTCTGCAGGTGGCGCAGCAACTGCGCCAGCCGCGGCACGATCGCGTCTTCGGGACGGTCCTGCACGATGCCGGTCTGGTCGCCCCAGACGCGCTGCTGGCGGAAGGCCTCGGCGCAACGCGGCTGCTCGCGCACGCGGCGCTGCGTACAGACCTGCGAGACGGCCGGTTCGCTGAAATAGGAGATGCCGATCAGCCGGTAGCCTTGATCCACCGCGGTGGCGAAGAACTTCTGCGGGCCGGTGGACGGATGGCCGTTGGTGCCGGCCAGCCAGATCAGCAGTGGCGGGGTGCCGGCGGCGTCGCGGTCGTAGACCACCAGGTGGGGTGGTTCGTTGACGCCGAGGCGCTCGTCGGTGTCGTGGGGAGGGACCAGCAGGTGCTCCACGGCGCCGCAGGGCAGCGCCACTGCGGCGAGCACAAAAAAGGCGGCCAGAGCCGCCTTCCTGATACGCCTCACTTGCGTGCCGGCGGCACGTCCGTGCACGACCCGTGCGCCACCTCGGCCGCCAGGCCGATGCTCTCGCCCAGCGTCGGATGCGGGTGGATGGTCTTGCCGATGTCCACCGCGTCGGCGCCCATCTCGATGGCCAGGGCGATCTCGCCAATCATGTCGCCGGCGTGCGTACCGACGATGCCGCCGCCGACGATGCGGTGCGTCTCCTCGTCGAACAGCAGCTTGGTGAAGCCCTCGTCGCGGCCGTTGGCGATGGCGCGGCCGGAGGCGCTCCACGGCAGCAGGCCCTTCTTGACCTTGATGCCCTTGGCCTTGGCCTCGTCCTCGGTCAGGCCCACCCAGGCCACTTCCGGATCGGTGTAGGCCACGCTCGGGATCACGCGGGCGTCGAACTGCGCCTTGGCCAGCTTGTCGTCGCCCAGCAGTTCGCCGGCGATGACCTCGGCCGCCACGTGGCCCTCGTGAACCGCCTTGTGCGCCAGCATCGGCTGGCCCACCAGGTCGCCGATGGCGAAGATGTTCGGCACGTTGGTGCGCATCTGCACGTCCACCGGGATGAAGCCGCGGTCGGTGACGACGACGCCGGCCTTGTCGGCGCCGATCTTCTTGCCATTGGGCGTGCGGCCCACGGCCTGCAAGACCAGGTCGTAGAGCTGGGGTTCCTTCGGGGCGCCCTCGCCTTCGAAGGTGACCTTGATGCCTTCCGGCGTCGCTTCCGCGGCCACCGTCTTCGTGTTCAACATGATGTTGTCGAAGCGCGGGGCGTTCATCTTCTGCCAGACCTTGACCAGGTCGCGGTCGGCGCCGGTCATCAGCGTGGGCAGCATTTCGACGACGTCCAGGCGGGCGCCCAGCGTCGAATAGACGGTGCCCATCTCGAGGCCGATGATGCCGCCGCCGACGATCAGCATGCGCTTCGGCGCCGTGCTCAGTTCCAGCGCGCCGGTCGAGTCGATGACGCGCGGATCCTTGGGCATGAAGGGCAGGCTCACGGCCTGCGAGCCGGCCGCGATGATCAGCTTCTTGAAGTGGACCGTCTGCGTCTTGCCGGTCTTCTCCTGGCCGGCGCCGGTGGTCTCCTCGACGCTCAGGTGGTTCGGGTCGACCAGCGAGCCGTAGCCGCGGATCACCGTCACCTTGCGCATCTTGGCCATCATCGCCAGGCCGCCGGTCAGCTTGCCGATGACCTTCTGCTTGTGCGCGAGCAGCTTGGGCAGTTCGACCTTGGGCTCGCCGAATTCGACGCCGAGGTCGGCGAAGTGCTTGACCTCGTCCATCACCGCGGCGACGTGCAGCAGCGCCTTCGAGGGGATGCAGCCGACGTTCAGGCAGACACCGCCGAGCGTGGTGTAGCGCTCGACGATGGCGACCTTCAGACCCAGGTCGGCGGCGCGGAAGGCAGCCGAGTAGCCGCCGGGGCCGCCGCCGAGCACGACCACGTCGAAGGACTGGTCGGCGGAGCCGGTGTAGCTCGCGGCGGCCGGTGCGGGCGCGGCGGCCACGGGCGCCGGAGCGGCGGCGGGCGCTGGCGCGGGAGCCGGTGCAGCAGCAGCCACTTCACCAGCGGCTTCGAGCGTCAGCACCACCGAGCCCATCGCGACCTTGTCGCCGACCTTGACCTTCACGTCCTTGACGACGCCGGCCGCGCTCGACGGAATCTCCATCGAGGCCTTGTCGCTCTCGACGGTGATCAGGCTCTGCTCGACCTTGACCGTATCGCCGGCCTTGACCAGCACCTCGATCACGCCCACCGAATCGAAATCGCCGATGTCCGGCACCTTCACTTCAATCGTTGCCATCTGATCGTTCCTTTGCTCAGAGCACGATGCGGCGGAAATCGGCCAGCAGCGAGGCGAAGTAGACGTTGAAGCGCGCGGCAGCGGCGCCGTCGATCACGCGGTGGTCCCAGCTCAGCGACAGCGGCAGGATCAGGCGCGGCTGGAAGGCCTTGCCGTCCCACACCGGCTCGATGCTGCTCTTGCAGACGCCCATGATGGCGACCTCGGGCGCGTTGATGATCGGCGTGAAGTACTTGCCGCCGATGCCGCCCAGGGACGAGATCGAGAAGCAGCCGCCGCTCATGTCGGCCGGGCCCAGCTTGCCGTCGCGCGCCTTCTTGGCCAGCTCGCCCATTTCCTGGCTGATCTGGAAGATGCCCTTCTTGTCGGCGTCCTTGATCACCGGGACCACCAGGCCGTTGGGCGTGTCCGCCGCGAAGCCGATGTGGAAGTAGTTCTTCAGCACCAGCGTGCCGTCGCCGTCCAGGGACGCGTTGAACTCGGGGAACTTCTTCAGCGCCGCGACGGCCGCCTTGATCATGAAGGCCAGCATCGTCACCTTGATGCCGGACTTCTCGTTCTCCTTGTTGGTCGCCACGCGGAAAGCTTCCAGCTCGGTGATGTCCGCGTCGTCATGGTTGGTGACGTGCGGGATCACGACCCAGTTGCGGTGCAGGTTGGCGCCGCTGATCTTCTTGATGCGCGACAGTTCCTTGCGCTCGACCGGGCCGAACTTCTCGAAGTCGACCTTGGGCCAGGCGAGCAGGTTCAGGCCCGCGCCGCCGCCTGCAGCGCCAGCCGCTGCGGCAGGCGCCGAGGCCTTCTGCGCAGCGGTCTGGATGGCACCGGCCATCACACCCTTGACGAAGCCCTGCACGTCGCTCTCGACGATGCGGCCCTTGGCGCCGGAACCCTTGACCTCGGCCAGCGGCACGCCCAGTTCGCGGGCCAGCTTGCGGATGCTCGGGGAGGCGTGGGGCAGCGTGCCGGTGGGCGCGGTCGGCTCGTGCGCCGGCAGCGCGGCGGTGGGGCTCGGGCGCTCGGCCGGGGCGCTGGCTTGCGCCGGGGCCGGTGCCGCGGCGGCTTGTGCAGGAGCGGGTGCCGGCGCTGCAGCAGCAGGCGCGCCGCCCGCCGCTTCCAGCGTCGCGATCAGCGAGCCCTTCTTGACCTTGTCGCCGACCTTGACCTTCAGCTCCTTCAGCACGCCGGCGTGCGAGGACGGAATCTCCATCGAGGCCTTGTCGCTCTCGACGGTGATCAGGCTCTGCTC
>NZ_LYVQ01000064.1 GCF_001984095.1 Pelomonas sp. KK5
CTCAGCGTCAATGCGATCGGCCCCGCCATCCTCGGCGAGGTGCTGCCGCTCGGGCAGCGCAGCGCGATGCTGGCGATCGGCAATGCGGTGGCCTCGGCCGGCGGCGTCGCGGCGCCGGTGGTGATGGGCTGGCTGGTCCAGCGCCACCCCGGGGCGGCAGGCTACGAGCTGGGCTTCCTGGTCAACGGCCTGCTGCTGATCGCCGGCGGCCTGGCCGCGGCGATGGCGATGGACCCGGGCCGCTCGCGCCGGCGCCTCGCGGCCTGGGGCTGATGCGGGATTTCTGCATCGGCGCCGCGGCGCTGAAACGGCTGGAAGCGGAGCTCGCCGCGAAGGCCGCTGCCACGCTGCCGCTGCTGGTCGAACTGGCCTGGCACTTGCGCCAGCGCGACGGCCGGCAGGCGCTGGCCCTGGCCGATCGGGCGCAGCGGCTGCTTGCGTCGGACGGCGCTGACCTCGCCTTGCGGGCGCGGTTGCACCTGGTGCGCGCGGAGGTGGATGCCTTCTGGTCGCGCATCGACAGCGCGGAGCGCTGGCTGGCCGAGGCGCGCACGCTGCTGCCCGAGGCCGGCGATCCGAGCCTGGCCGGCGATGCGCTGTTGATCGAGGCCCTACTGGCCCGCGCCGCCGGCGATCATGCGCGCGAGCTGCGCGCTTGCGAAGTTCTGACGCAAGGCCCGCGTGCGCCGATCGCCGCCGCGATGCTGGCATTGCTGCGCGCGGCGATGCCGGGGCAGGGTACCGATTCCGGCAACGACGATGCTGACGACGCGAACGACCCGGTCGATTCGGACGAGCTCGCCGCGGCGAGCTACGCCAACGCCGCACGCGCGCTGCGACGGCTGCCGCACGACCCGCCTGCCGCGGCCGGGCTGTTCCGCCGCGCGGCCGTCCAGGCGGTCGAGACGGGCCTGCTGCGGCACGCGGTCATCTGCGATCTCAATGCCGCCGACATCTGGCGCGACCTGGCCGACTACGATGCCGCCGCGGCCTGCCTGAACGGCGCCGAGCAGGCGGCCGAGCGCAGCCAGGCGCCTGTGCTGGTCGCCACCTGCCGCACGCGCATCGGCTGCCTGCTGCGCCACCTGGGCCACCTGTCGCCCAGCCGCGGAATGCTGGTCTCGGCGCTGCGCTGCTTCGCGCTGATCCCGCCCTGCCTGAACACCGCCAACGCCTGGTACGACCTGGCGCTCACGCTGATCGAGATGGGGCGCGCGGCGGAGGCGCTCGAGGCGATCGGCAAGGCCATCTCGATCCACGGCGGCAGCGTCCATCCACTGAACCTGACGATGTACCGGATCGCCAGAGCCCGCATCCTGGCGCGGGCGGGCGACCCGGTCGCCGCGCTGGCGGCGATCGAGCAGGCCCGCCAGCTGATCGACGATCACGGCCTGGCGGCGCTGATGCTCAGCGTCGACGAAGCGCTGGCCGAGATTCATCGCACCCACTGTCTGCTGCCGCCGCCGCAGGGCATGAAGGCGCCGAGCGCGGCGATCCATTACGCCCTGAGCGCGCTGCGTCGCGGCTTGCGGATCGAGGGCTGGAAGGCGCCGGCCTCGATGTGCCAGTTCCTCGCCCAGGCCTGGGCCGAGGCCGGCGACCTGGCCCAGGCCTACGACTACATGCAAAAGGCGCTGGAGGCCAAGGAACTGGAACTGGCGATGCAGCCGAAGAACCCAAAGGCGCTGCTGCGCCTGCTGCTGCGCAACGGCGACGGCGCGGCGCCGCTGGGCGAACTACCCGCCGACGAATCGGCGCTGGCGCAGAAGCTGACGCCCAAGGAGCGCGAGGTGATGCGGCTGTTGGCCCAGCACCAGTCGAACAAGGAGATCGCGCTGGCCATGGGCATCAGCGGCGAGACGGTGAAGACCCACCTGCGCTCGATCTACACCAAGCTGAAGGTGGGCACGCGCCGGCATGCGATCGCATGGGCGCGCAATGCCGGCCTGGTGGGCCAGCTGGCCTGACGATCAGGCTGCGCGGCGCCGCCGATCACCGCGGCACCGGCCAGCAGCAGGCTGCAGGTGGAAGGCTCGGGCACGGCGGTGACGGCGCTGCCGAGCATCAGGTGGTCCATCGTCGGGAACACGCCGTCCGCGGCGGCGGCGGACGTGACGTAGACGTTCAGGATCTTGATCGCGCTGTCCGACACGAAGCCGACGAAGCCGCTGCCGTCGGCGCCGGTGGGGGTGATCGTCTGCATCAGGTCGCGGCCCTTGGCGTCCAGCACCTCCACCGTCAGCGTCACCGGCAGGAACTGGTCGGCCGCGTCGGCGCCGTAGAAATAGGCGCCGAAGGCGGTGGCCCCACCGGTGAAACGATCCAGGATCAGCACGTCGTTCAGCGCATTGGTGGTCGAGACCGACGGGTTGGCCGCGGTGCCGGAGATGTAGACAGTGTCGGCCGTGCCCGTCGTCTGCGAATAGGCAAACAGGCCATAGCTGTAGCCGCCGCCGGGACTGCGGGTCAATGGCGTCGAGAGGTTGCTGCCGACATAGGCGGCGAGATCGCTGTAGTCGTCGACGACGGGCTTGTTGATGGCGGCGAGGAAGGACGTCTCGGAGGTGTAGAAGGTCGTGGCCGCCTGGGCCGCACCGCCGGCCGTGGCCAGCGCGACCGCGGCGAGCCCCGCGCCGAGCTCCTTGCGCCGGCGCGTCCACAGGCCCAGCGCGCCCAGGCCCAGCGCCAGCATCGCGTAGCTGCTCGGCTCCGGCACCGGCGACAGCGAGATCACGAAGCCGTGGCTGTGGTTGTCCAGCCCGGTGATCGTCAGGCCGTCGGCCGAGATCGCCAGCGGGGTCGCCAGCACCGTGCCGGTGGGAAGGGCCACGCCGTGGCTGATCGCGTAGTCGGTCAGGTTCATCGTGCCCTGGCCGTTGATCCAGATCGTGCCGGTACCCTGCGTGATCGGGCCGAAGGCGCGGTCGTAGCCGACGATGATGTTGCCGTCGGCCGATATGGCGCTGAGTCCGTTGGTGTCGGCCGCGGCGCCGTAGTGGCCGAGGTATTCGGTGACGTTGGTGAGGGTGTTGTAGCGGTAGGCGGAGCCGCCCGGTGCGCCCGTGCCGATGATCCAGGTGCCGTCGGAGGAGACGTCCTGCGCGTCGCGCAGCGCGAGGCCGTTGCCGTCGACCATCAGCGTCTGCACGCCGTTCTTCCAGTAGCTGCCCTGGTGCGAACCGCCGTTGAGCTCCTGCCAGCCGACGGCGACGGTGCCGCTGCCGTCGAGCCCGTTGATGCGCGTCGAGCGGCCGCTGACGCTGGAGCCCAGATCGATCACGGTGCCGCTGGTCCACAGCGTCGCATGCGCCTGGGCGGCGGTGACCCAGCCGAGGCCGGCGACCGTCTTGCCGTCGCCCGACATGGCCCAGGAGGCACTGACCGAGCTGCCGGACACGCCGCCCAGGCTGCCCAGCGTGGTCCACTGGCCGGTGGCGACGTTGTAGGTCGCGGCGCTGGTCAGGCCGGCGGCATTGACAGCATCGCCGGCGATGATGCTGCCGTCGTCCGAGATGAGGGCCTCGCCGCCGTCCCAGTTGCCGCCGATCGAGACCAGGCCGCCGGCGGCGGTCCACTTGTAGTACTGGCCCTGGGTGCTGCTATAGACCGCCGCGACGGACCCGTTGGCCGAGACGTCACTGACGGCCATGGTCGAGCCGAGGTCGTAATAGGCGCCGGCCCGTGCGGCCTGCGTGGCGATCAGCCCCAGCGCGGCGACGGCCGCGAGTTTTCCGGTCTTGCGATGGATCGATTGTGTTGGCATGAAAGGTCCTCAACGATGATGTGACCTCACCTTATCGACCGTTGCCTTTGCCGCCCATCACCCACGACGGGTTAGGCGCAAAACCTCACCCCGCCGCAGGCCCAGCGCGTGTACCCTTGCCAAGCGCCAGCACGCAGGCCAAAGCGCTCGCCCAAGGGCGTCGGCGCCGGCAAGGCGTTGCTCCCATCTCAAGACTCAGCGGGAACGGAAACAAGCTCTTGACGCTGCACATCCAGCGAGCACGGCCGGTCCTTCTGCCCAGGGAGCCTCCCGCGCTGCGCTCATGCGACGGCGATATGCACAGCCTCGGCGAGCGTCTCTACGCGAAAGGGCTTCTTCAAGATCGATCTGGCACCCAAGACCTGCCCGACCTTCTCCATATCGGCATAACCGGTCGCAAGGATGATGGGGAGATCAGGCCAGGACGCCTTGACATGCCCAATCAACTCTGCCCCGTTCATTCCGGGCATGACGTAGTCGACGATGAGCAAGGTAGGCTGATGCGCCCTCATCGCAGATAGCGCGGCTTCGCCATCGGCCACCGAGGCAACTTGATGCCCCAGGATCTCGAGACTTTGGACGATGGACTGTCGAACCTCATCATCATCTTCGACGACAAGAATGTCCTGCCGTGCCGTATCAGCCGTGGCGGTCTCCCCCTCCGCTTCGTCAGCGATATCCGCGTCGACAACCGGAAAACTGAGCCGGACCCGGGTCCCAGCCTCATGTGAGCTCTCTATCCGGACCTCGCCGCCGGACTGCTTGGCGAATCCATATACCTGCGCCAGGCCCAACCCTGTACCCGTGCCCATCGGCTTGGTCGTGAAGAACGGATCAAACACGCGTCCGATGATCGACGGTGGAATACCCGTGCCACCGTCGGCCACGGCCAGTTCCAAACCGCGCTTGGCTTCGGATGCATCGCCCGGAGGGATTTCGGAAGTGGAGATGACGATGGAGCCGCCGTTTGGCATGGCATCCCTTGCGTTGACCACCAGGTTGAGAATTGCCATCTCGAGCTGGTTCCTGTCCACGTTGACGAAGGGATGAGGATGGGCGAGCTCAAGGTTGATGCGCACGTGCGAACCTACAGAGGTGGCCAGCAGTTCCGCCATGCCCTCGAGCAACGTGTGGATGTCCGTTGCTTGAGGAACCAGGGACTGGCTGCGCGCGAACGAAAGCAACTGTGAGGTCAGCCGGGCGCCGCGTCGGACATTGCGGCGCGCTACCTCGACGACACGCACGACCTGGGGTGACGACTGCAGTCGAGCGAGCAGGTCCAGATTGGTCCCGATGACGTGAAGCAGGTTGTTGAAATCGTGGGCGATCCCGCCGGTCAGGTGCCCCATCGCTTCCATCTTCTGCACCTGCAACAACGCCGCCTGCGCCCGCTCCCGCTCGGCGATCTCGTTCATCAGCCGGTTGTTGGCGTCGGAGAGTTCCCGGGTGCGATCCTCGATTCGTTGCTCCAGGTCGCGGTTGAGCTGCGCAACCTCCGCATGAGCTGAAGCCAAGTCAGCCAAGTTCTGGCGGGTCACGTACTGGCGGGCTCTTGCTCGCAATGCCGCTTCGACGGCAGTCTTCAATGTCTCGGCACTGACGGGCCGTTCCAGCAGAATGACGTTGCCGAGCCGGTGCAGCGAGGCTCCCGCCTTGGGGGGCCGGCTGCTGGTTCGTTTGCCGGTCAGGGCGACAAATGGGAAGTCCGACCAGGACGGCTGGGCTTGCAACCAAAGATGGACGGCGCTGCCGGGCTCAATGGACAGCGCCTCCTCGGTGACGACAGCGGCAGCGGCTCCCTCGATCAGGGCGCCCAGCAGTTGCTGCTGCGAGTGCACCGCCTGTGCTGTCGCCATGCCTGCGACAACATCCGCGATCACCTGGGCGTCTCGGCCAAATGGCGCGAAGACGATGACGCGCGCTTCGCGGGTGTCTGTCATCGGGCGTCGCCGTCGCTCAAGAGCGCGATGTCCCCGGCATACCGTCCGACACCCGGGACCACGCCCTCGAAGTCCGTCAAGGCCACGCCGACCTCGACGCCTTTCGCCCCCAGCCGGAACTCGTGAATGCTGGTGGCATGCCGGTTCGTTCGGCTCTTCGTCACCGAGATTGCCTTGAGCAGCTTGCCCTGCGCCTCGAAGTACCGGAAGAGCACCACGGAATCACTGAGATAGCTGAGGTCGATGTCCATCCGTCCCTGCCCCAGGACGCCGTGCTGGCCAAGCACCAGGATGGTCATCACGCCACGCTGATTCAGATAGGTGAGCAGTTCGTGCATCTGGAGCAGCAGGAATTTGCTGCCGGGCATCGCCTGCAGATAGGCGTTGAGGCTGTCGATCACAACCGCGCGAGCCCCATCGCGCTCGACCGAGCGCCGGACACGCGCCGTGAACTCCCCTGCGGAGACTTCGGCTGGGTCGAGCGCGTTCAGCAGGAGTCTTCCCGACTCCGTGTGCGTTTCAAGCTCATAGCCGAGCGCCTTTGCCCGAGGCATCAGCGTTCCCAAGCCCTCGTCGAACAAGAAGTAGGCAGCCTTTTCACCTCGTTGGAGTGCCGCGTGGACGCATGCGATGGCCGTCGTGGTCTTGCCCACGCCGGAGGGGCCGACGAACAAGGTGTTGCTCCCGCGGGCGAGACCTCCCCCGAGCGTCGTGTCAAGGGCGGCATTGCCCGTGCTGGCATTTTCCGGCGTGAATGCCTTGTGGTGCTCGGCGGCGATCAGGCGTGGGAAGACTTCGATACCGCCCGTCGTCAAGGTGAAGTCGTGCTCGCCGCTGCGGAACGCGATCCCACGCATCTTCGCAACGCGAAGAAAGCGCTTGTCTGAACCATACTGCCCCACGGTTTGCTGAAGGCACACAACACCGTGGGCAATGCTGCGCAACTGCATGTCGCCTGCGGTATCGCTCAGGTCATCGAGCATGAGGACCGTACAGTTGCTGCGAGCAAAGAAATGCTTCAGTGCCAGCACCTGCCGTCTATAGCGGAGCGGATCTTGCGCAAGCAGCCTCATTTCCGAGAGGCTGTCGAAGACGATGCGCGACGGACGCGTACCCTGCACACGAGACATCACCCCTTGCACGGTCTCGTTGAGCTCCATCTCGGCCGGGTGAAGGATGGACTGTTCCGCGTCTGGGCCGAGTTGGTCCGGGCTGACAAGCTCGAAGATGTCGATGCCGGTCTTGTCGAGCTCCCAGCCGTGCGAGCTTGCTACATCCCTCAGTTCGGCAGCGGTCTCGGAGAGGGTCACATACAGGCCCGACTCACCCGCCTCCATCCCCGCAAGCAAGAAGTGGATACCCAAGGTGGTCTTGCCCGTGCCCGGCTCACCTTCAAAGAGAAATAGGTGCCCTGCGGGCAAGCCACCTTGCAAGATGTCGTCCAATCCGGGAATGCCGGTTGAGCAGCGCGTTGACATTTCAGGACTCGGAGAAGGGTGGGAATTGAGATGCTATCCCGGCTCCACTAGGGCGATCTGTCAGACAAGATGCCTACTCACCGTGGTACCACCATTGGCCGGGCAGCGGTGTGCGAGTAGATGATGGTGGTGCGGACGCTGAGGGATGCGGGTGTCCCGTGAAGTGGCGAGGGGCCGCAACGGCCAAGAACCAGGGGGCCAATTGGTATCATCGGCGACCGATTGCCCCTTTGAAAGTTGGCTGAATGTTCGGACGACGCCGGTTGGCGATAGGTGTTGGCGCGGGCCTCACGATTGGCTTTCTGGCGCTGATCGTGATCGTGGGCACAACCATTTGGCTGGTGGAGCGTGGTAACAGCCTGTTCGAGCAGTCGGCGCTTCAGCGCGCGATTCGCGTAAGCGCCGTTGAACTGCGTGATCACCTGCGCACTGCGGAATCGAGCCAGCGCGGTTTTTTGCTGACCGGCAACGAGATCTATCTCGCCCCTTACGACACGGCCAAGACTCAGGCGCGGCAGGAACTGGATGATCTGAGCCGGATGGTCGCGCCGGATGCTCCCAACCGGGCCATGCTGCCCCGACTGGCCGAAGCCGTGGCAGAAAAGATCATCGAGATGGACTCCAGCATTGCCCTGAAGAGCGCCGGCCGTGACGCGGAAGCCATGGCACTGCTGCAGCGCAATCGCGGCAAGGCACTGATGGATGAAATCAATGTCTTTCTCTACGGCGCGATCTTGATCGCCGACGAGGCTGGAACGCTTAACAACGGCGAACAGCAGCGCAACGCCTCGCTGCTGCGCTGGATATCGGCGGGCGCCGCCGTGGTCATCGTCCTGGTCGTGTTCGTCGTGGCCTTCACTGTCTACCGCAACGGGCAGGATTTGAAGTTGGCGCGAGATGAAGTGCGGGCTGCAAACCTCACGCTGGAAGAACGTGTCAAGAGCCGCACGGCCGATCTGGCGATGGCGCGCGAGCGCGCTGAAGTCTTGCTGGCCGAGGTCAATCACCGCGTGGCCAACAGCCTGCAATTGGTCGCGGTGCTGGTTCGCATGCAGATGCGCTCCGTGACCGATACGGCGGCCAAGGATGCACTGCGGGAAACGCAATCGCGGATCGATGCCATCTCGCTGATCCACAAGAGCCTCTATACGTCGGGCGACGTGACCAACGTGGCTCTGAACGACTATCTCGGCGCCATGCTGAGCAATCTGGAAACGGCGATGAAGAAGGACGGCCATACCGCCATCCTGAAATGCTATCTGGAACCCATCTCGCTGCGCACTGACGCCAGCGTCAGCCTGGGCGTGGCAGTGCAGGAGCTGGTCACCAACGCCTTCAAATACGCCTATCCAGTCGACCAGCCCGGCGAGGTGCGGGTACGGCTGAAGCGGCTGGACGACGGCAAGGCCGAACTGACGGTCGAGGACGACGGCGTGGGGATCGCGCCGCAACCAACGCCTGCGGGCACGGGCCTCGGCAGCAAGATCATCCATACGATGGCCTCGGCGCTGAAAACCCATGTGGAATACATCAATCTCAGGCCCGGTACGGCGGCCCGTCTGGTGCTGACGACGGCGACCGCGTAGCTTCATGGCCATGACGATCCAAGTCGCTGCGATGGTTTCATTGATGTGTCTCGGCGGCGCTGCGCTCGCGAGCGGCGCGGACGGATTGACAGTGCCGGTCAAGTTACCGCCCTACGATGCAGCAAGAGCCTCCTGCAGGGCGCCGACCGGCTTTCAGAAGAAGCTGGTCTTCGTGCAGGACAACCGGCGCGAATTCATGCAAGGCGCAGGCCGTGGCCTCGAAGCCGCGGCGCGGGCGCGGGGGCTCGCCTATGGCGTTTCGTTTGCGAACAACGATCCGACGCTGATGATCAGGCAGGTGGAGGACATCGCCACCGACAAGACCGGCGCGATGGTGGTGGCACCGATTGATCCACCGTCGCTGGCGCCGGCCCTGAAGAAGGTCATCGGCGCGGGCGTCTACGTCGGTGCCATCGTGCCGCCGCCGGCGACGACGGTGCTGAACGCGCCGCAGTACCTGACCGGCAAGGTCCTGGCGGAAGCGGCAGCAACTTACATCCGCACGCGGCTGAACGGAAAGGCCAAGGTGGTGCTGCTGACACATGACAGCCTGCAGTTCCTGGCGCCGCGGTTCACCGCCATGCGCGACACGCTGCGGGCACTGCCGGGTGTCACGATCGTGGCCGACATTTCGCCCGCTACGGTCGACAAGGCGGGGGGATACCGCACGATGAAGACCATTCTGCTGGCCCAACCGAACATCGACGTCGTGCTCGGCGCGGACACGGTCGTGCTGGGGGCCCTGCAGGCCTTGCGCGAAGCAGGCAAGGCGCGGGCGGACCAGTTTCTGGGCGGCATCGATGGCGAGCAGGAAGCAGTGGCCGAAATCAAGAAGGGCGACGGCCCGTACAAGGCGAGCATCAGCCTGGCTTCGCCAATATTCGGTTATGCCATGGGCCAGCAGGCCGCCGACTGGCTGGAAGGCAAAACCATCCCGCAGGCCATGGATATCCTGCCGAGAGCGCTCACCAGCGGCAACGTGGCCGACTATGAGCGCGACATGGCCAATCCCGGACCGGTGTATGCCGATCCTGCGCGGCGCGCGTCCTATCTGACGATGTACGGCAATATCTGTTTCGACACGCGTCAAAACTACATCAATTTCCCCTGGTCTTCGGAAGCCAAATAGGTCGTGGCCACCACCCATCCCTGCGTCATCCTCTATGTCGAGGACAACGACTTCATTCGCGAGTCGTTCGCGGAAATCCTCGCTACGCCCGAGCGCCGGATCGTATGCGCGGCTGACGGTGCCGGCGCGCGCGCCGTGCTGCGTGAGCAGCGGGTGGACCTGCTGATGACGGACATCAACCTGCCCGACTGCTCTGGCCTCGACGTGGCGCGCGAGGCCCTTCAGCAGCACCCGGGCCTGCCGGTGATCCTCTGCTCCGGCGACGACGCGAGGGACGTCGCCCGCTCGCTCGGCGCTTCCGCATATCCGCTGAGGAAACCGGTCGATCTGGACGAACTCGATGCACTGATCATCCGGCTAGTGCGATGAAGCGAGTTCGTCACGGGCGGTGAGCTGCCGGCGTGGCGGCCTCGCCTGGCAGCCCGTGCGCCAGCACGGCCAACGCGGCTTGCCACGCTATCGTTTGCGACGGCTTCTCTTGTCTGACACCTTCCCATTTTCCGGTGATGGCCACTGCCTCGCTGCCAGCGACACGGCCGTCTCCTTCAGGATGGATCGCAACCAAACCAAGCCAGGATCCCGCTCATGGTGCTTGTGCCATTGGAGCAGTTCCGTGAAACCCGGAATTTGCAGCGGACATGGAAGCACGACGACGTCGAATCGTTCCGACATCGCCGTGGCCAGGCGCGTGGGCAGGGTTGCGATGCGCTGGGTGCCCTCAAGCAGCTGAGGCACGAGCGTGAAGTTCGGGGCGATGATTTCCTGCCGGCGCGCCTGCCTGGCTGCCGTGAGCAGTTGGGCGTCGTAGGTGACGCGCCGTCCGCCGATCCATTCCACGCCGACATGTCCGGCGTCCAGGTAGTCCTCGACCGTCAGTTCAGCTTTAGCCAGGCGGTGCCCCCGCCACATCAGGCAGGAGAACGTGTCCTCGAAGAGCGGCTCGGAAGGATGCCCCTCGACCGTCGAGAACTCGGGCGTGATCAGCAGCTCGATCTCGCCCCCGTCCAGGTGCTGGTGGGTCAACGTGTTGATCGCCCGCAGGTCGAACTGCATCATCGGTGCGACCTCCGCGACCCGCCGCACCACCTCTGACAGCAGCACGCTGATGACGTAGTCCGAGGATTCGATGACGAAGCGCCGGCTGGACGTCGCCGGATCGAAACTCGGCCGTGCTCGCGTCACCGTCTGGATCTGCAGCAGCACGTCGCGCACGGGCTTGATCAATTCGGCGGCCAATGGGGTCAGGACTTGCGTCTTGCCGACGGAGACCAGCAGCTCATCCTCGAAATAGCTGCGCAGGCGGCTGAGCGAGAGGCTGGTCGCTGGCTGGCTCAGGAAGACTTTCTCCGCCGCACGGCTCACGCTGCGGGTGGAGAGCAGGGCGTCCAGGACCACGAGCAGGTTCAGATCGAGCTTGTTGAAGCGCATGGGCCACCGCCTGAGTGTCAGAGAAGCGCTCGCAGACATTTGCACGGCAAATGGACGAGATTTGAGCAATCAATTTTACAGATGGATGGCCTCAGGCGAACATCACTTCCAAGCGCAAGAGGACCGAGCGGAACAGCCCGGCCGACGCCTTCCCAACCAGGAGACAAAGAAGTGTCAGTTCGTCCCATAGATCCAGCCCATCCCCGCCGCGGCATGGCGGCTTCCCAGTGGGCGCTGGTCGCGACGCTCACCCTCGTCAGCATGCTGGCGCAGATTGACAAGAACGTCCTCGTGCTGATGGTCGGGCCCATCCAGCGCGACTTCGGGGTGGGCGACGTGCAGATCAGCTTCCTGATCGGCGCCGCCTTCGCGATGGCCAACATCGCGATCGGTCTGCCTGCGGGCTGGCTGGCGGACCGATTCAACCGCCGCCTGATCATCGCCGGCGGCGTGCTGGTCTGGTCCCTGGCCGTGGCCTCGAATGCCTTCGCCTCGACCTTCCTGGCGCTGGTCGTCGCGCGGATCGTCGTCGGCGGCGCCGAGGCGCTGATCCCGCCGTCGGCCTATTCGCTGATCCGCGATGGCGTGGATGCCGAACGGCGAGCCCGGGCGATGTCCGTCTATACGATGGGTCTGATGCTGGGCACCGGGCTTTCGCTCGTGCTGGGTGGGCCGATGCTGGCCTGGATTCAATCCGCGGGCATCCGGTCGATTGCTGGCTTTGGCGATGTGCCGCCCTGGCAGATGGCCTTGTTCCTGATCGGCCTGGTCGGCCTGCCAACCGCATTGCTCATCGGCTTGAATCGCGACCCCGGCCGCCACCACGCGGACGGCGCAGCCGGGGGCTCCGCCGTCAAACTCGGGCTGGCCGACGTCTGGCGCACGCTCGCCGCACAGCGCACGGTCTTCCTCCCTCTGCTGGTGTTCGCCGCCGCGAACTCCATCATCACCTTCGGCCTTGGCAGCTGGATTCCGACGATGACAGCACGGCGCTTTCATATCGGCATGCGCGAGATCGGCCTGATGCAGGGCGGGCTGCTGCTGACGATGGGGCCGATCGGCCTGTGGCTCGCCGGCCTGGTGATGGACCGCAAGCGCGGCGGCACGCTGCAGAACATCGCCGGTGTCGGCGTGGTCGTGAGCGCGGTGGTGCCGACTTTGGCAACGCTGCTCTGCCAGTCCGGGAACCTGGCCACGTTCTGGAGCATCGACGCGGCCGTGGTCCTCTTCTCCTGGACCTTCATGGCCGTCACCTCGACGCTGGTGGCCAGGACGGTGCCGCCCACGATGGTGGGCACGGCGATGGCCGTCGTGCTGGTCATCAACGGCCTGATCGGGCAAGGCCTGGCGCCCACGCTGATCGCCGTGGTTGGCCAGCGGGCCTATGGCAACGATCCGCAGTCGCTGTCCTCGGCGATGGGCGCGGTCTTCACCGGAGCCGGAATCGTGGCCTTCGCCGCGGCGCTGCTGCTCTACCGAGCGGTCAAGGGGCGCCCATCCCCGGTGCCGGCGATGACCGACGCCGCGCCCATCGCCAGCCGCTAGCCAGGCCCCCGCAACAACTCTCCCGTCCGACGCCGCGCTGCGGCCCGTCGGTGGATGCCTTCGTCCTCATCTACGGAAACCCACAAAATGAAATCGACCAACATGGGCCGGACTGCGGCCGCCACGGCTGTTCTTGCCCTCGTCGCCGCCTGGCCGTCGGTCGCCAGCGCCGAGAGCAGCGTCACGCTCTCGGGCCTGCTGGGCAGCGGCGTCACCTATACCTCCAACGCCGCGCCAGGCACGCGAGCGCAGCTGTCTGGCACGCACGCGGTTCCCTTCTGGGCCATCTCGGGCAGGGAAGACCTGGGAGACGGCAACACGGCCTTCTTCCGCTTCAGCCAGTACTCGTTCCTCGATACCGGCATCACCGCGCCTTTCGAGAGTTACGTCGGCCTGTCCTCCGCGCGCTGGGGCACCGTCACGCTGGGCTCGATGTACGACCTGCTGGCAGACCTGGTGCCCTTCACTTCGGAGCGCTACACCTCGCTGCTGGCGACGCACCCGGGCAATCTGGATCGCACGGTCGGCAACTCGCTGAGCAACACCGTCAAGTACAAGTCGCCCGTCACTTCAGGCTTCGGCTTCGGCCTCGAATACGGCTTCGGCGAACCAGGCACGGCCAGCAACACCGGCCGCGTGCTGGGCGGTGAGTTGAACTACACGGCCGGCCCGTGGCAGGCGGTTCTCGTCTGGGAATCGGTGCACGGCATCCCGTTCGCCCCGGTGGCCAAGCTGGGCATCACCCGACTCTACGGCCTGGATTTCAGCAAGGCGCCCGCCACCACGCTCAGCCAGGACCAGGACACCGCCACGCTGGGCCTGGCCTACGCCGACCAGGGCTGGCGATTGATGGCGAACTACAGCGACACGCGGCTGGCCGCCGCGGGTGCCAGCCAGGACGAGAAGGCCCGCAGCCTCGATCTCGGCGCCTACAAGTACATCAGCACGCAACTGCGCGTGGGCGGCGGCTACTCGTACACCACGCTGGCGAGCTACCACTGGAACCAGTGGCACGCGCATGCGGACTACGCGCTGTCCCGGCGCACCTCCCTCTATGTCCTGGGCGTGCTGCAGCTCGCAGGCGCCGGGCAACTGGCCGTCATGCGCAACCAGCCGGTGGCCACGGCCTCCCGGCAGGCGGTGTTCGAGGTCGGCATGACCCATCTGTTCTGAACGGAAACTTTCTCATGGACTACGACGTGATCGTTGTCGGCGGGGGGCCCTCGGGCCTGACCGTCGCGGCCGAGCTGGCCGGTGCAGGGGTGTCGACCCTGGTGCTGGAGCGGCGGACCGAGGGTGTGCAGTCGCGCGCCGGAACCTTGCTGCCGCGGGTGTTGGAGCTGTTCGACGCACGAGGCATTGCCGACCGCTTCATCCGGAAGACGCGGCAGATCGTCGACTTCCCCTTCCGTTCCTCGCACATCTGGGCCGGCTTCCATCCGATCGAGTGGAAGCATCTGGAGACCCGTTTCGGCTTCACGCTGGGACTGCCCCAGAACCTGACCGAGGAAGTGCTCTGGGAGTGGGCGCAAGAATGCGGCGCGGAGATCCGCCGCGGCTGCGAACTGCAGACGCTGGAACAGACGAGCAACGGCGTCGACGTCGAGCTGATGGATGCCGCCGGCCGGCGCAGCAGGCTGCGGGCCCGCTATCTCGTCGGCGCGGACGGCGGCCGAAGCGTCGTGCGCGCCCAATCCGGCATCGCCTTCGAAGGCCATTCGGGCACGTTCCGCGGCATCGTGCTGGACGCGGAACTGCAAGCGCCCTGGCCCGGCGGCCGCATCAATGTGGACAACGAGATGGGCTGGGTGCGCGGTTATGCCTTCGGAGCGGGCATCACGCGCTTCAACATCGTCCACCGCGATCGCCGCCATGCACCGAAGGACGAGCCGGTCACGCTCAAGGAGGCCTTGCAGTGCATCCGCGACGTGCATGGCACCGACTACGGCATCACCGGCCATCGCTGGGCCTCACGCTTCGACGACCAGATGCGCGCCGTGCCCTCGCTGCGCCAGGGCCGGGTCTTCCTGGTTGGCGAGTCGGCGCGCATCCACTACCCCGCCAGCGGCGTCGGCATGAACTTCTGCCTGCAGGATGCCTTCAACCTCGGCTGGAAGCTGGCCAACGTCGTCAAGGGTCTGGCCGGCGACTCGACGCTGGACAGCTATGACGCCGAGCGCATGCCGGTCATGCAGGCGCTGCTCGAGAGCGTCAAGGCGCAGTGCGCGCTGCAGTTCAATTTCGAGCCGGATGCCATCGCGCTCAAGCGGCGTCTGGCCGAGCAGCTGATTCCCCTGCCCGAGGTGCAGCGCAAGCTGGTCCGCGAACTCTGCGGGCTGGAAGCACCGTATCGCCGCGAAGCCGGTGCTCATTCGCTGACCGGCATACCGGTGCCCGATCTCGACCTGGTGATGATGGACGGCCTGCCGGTGCGCATGGCCGAACTGCTGCGCAACCGTCGCTTCGTCCTGCTCGACCTGGAGGGCACGTCGCGCCAGTTCGCAGCGCTCGATGTGGCGGGCCTGCCGGTGGACGTCGTTCAGGCCAGCCTGGCGCGGATCCCCGCGGCGCTGGACGGCGTAAAGGCGCTGCTCGTGCGGCCCGATGGCTATGTCGCCTGGGCCGGTACCCGCACTGCGCAAGCGGGCGAGATCGCACTGCAACTGGCGACGTGGTTCCAACGGAGGGCCGCCCGATGAGCCACCGCCCCCTTCTTGTTTCTGGCGGCTGGGTGCTCAGCGTCGATCCGTCCATCGGTGATCTGCGCAGCGGCGACGTGCTGATCGCGGGCGAGCGCATCGTCGAGGTGGCGCCGCGCATCGAGGCGCCCGAGGCCGAGCGCATCGATGCCCGCGGCATGATCGTGATGCCCGGCTTCGTCGACACGCATCGCCACACCTGGCAGACCTGCGTGCGGCATCGCTATGCCGACATCGATCCGCAGACCTATTTCGCCGAGATGCTGGGGGCCAAGGGCGCGGCCTACCGCACCGAGGACGTCTACGTGGGCACGCTGCTGGGCGCCGTCTCGGCGCTGGACAGCGGCATCACGACGATGCTGGACTGGTCGCACGTGCAGAACAGCCCCGAGCACAGCGACGCTGCCATCGCCGCTTTGCGCGATGCCGGCATCCGCGGCGTCTTCGCCCATGGCTGGCCGCTGGTCGAAGGCGCGTCCTGGATGTTCGACAGCCGGCGCGGCCATCCCCAGGACATCCGCCGGCTGCGCGGCGAGTACTTCTCTTCGGATGACCAGTTGCTGACCCTCGCCATGGCCGGGCGCGGCCCGGAGATGGCCCAGCGCGACGTCTGGCAGTCAGACCTGCGGCTCGCCCGCGAGCTGGGCATTCGCTCCTCCATCCACATGGGCGCCTACGCCCGCAACAGCCGGGTGCGCGCCATCGCGCAGATGCATGAATGCAAGGCGCTGGGGGAAGACCTGACCTTCGTCCATTGCTGCTGCTGCGGCGACGACGAAATCGCCATGATGGCTGACGCGGGCGTCAGCGCCTCGCTGGGCGTGCACTGCGAGCTGAACGCCCAGGGCATCGGCGACATCCCGCTCGATCGGCTGCTCGCCGTCGGCATCCGCCCGAGCCTCAGCGGCGACACCGAGACTAAATGCTCCGGCGACATGTTCACGCAGATGCGCCATGCCTTCGCCCACTACCGCTCGTGGATGGGCGGCGGGCACTCGCGCGCGCGCAATGCGCCGGCTACCGTGTCGATGCGCGACATGATCGAGTTCGCCACCATCGCCGGTGCCCGGGCCAACGGACTGGAGCGCAAGGTGGGTTCACTGACGCCGGGCAAGCAGGCGGACCTGATCCTCATCCGTGGCGATGATCTGAACCTCACGCCGGTATCGGACGCGGTCGGCGCCGTGGTGCTCGCGGCACATGCCGGCAATATTGACTCAGTGTTCGTCGCCGGCAAGGCCGTCAAGCGGCATGGACGCATGGTCGGGCTGGATGTCGATGCCCTACGGCGGCGGGCGTTTGCTTCGCAGGCCTATGTGCTGGGGCTGCCGACATGAGCGCCGGGCATCTTCCGCTGGATCCGGAATTGGCGGCCATCGTCGCTACCATGCGCGCGGCGGGCGTGCCGCCGCCCTTCTCGGGCGCGCCGGCCGAGGCCCGGGAACGCATGCGGCGCGCCATCATGGCGGCGCGGGCGCGCTCACCGCTGCCGGTCGTCGGCTCGACCGAAGACAGCATTGCCGAGCACGACGGCCGGCGCGTCCCGGTGCGCGTCTACCGGCCGGTCTCACAGGGTCAGGTCTTGCCTACGGTGGTGTTCTTCCACGGGGGCGGCTTCGTTCTCGGCAGCGTCGAGCTGATGGACGATATCGCCCGCAAGCTGTGCCGGGACGTGGGTGCGGTGGTCGTCTCGGTGGACTACCGGCTCGCGCCCGAGCATCCGTTTCCCGCGGCGCACGAAGACGCCCTGGCAGCTGCCCGCTGGGCGATGCGCAATGTCATGGCCCTGGGCGGCGATGCGACGCGGATCGCGCTGGCGGGGGAGAGCGCTGGCGCCAATCTGGCGACCTGCACGGCCATCACCCTGCGCGACCAGGGCCTGGCGGGCGAAAGCATCGCCGCCCAGCTCCTGATCGTGCCCGGCGTAGACATGGCGCGCGACACCTGGGCCATCGAGGCCCAGGATCTGGACTTCCCGATGCTCACGCCGGCCGACCTTCGCGACATCGCACGGCTGGCGATGGGCGGCAATGCCGAGCTCGCTGCGGGCATGCCGCCCTCACCACTGCGCGCGTCCGATCTGTCAGGGCTGCCCGCGACCGTGATCGCGGTGGCGGGCCACGATCCGCTGCGCGACGAAGGTCTCGCCTACGCCGCCCGCCTGGAGCGAGCCGGCGTCGCCGTCGAACTGCATCGCTTCGAGGACATGTTCCATCCCTTCTTCGGCTTCTTCGAAGCGTCCACGGCGGCCGGGCGCGCGAACGACTCGATCTGCGAAGCCTTTGCCGGATGCCTTTGCCAGCACGCGATGCCGGCCTTTGCCGAGAGGAGGCTTGCATGACGAATCCATCACACCCATTGAAGCGCCGGGTCGGCGTGCTCGCCATTCACTCGGTCGATCGTTTCATCTTCACCGTGCCCGATCTGCGAGAGGCCGAGCGCTTCTATCGTGCATTCGGGCTCGACGTCTGCCGGGAAGAAGGACGAGTCGATCTGCGCACCTTCGGCAATTCGCAACTCTGGGCTTCGCTGCACGAAGCGCCGGGGCCCAAGCGTCTGCAGTATCTGCGCCTGGGCATCGATGCGCAAGACCACGATGCCTTTGCCGAAAAGATCCGATCGTGCGGGCTCGCTGCTGCGCCTCATCGCCTCTCCGACGGGGCAGGTCTGTGGTTGACGAGTCCCGACGGAACGGCGCTGCAATTGGTGGTGGCCGACAAGGTCTCGCCCAGCACCAGGTCGCCGCGATTGCCGCTGCCCGACACGAGACCGGGCACCGGCGCCGCGCCGCCGCGCAGCCGAAGGCTGGGCGTGCAGCCACGAACGCTGTCGCACCTGCTGCTCTTCACGCCCGACGTTCCCCGGATGATCGACTTCTGCCAGCAGGTGCTGGGCCTGCGGCTGTCGGACCGCTCGGGCGACCTCATTGCCTTCCTGCATGGCGCGCATGGGAGCGACCACCACCTGCTGGCTTTTGCCAGCTCGCACGCGGCGGGTCTGCACCATTCGAGCTGGGACGTCGGCAGCCTGGACGAGGTGGGCGCCGGTGCCGAGCAGATGCGCGACGCCGGCTACGACCGCGGCTGGGGGCTCGGCCGGCATGTGCTCGGTTCCAACTACTTCCACTACGTTCGCGATCCCTGGGGCAGCTTCGCCGAATATTCGTTCGACATCGATTTCGTGCCCCACGACGTCGACTGGCCCGCCGCCGATCACCCGCCCGAGGATTCCCTCTACGTCTGGGGACCGGCCGTCCCCGAAGACTTTGTCACCAACCATGAGCAGACCGAGGATTCGAACTCCGAATCGGATGCCGTCCAAGGAGATCCAGCATGAGATTCATCGCCTTCATCGATCACCAACATCGGCCCGCACTCGGCGTGCGCTTGGGCAGCGAGATGGTCAACCTGACTGCGCTCGGGCTCCCGTCCACCTTGGATGAACTGCTGCGCCAAGGCGAATCCGGCATGGCCACGGCGCGCGCGGCGGTCGACCGTGAGGGGCCGCGTCTGCCGCTGGCCGGGCTGCGGCTGCTGCCCCCGCTATCGAATCCCGCCAAGGCCTTTGCCATCGGCCTCAACTACGCGGATCACGCGTCGGAGAGCAAGTTCGAACTGCCCATGCATCCGGTCATCTTCCAGCGCTTCGCCTCCTCCTGGGTCGCCCACGACGAAGCGATCCTGCGCCCCAAGGTCTCCACGCAGTTCGACTACGAGGCCGAACTGGTGGCCGTGATCGGCAAGGGCGGGCGCTATATCCCGAAGGAGCGAGCGCTGGAGCATGTCGCCGGCTATTCGATCTTCAATGAAGGCTCGGTCCGCGACTTCCAGTTTCGCTCGGCGCAATGGTTGTGGGGCAAGAACTTCGATCGCAGCGGCGGCTTCGGCCCTGAGTTCGTCACGGCCGACGAACTGCCGCCCGGCGCCGCGGGTCTGCAGATCAGCTTCCGCCTGAACGGGCAGACATTGCAGGATTCGAACACGCGGGACATGATCTTCGACGTGGCTACGCTTGTCGCCGCGTGCTCTGAAGGCATGGCCCTGCAGCCGGGGGACATGATCATCACCGGCACGCCGTCGGGTGTTGGCCTGGCTCGCAGCCCGCAGGTGTGGTTGAAGCCGGGAGACGTCTGCGAGGTCGAAGTGCAGGGCATCGGCATCCTTCGCAATCCGGTGCTGGACGAAGCATAGTTCTCTGACCCAACCCGCCAAAAATGAGAATCGACCGCCTACCACCGCTGGGCCCAGATCAGTGGACACCCGAACAACGCAAGGCAGCAGAAGAAATCATCGCCGGCCCGCGCGGCGGGCTGATCGCGCCTTTCGTGCCTCTGCTGCGCAGCCCGGAGTTGATGGGCCACGCGCAGCGCATGGGTGAATACCTGCGCTACCGCAACAGCCTGGGCTTGCGGTTTTCGGAACTGGCCATCCTGATCACCGCCCGCCATTGGTCGCAACAGGTGGAGTGGGGGATACACGCGCCGATTGCGCTGCGGGAAGGCGTTTCCGCAGCAAGCGTCGAAGCCATTGCCGCAGGGCGCCGGCCCGAAGGCATGGACGGCGACGAGTCCGCGGTGCATGACTTCTGCATCGAGCTGCTCCGTGAAAAGGCGGTGTCCGATTCAGGCTGGGCTGCCGTGGTCGAGCGCTTCGGAGATCGCGGCGCGATCGATCTCATCGGTATCAACGGCTACTACGGCTTTCTCGCGATGGTGATGAATGCCGCGCAGACGGCCGCCCCCCACTGCGAGATGCCACCCCTGCCGACGAAGGGTTCCGACGAGGCGGCGTAAAGACAGCGAACTTGAGGATGATCGATATGCCAGAACGGCCGGCGGTCGTTGGCAACCGACTGGATGGTCGACTCGGCCGGATGCCGTTCTGGCGCCAGCGAATCGGGGGGGCGCTCAGTGTGTCAGTTCAGCCACGCCGCAAGGCGTCCTCTGGCTTCCCGTCAGGCCGCGGAGCCGCCGTCGATTAGCAGATCGGCGCCGGTCAGGAAGGCCATTTCGAGGCCTTGCGATCAGAACGGCAGTTCGCCGCTGAAGAACGACGACTCGACCGTGATCCCGTTCAAAGAAGCAAGCACGCTTGCTATGCAAAGGGCCTCTACGGCTTGCAGGGCTATCAGATTGCGGAAGGTCGTAGGCAACTTCCCTACGCTGGTTTGCGTGTCTGCCGGCACTCGTCTGACGGCTTCGCCCGCTGCCACGCTGGGGAGGCTTGCGCAAAACTGCAGACCTCACAGGGCCATTCAGGGGAGACAGGCGATGATCATGACCTCAACGACTGAAGCTTCATGAGCCCGCGCACAGCGATTGATCTGGCTGCATTGGGTAATGGGGCCGGTTGGTCGGGCAGCGGGGCTGGTGCCGGAGTTTTCGAGTCCAGCGCCGAGCGCGTCGCGGTAGCGATCGCGCTGAACGAAATGATGCTCAGATCCAACACGACAGGCGGCGCGGCGCGGCAGATGTCGAGTGAGCAGTCGGTGAGGCTTGAGGCCATAAGCTGTAGCGTCGGCGAGATCGAGGCGTACAGCCTCAGTCAGGACGGAAAGGAGTTCTGCGTACGCATCCGGGGTACACGACAATGGCGTATCAAGGTCGATCGCGTGGACCAAGGCGTGGTTTTCGACACTGCAGAAGAAGCGGTTGCCAGCCTGGCCACTGCGCATTCGCTGCCTGTGAATCTGGCCGCCTGGACGCCAGAGGTGGCCCGCCATAGGAAAGCCCTTTGGCACGGCTGAATTCCCTGGCTCGTACGCGTTGGTCGACCGATGTACTCGGGCGAGTACGATACTCCGCACACGGGAAAGGGCTATTCGATTCCGAGGTTGAGTTTAGAAGTCAAGGCTCGACTCCGTTCGTTGATGTTCAGCTTCTCGGCTTCGCCAGACTTCGGCACCTGCGGCAGCCGCACCCCCTTGAAGGGGAAGAGGACGCCGCTCAGCGGCACCCCCACCGCGAGGCCGGCAGCCAGGTGGTCGATCGGCACCGTCACCACGACGGTTGCCGCCGTCACCGCGCTGGACAGCTTGGGATGCTTCAGCAGCGCCCGCGCCGATCCTTAGCAGCGAACGAGAATACGATGACCTCAGGGATCAGCGCGAAGGTGCCCGCCGATGCGGCAGGAGGTCGCCGATGCTGGAGATGGCTGGCGGATCGGTGCGCTGCATGATCGCCGGCATCCATCATTCGCAACGGCGCGCGCAGATGGTCTTTGACCATGTCGAACCTGGATCTGCGTAGCTGCCGCTCTGGCGTCGAGCGGACCAGTGGCACCGCTCAGACGGACTCGATTTTGACAGCCCTGAGCAGCCGATCACGAGTACCGCTTCTGGCCGCTATGCATAGCTTTGCATAGCGACCCGGAAGAGACATTCGTGGCTGCGAACTCGCCGCCGCATGACTGCCAGTCGGCCAGAAGTGCGGGCGACAGCTGGTGTCGTGGGAGCTCCGCTTATCGTAACGACGGGCGCACGCCACGCAGTTCGAGTGACTGGACTTCGATTCCATCCCTGCTGAAAAACCCAACGCCCATCGCCGTAGCTGTGCCATAGGCGAGATCGGTCAGCGCGACAGTGCCTCCGTCGGCCAGCACTTCGACCATGCTGCCGTCGATCCACACTTCCAGCTCCAGTTCGGGCGCGCCAGACAGGCGGCGAGCGTCGTGCCGCTCGGACTGGCCGGGAAAAAGTGCATCCTTGCAGCGCCGGTCAATGAAGAAGCTGTTGGACGCGGGATCGAATCCGACGCGCAGGCTCTGTGCGTCGTCCTTGAAAAATTCCAGACCCACGGGGCTCTGCAGGCATAGTGCATTGACGATCATGCGCGCCATCAACTGGCGCCCAGTGATCTCTGCCAGCGACAGGGCGTTGGCAGCATCTTCTCCCCGCTGCGCACTGAGACTGAACAGCGGCTCCGGCTCAAGCAATGAAAGCATCTCTCCCACCATTCGCTGGCGCAGCCGAATGCCTCGGGACGTCGTGACCAGGCTCAATTCACGCGGTGCCGATTGCTGGCCGCGCCAGGGCCGCGTCGGCAGCTCGCGTGCGTATTCCCAGTTGCTGACCCAACCCATCCACACGACCCGATCGTCCGGCATGTTGGCGAAGGTGATAGGCGCGTAAAAGTCGCGGCCGTGGTCGGCCCACAGTGTCAGGTCGGCGATAGCCGGGCCGGAGCAGCCGCTAGGCTCTGCGACGAAGCGGGTGCCGTCGAAATCGCCGGTGAAGTACTGAACGCCGCTGCCGCCCCACAGGGAACCGCGGTTGACTGAGACGATCAATACCCAGCGGCGGTTCTGCGGATCGTCGTCGACCGGCAGCTCGAACAGTTCGGGCACCTCCCAGATGTTGTCGTCTGCCGAGCCGGCCGGGCCGAAGGTCGAGACCCGGGTCCAGTGGATCAGATCGCTGGATCGGTAGAACCAAACCTGCTGCTCCAACGCCGCGACGACCAGCATCACCCAGGCGCCGCTGGCCGCATGCCAGAACACCTTGGGATCACGGAACTCGGTCGAGCCGATATCGAGGATCGGGTTGCCGGCGTAGGGCGTGAACGTGCGGCCGCGGTCCAGGCTGTAGGCCAGGTGCTGCGACTGGATCTTGGTTTCGGGATCGAAGCCGGTGAAGAAGGCGAGCAGCGGCGGTGTGGTGGCGCCCGGGGGCGCGAAGCCTGTCGTGTTCCCGTGGTCGACGACGGCGCAGCCGGAGAAGGCCATCATGCGCTCGGTGGCGGGAATCGCCACCGGCAGCTCCTGCCAGCTGACGAGGTCGGTGCTGACCGCGTGGCCCCAGCTGATGTGGCCCCAGTCGTCGCCCTCGGGGTTGTACTGGTAGAACAGGTGGTATTCGCCGTCGAGCCAGACGAGTCCGTTCGGGTCGTTCATCCAGTTGCGCTCAGGCGCGTAGTGGTAGCGCGGGCGCCAGGCTTCGGTGGGTTCATCAGGGGAAGCAGTCATCACGGTATTGCTGTTCATGAGGCGATGCGTTGGCCGTCGAGGCCGAAACGGTGGAGCTTGTCAGGTGCCACGCGCAGCGAGCGCGCGTGGCCGAAGGCTAGGGAGCGGTCGGTCGTCAAGGCGGTGAGGAGCGCGGCGGCCGAGCCGACGGCCAGGTGCACCAGCGACTCGGCCCCGAGCCGCTCGACCAGCTGCACCGAGGCGTCGGTGCCGGCTACCACTTCGATGTCCTCGGGCCGGGCGCCGATCGTGCCGACGCCCGCGGCGGCCAGCGCCGCCACGCTGCTGCCGGTCAGTAGCCGCAGCTGTGGCGCGTGGGCCTCGTCCACCGGCACCAGGTTCATCCGGTGGCTGCCCATGAAGCCGGCGACGAAGACATTGGCGGGCGTGTCGAACAGCTCGTCCGGCGTGCCGAACTGCTCCAGCCCCTGGCGGCTCAGCACGACGATGCGGTCGGCCAGCGTCATCGCTTCCACCTGGTCGTGCGTCACGTAGACGGTGGTGACGCCGTGCTTGCGGTGCAGCTCGGCGATCTCGGCGCGCATCTGGCCGCGCAGGTTGGCGTCGAGGTTGGACAGCGGCTCGTCGAACAGGTAGGCGGTGGGCTTGCGCACGATGGCGCGGCCGATGGCGACGCGCTGGCGCTGGCCGCCCGAGAGCTGTGTGGGCTTGCGCTGCAGCAGTTCTTCCAGCTGCAGCTGGCGCGCCGCATCGCGGATCAGCGCGTCGCGCTCGGCGCGGGGAATGCCGGCGATCTTCAGGCCGAAGCCGATGTTTTCGTAGACCGTCATGTGCGCGTACAGCGCGTAGTTCTGGAACACCATCGCCACGCCGCGCTGCACCGGCGGCAGCTCGTTGACGCACAGCTCGTCGAAGAGCAGGTCGCCGCCGCTGACGGCCTCGAGCCCGGCGATCATGCGCAGCAGCGTGGACTTACCGCAGCCCGAAGGGCCGACGAGCACGGTGAACTCGCCCTTGCGGATGTGCAGGTTCAGGTCTCTGAAGACGTAGCGCTCGATGCGCTCGTCGTATCGCTTGTCAGCGTGCTGGAAGACGATGTTGGGCATGGTCTTGGAAATTCATTGACTACCGATAGACAAAATGGACGATGTGGAACGACGGGCCGGGCTTCAGCCCTTGATGCCGGCTCCGACCACCGAACGGATGAACTGCTTCTGGAACAGCAGGAAGAAGACCATCACCGGCAGCGTGATCACGCAGGCATAGGCCATGACTTCGCCCCATTGGGTGCTGCGGCCGAAGAACTGCTGCAGGCCCACCATCACCGGCCGCGCCTGGGCCGTGTGCACCGTCATCACCGGCCAGAGGTACTGGTTCCACATGCCCAGGAACAGGATGATGGCCGCCGTCACGATCACCGGCTTGCAGACCGGCATCACCAGGCGCAGGTAGATGGTCAACGCGCCGGCGCCGTCCATGCGGCCGGCCTCGACCAACTCGTCCGGCACGTCCTTGAAGAACTGGTAGAACAGGAAGACGCAGAAGGCGTTGGCGAGGAAGGGAATGATCTGCACGTGCAGCGTGTCCAGCCACCCGATCACCAGGCCGCTGCCGTCGAACCAGGGCAGCTTGGAGACGATCAGCAGCATCGGGATCGCCAGTACCTCGAAGGGCACGATCAGCAGCGCGATCACCAGCGTCAGCACCAGGCCCTGGCCGCGCCACTTGAGCTTGGCCAGCGCGAAGGCGGCGGCGCTGTTGATGAAGATGCCGGCGCCGACGCTGACGACCGCGATCAGGCCCGAGTTGAACAGGTAGGCACCGATGGCGCCTTTCTCGAACACGGCCCGGTAGTTGGCCAGCGACCAGCGGGCGTCGGGCAGCAGCGCGGCCGGATTGCCCAGGTCGGTGAACAGCGCGTCGCCGGGCTTGAAGCTGGCCGCCACCATGAAGAGCAGCGGGTAGGCGAAGACCAGCCCGGCCAGCAGCATCAGCGCGAGATGCAGCATCGATCGGGCGACTTCGCTCGCGCCCGAGGAAGGAGTCATGCGAGTCATCGCCCCAGCCTTTCCATCAGTTTCTTCTGCCCCAGCGAGAGCAGCAGCACGAAGAGGAAGAAGAACAGCGTCATCGCCGAGCCATAGGCGATGTCCTGCTCGCGGAAGCCAACGCGCATCGAGTGAAAGATCAGCGTGCTGGTCGAATCCATCGGCCCACCGCCGGTCAGCACGTCCACCTGAGTGAACAGGCCGAAGGCCATGATGGTCGTGGACAGCGCGACGAAGACCAGCGTGCGCTTCAGGCCGGGCAGGGTGATGTACAGGAACTTCTGCCAGGCGCTGGCGCCCATCACGTCGGCGGCCTCGTACTGGTCGATCGAGATGCCTTGCAGGCCGGACAGGAAGATCAGCATCTGGAAACCCGCGCCCTGCCAGGCCGACATCAAGGCGATGGACAGCATGGCTAGGTGCGGATCGCCGAGCCAGTCGGGCTGCGGCGCGTCGGGCCCGAAGACCGCGCGCAGCACCTGGTTGGCCAGGCCCGCCTCGGTGTGCAGGATCAGGCCCCAGATCGCGGAGACGACGACCATCGAGGTCACCACCGGCGAGAAGAAGACGGTGCGCAGGGCCACGCGGCCGCGGAAGCTGTGGTTGACCCATAGCGCCATCGCAAAGGCCAGCGCGGTCTGCAGTGGCACGACCAGCAGCGCGAACAGGAAGGTGTTGGCGATCGAGCGCAGGAACTGCGGATCGCGCGCGCCGACGAGGACATGCCGGCCGCCCAGGCTCAGGTCGGTCAGGTACTGATAGCTCTCGAGGTCCGCCGGCCGCTCGCGCTTGATGGCGCGCCACTGGCGCTGCGGCTTGTCTTGCGTGGGCTCGCCGGTGGCGGCCGGGGCGTCGACCATCGTCAGCGCGAACATGCGCGTGTAGTTGGTCAGGCCCGTCCATTCCACGCGCTCGGTCTGCAGCAGCTTGACGTTGGTGAAGCTGAAGCACACGGCGAGCAGGAAGGGCAGCAGCACGAAGGCGCCGAACAGCAGCAGGGCGGGGCCCGCGAGCACGGCCACCTCGGACCAGCGGGCGTGGCCGAAACGGGAAGAGTCAGAAGCCATAGTTGTGGTTGCGCTTGAGGTCCTGCTGGATCGCCTCGACCGCGCGGTCGAGGGCTTCGGCGGCATCACCGCCTTCGCGCACTTCCTTCAGCGCGCGCTCGAAGCTGCTGGACAGCATCGGATAGGCCGGCGTCTCCGGCCGGAGCACGCCGTAGCTGCGCGCGAATTCGAACAGCGCGCGGCCGGGCGCGCCGCGGCGGTACAGCGTCGTGGCGTCGGCGGCGGGCTCACTGGTCGGCATCAGGCCGGTGGCTTCGGAGAAGGCGGTGATCTCCGTCGGCGAGATCAGGAATTCCAGGAACTGGCGCGCGCCCTCCGGATGCGGACAGCTGCTGGAGACGGCCCACTGCCAGGAGCCGGCGCCGATGCGCGGCTGCGCGCCGAAGGCCGGCGGCGGCAGCACGGCGAGGTCGCTGCCGAGGCGCGTCAGGTAGTCCTTGAAGGACCAGGAGCCGGTGTAGTGGAAGGCCGCGCGGCCGCTGGGGAAGGACTGGTCGTCCACCGGCCGGCGCGCCGCAAGGCGCTCGCTGAACAGCGACTGGTAGAAGTCGGCGACCTTCAGCGCCGCGTCGCCGTTGAGCACGCCGTCCACACGGGTGAAGCTGCTGCGGTCGATCAGGTCGGCACCGGCACTCTGCAACCAGGGCGAGAAGGCATAGCTGACCCACTCGCCGGTCCATTGCGCATTGAGGTCCAGCGGGTAGGCGAAGCCGGCGCGCTTGAGCGTGCGCAGGATCTCGCGGAACTCGGCGGCCGTGTAGGGCTGCGCCATCGTCGCCTCGCGCACGCCGTGCTTGGCCAGCACGCTCTTGCGCGCGAACAGCGCCAGCGCCGCGTCGAACTGGCCCACCGCATAGAGCCGGCCCTTCAGCGTCGAGCGGGCGCCGGGAATCAGGGCTTCGGCGCCGGCCGGCCGCAGCGGGCCCTCCAGCGGCTGGATGTGGCCGGCCCAGGCGAAGTTCGGCACCGAGGGCTGGTCCAGGTCCAGCACGCAGGGCAGCTTCTTCGTCATCGCGGCGGCAATGACCGATTGCTGGTAGGAGCCCTGGGGAATCGTCTCGGTCACCACGCGATAGCGCGATTGCAGGCGGTTGAAGCGCGCCTCGGCGGCGGCGCTGGCGCGCATGTCGGCGTCGCCGGTCTCGTGGCGCCAGATCGGGATGTCGATCGGGGTGGTGTTGGCGTCGTGGGCCGCGCCGGCGGCCAGGACGGACGCCAGCAGCATCGGAGCGAACTTCATCGCGGCTTCCTGCCCGGCGGCGGCGCCGCGACCGAGGCGCGGACCTGCACCTCGCAGCGCTCGCGCACCAGGCCCGACTGCCGCTCGTCGCAAGCCATCTGCGCGGCGCGCAGGCCCATCTGCAGATAGGGCAGGCGCACGCTGGTCAGCGGCGGGTCGGTGGCATGGACCAGCATCGGGTGGTCGTCGAAGCCCAACACCGAGACCTGCGCCGGCACCGCGATCTGGCGCTTGTGAAGGCATTGGATGATGCGGGCGGCCATCTTGTCGTTGCCGGCCAGGATGGCCGTGGGCTGGTGCGCCTGCAGCGCCTCGCTGACGAGGCCGTCGATCGCAGCGAATTCGTCCTCGGCGAGCGCGCCGGTCGAGCCCTGCACGAAGACCGGCTCCGGCTGGCCGGCCGCCTTGGCCGCCTTCAGGAAGCCGCGGTGGCGCAACTGCGTGGCGCGCATGTCGGGGAACAGCTCGAAGACGACGATGCGCTTGTGGCCCTGGGCGTAGAGATGGGCCAGCCCGTCGCGGGCGCCCTGTTCGTCGTCCGGGACCACGGTCGGGTGCTCGCCCCTCGGCAGGTAGCAGTTCAGCAGCACGACGCGCGTGCCCTCCGCGCGCTCCAGCTGCTTCGCGTCGAGCGGGCGGTGGAAATGGGTGGCGAAGATCAGCGCGTCCACGCGATGCTCGATCAGACCGTCGACCAGCTCGGGCACGTCTTCGTCCACGCCGCCGCATTCGGCGATCAGCAGCCGCTTGCCCAGCGACTTCGCGGCCAGCTGCAGGCCCTTGATCAGCTCGAAGGAATCAGGGCTCGTGGTGATGCGGTTCGAGACCACGCCGATCAGGTTGGGCTTGACGCCCTTGAGCGCGCGCGCCGCCACGGACGGGCGGAACTGCAGCTCGCGCATCGCGGCGACGATCTTGGCGGAGGTCTTCTGCGAGACGCAGTTCGGGTCGTTCAGGTACCTCGATACGGTACGCACGGAAACCCCTGCCTGGTCGGCGACCTGGTAGATGGTCGAAGCGTCGGTCATCGTCGTTGTCTTAAAAATTTGTCTATCGATGGTAGTTTCTGGAGGGCGAACGCATACCTGGGGGAAACACTAGGGACAAGTCGTTCGCAGATTACTACCATCGATAGACATTTGGCGCCTGTGCTTCTCCGATCGAGCTGGGCGCCATGTCTTTCAAATGAAATGACTATCGATGGACAAAATAATAGCGAGACATGATGCCACTCACCTGGTCCGTACCGGGGTGTGCGGGCGCGTTGTGAATGTCTATCGAT
>NZ_LYVQ01000065.1 GCF_001984095.1 Pelomonas sp. KK5
CCGCCGAGATCGGCCAGCGCTTCCGCGAGCATTTCGGCGTGGACATCGTCGACGGCATCGGCTCCACCGAGATGCTGCACATCTTCCTGTCGAACACGCCCGAGCGCGTGCGCTACGGCAGCACCGGCTGGCCGGTGCCCGGCTACGAGCTGAAGCTGCGCGGTGACGATGGCGGCGAGGTCCCCGACGGCGAACCGGGCGATCTCTACATCAAGGGCCCGTCCGCTGCGCTGATGTACTGGGCCAATCGCGAGAAGACGCAGGACACCTTCCAGGGCGGCTGGACCAAGAGCGGCGACAAGTACATCCGCAATGCCGACGGCAGCTACACCTATGGCGGCCGCAGCGACGACATGCTCAAGGTCAGCGGCATCTACGTCTCGCCCTTCGAGGTCGAGGCCACGCTGGTCCAGCATCCGGCCGTGCTGGAGGCGGCGGTGATCGGCAAGCAGGACGAGGACGGCCTGACCAAGACCAAGGCCTTCGTCGTGCTGAAGGCCGGCGCGGTGGCTGATGAGGCGGAACTGAAGGCCTTCGTCAAGGAACGTCTGGCGCCCTACAAGTACCCGCGCTTCATCGAGTTCGTCGGCGAGCTGCCGAAGACGGCCACGGGCAAGATCCAGCGCTTCCGGCTGCGGGAGCGGGAAGCGCAGCGATGACGGCTGAATTTGCCCAGGTCCAGTGGCGCGGCCTGCCCGCCCGCATCGAGGTGCAGCGGCTCAACCCGCAGCTGCACGGCCCGCTGATGATCTTCCTGCACGAAGGCCTGGGCTCGATCTCGATGTGGCGCGACTTCCCGCAGCGCCTGTGCGATGCCCTGGGCTTTCGCGGCCTCGTCTACTCGCGCCCCGGCTACGGCCAGTCCACGCCGCGCCCGCGCAGCGAGCGCTGGGGCCCGGACTTCATGCACCAGCAGGCCCGCGAGCTGCTGCCGGCACTGCTCGAAGCGCTGAAGATCGACGTCCCCTACTGGCTGCTGGGCCACAGCGACGGCGGGTCGATCGCGCTGCTGCATGCCGCGGCTTTTCCACGCCGCGTCGCCGGCCTCGTGGCGCTGGCGCCGCACATCCTCGTCGAGGACATCTCGGTCACCTCGATCGCCAAGACCCGCGAGGTCTACCTGAACACCGACCTGCGCGAGAAGCTCGCCCGCCACCACGCCGACCCCGACTCCGCCTTCTGGGGCTGGAACGACATCTGGCTCGCGCCGGCCTTCCGCCACTGGTCCATCGAAAACGAGATCAGGGATATCACCTGCCCGCTGCTCGCGGTGCAGGGATTGGACGATGAATACGGTACGCTGGAACAGATCCGCGGCATCGCGCGGCGCGTGCCGCAGGCGCATCTGCTGGAGCTGCCCGGCTGCGGCCACTCGCCGCACCGCGACCAGCCCGATGCGCTGATCCAAGCTGTTAGCACCTTCATCCGTCCTACAAGAGAACACAAGGAGACAAGACCATGAAGCTCAGCCCCCTGGCCCTCGCCGCCGCTCTCGCTTTCACCGGCACCGCACATGCGCAGGCCAAGCTCAAGGTCGGCCTGATGCTGCCCTCCAGCGGCACCTATGCCGCGCTGGGCACGGCCATCGACAACGGCTTCCGGCTCTACGTGGCGGAGCAGGGCGGCAAGCTCGCCGGCCGCGAGATCGAGTACATCCGCGTGGACGACGAGAGCGATCCCGCCAAGGCCACCGACAACGTCAACAAGCTGATCAAGCGTGACAACGTGGACGTGCTGGTCGGCACCGTGCACAGCGGCGTGGCGATGGCGATGGCCAAGGCCGCCAAGGAAAGCGGCACGCTCTTGATCGTGCCCAATGCCGGCGCCGATGCGGTGACCGGCCCGATGTGCGCGCCCAACATCTTCCGCAGCAGCTTCAGCAACTGGCAGCCCGGCTATGCGATGGGCGAGGTGATGGCCAAGAAGGGCCTGAAGAAGGTGGTCACGATCACCTGGAAGTACGCGGCCGGCGACGAGTCGGTGCGCGGCTTCAAGGAGGCGTTCGAGAAGGGCGGTGGCCAGGTCGTGAAGGAGCTGAACCTGCCCTTCCCGAACGTCGAGTTCCAGGCGCTACTGACCGAGATCGCGGCCACGAAGCCCGATGCGGTCTACACCTTCTTCGCCGGTGGCGGCGCGGTCAAGTTCGTCAAGGACTACGCCGCGGCGGGCCTGAAGAAGAACATCCCGCTCTATGGCGCCGGCTTCATCACCGACGGCACGCTGGAAGCGCAGGGCGCCGACGCTTCGGGCATGCAGACCACGCTGCACTACGCCGACAGCCTCGGCACCCCGCGCGACAACGCGTTCCGCCTGGCCTACGCCAAGACCTACAAGCTGCAGCCGGACGTCTATGCGGTGCAGGGCTACGACGCGGCGCAGATCCTCGCCATCGGCTTGAACGCCGTGAAGGGCGACGTCGGCAAGAAGGCCGAGTTCGCCGCCGCGGTGGAGAAGGCGAAGATCGACAGCCCGCGCGGCCCGTTCACGATGAGCAAGGCGCACAACCCGGTGCAGGACATGTACCTGCGCGAGGTCAGCGGCAAGGAGAACAAGCTGGTCAGCGTGGCGACGAAGGCGCTGGCGGATCCGGGCAAGGGGTGCAGGATGTAGAGGCGCGATGCTCCGCTCTCCGTTCGGGCTGAGGTATCGAAGCCCTCTGCGAACCGGTGGAGCCCTTCGATACCTCAGGGCGAACGGCCATCTCGCTGACGCTCCCTAACGCAATAACTCGATGGACCTCGCCACCTTCCTGGTGCAGTGCCTCAACGCACTGCAGTACGGCCTGCTGCTGTTCCTCGTCGCCTCGGGGCTGACGCTGATCTTCGGGATCATGGGCGTCATCAACCTGGCGCACGGCAGCTTCTACATGATCGGTGCCTACTTCGCGTACGCGCTGGCGCCACTCGTCGGCGGCAGCTTCTTCGCGACGCTGGCGCTCGGCCTGGTGCTGTCCGTCGCGCTGGGCTATGTGCTCGAGTGGGCCTTCTTCAGCTTCCTCTACGAGCGCGACCACCTGCAGCAGGTGCTGATGACCTACGGGCTGATCCTGGTCTTCGAGGAGCTGCGCAGCCTGCTGGTCGACGACCAGGTGCACGGGGTCGAGGTGCCGGCGCTGCTGGCCGGCAGCATCCCGCTCGGGGAGCTGATGAGCTATCCGGTCTACCGGCTTTTCGTCAGCGGCGTCTGCCTGCTGCTGGCCGCGGGCATGTACTTCGTCTTCACCCGCACGCGGCTGGGCATGCGCATCCGCGCCGGCAGCACCAACCGGGAGATGGTGCAGAGCCTGGGCATCGACATCACGGTGCTGTACCGGCTCGTGTTCGCCGCGGGCGTGGCCATTGCGGTGCTGGCCGGCATGGTGGCGGCGCCGGTGTCCTCGGTCTATCCGGGCATGGGCAACCAGGTGCTGATCGTCTGCTTCGTCGTCGTCGTGATCGGCGGCATCGGGTCCATCCGCGGCGCGCTGCTGGCGGCGCTGCTGATCGGCATCGTCGACACCTTCGGCAAGGTGCTGCTGCCGCAGGCGGCGGGCGTGCTGGTCTATGTGCTGATGGCGCTGATCCTTCTCTGGAAGCCCGACGGGCTGTTCAAGGCCGCATGAAACTTGCCTTCACCCTGCTGGCCTTCGCCGGCCTCGCGCTGTGGCCGCTGGCCGCGGGCGCCTTCGGCCTGGACCTGGTCGCCAAGATCATGATCGCCGCGATCTTCGCGCTGAGCCTGGAGCTGCTGGTCGGGCAGACCGGCCTGGTCTGCTTCGGCCACGCGGCCTTCTTCGGCATCGGCGCGTACGCGGCGGCGCTGGGGATGAACCACGCCGAATCGCTGGCGCTGCTGCTGCCGGCCTCGGTGGCCGCAGCGGGCCTCTACGCGCTGGCCGTCGGCGCGCTGTCGCTGCGCACCCGCGGCGTCTACTTCATCATGGTCACGCTGGCCTTCGCGCAGATGGCCTACTACGTCGTCCACGACACGCCGCTGGGTGGCGGCACCGACGGCATCTACCTGAGCGGCGTGCCGGCCGCCGGCCCGCTGGATCTCGGCAAGCCGCTGGTGTTCTACGGCTTCACGCTGGCCTGCCTGATGGCGGTGTTCGCGGGCCTGGCGCTGCTCCTGCGCTCCAAGTTCGGCCGCGCGCTGGCCGGCATCAAGGCCAACGAGCAGCGCATGCGGGCCACCGGCTTCAGCACCTATCCCTACAAGCTGGCGGCCTTCGCGATCTCGGGCGCCATCGCCGGGCTGGCGGGCTTCCTGTTCGCGGTGAAGGACGGCTTCGTCAACCCGGAGCTGCTGTCCTGGCACCAGAGCGGCAATGTGCTGATCATGATCATCCTCGGCGGCCTGGGCCATCTGCGTGGCGCGCTGGTGGGCGCCTTCGCGCTGGCACTGCTGGAGGAGTTCTTCAAGTCGGAGACCGTGTTCGGCGGCTTCGCCAAGCACTGGCACCTGGGCCTCGGCCTGACGATCATCCTCAGCGCAGCGCTGCTGCCCAAGGGGCTCGTGGGTCTGCCTCAACTCTGGAAGAAGCGCCATGTCCAGTGAGCCCCTGCTGTGCTGCCGCGGCCTGACGCGCCGCTGGGGCGGCATCGTCGCCGTCAACGAGGTCGGCCTGGAACTCTCGCAGGGCGAGGTCCACGCGGTGATCGGCACCAACGGCGCCGGCAAGTCCACGCTGATCAACCTGCTGTCGGGCGAGATCGCGCCCTCGTCAGGCCGCGTCGAACTGCTGGGCGAGGACATCTCGCGCTGGTCCCAGCCGCGCCGCGCCCGCGCGGGCCTCGGCCGCAGCTACCAGCGCAACACGATCTACCCGGGCTTCAGCGTGTTCGAGAACTGCCGCCTCGCGGCCCAGGCGCAACGCCAGCAGCCCTGGCGCTGGTGGCGCAGCGCGAACGCCTGCGCAGCCACCGGCGAGCAGGCGCTGGCCGCCGCCCGCCGCGCCGGCCTGGCCGACCTGCTGGAGCGCAGCGCGGGCCTGCTGAGCCACGGCCAGAAGCGCCAGCTCGAGATCGCCATGTGCCTGGCCACGCAGCCCCGCGTGCTGCTGCTGGACGAGCCGCTGGCCGGCATGGGCGCCGAGGAGACCGAGCGCATGCTGGCCTTGCTGGCCGAGTTGAAGGACGGCCACGCGCTGCTGCTGGTCGAGCACGACATGGATGCCGTCTTCCGCATCGCCGAACGGATCACGGTGATGGTCAACGGCTCGGTGATCGCCAGCGGCACGCCTGACGAGGTGCGGTCCGACGCCGGGGTCCAGGCCGCCTACCTGGGAGGCCATTGATGCCCGATTCCCTGTTGCAGGCGCAAGCCATCCACGCCTGGTACGGCAGCAGCCACGTGCTGCACGGCATCGACCTCACGATCGAGCGCGGCGAGACCCTCGGCCTGCTGGGCCGCAACGGCATGGGCAAGAGCACGCTGATCCGCACGCTGCTGGGCCATGTCGCGCAGCGGGACGGCCGGGTCACGCTGCTGGGCAGGGAGGTCTCGCGCGAGAAACCCCATGCGATCGCGCGCCTGGGCGTGGCCTATGTACCCGAGGGCCGCGGCGTGTTCCCGAACCTGTCGGTGCGCGAGAACCTGCTGATGGCCGCGCAGCCGGGCGAGTGGAGCTACGAGCGCGTGCTCGACACCTTGCCACGCCTGCGTGAGCGGCTGGCCAACCTCGGTTCGCAGCTCTCAGGCGGCGAGCAGCAGATGCTGTCGATCGGCCGCGCGCTGATGACCCAGCCGCAACTGCTGATCCTCGACGAGGCCACCGAGGGCCTCGCCCCGCTGATCGTCGCCGAGATCTGGCGCGTGATCGGCGAGATCCGCCAGACCGGCATCGCCACGCTGATCGTCGACCGCGACTACCGCCGCGTGCTGGCCCAGTCCGACCGGGCGCTGGTGCTGCAGAAGGGCAGCGTGGTGATGCAGGGCCCGGCGGCCGAGGTGGCCACCGACCCGGCGCTGGCCGGCTACTTGGGGCTCTGAGCGGACTCCGCCGCCTCGATCTTGCGGACCTTCTTGATCTTGTACATCAGCGCATCCGCATCGCGCAGCGCCTCGGTCGCGTCCTTGGTGCCCGGGGCGACTGCCAGCACGCCGACGCTGGCGCCGGCATAGTCCAGGTCCAGGTCCGGCGCCAGCAGGTAGTGGCCGCGCAGGCTCTGATCGATGCGGCGCTGGAAGGCGCTGCAGGCTTCGTCCGGATTGATGTCGGCCTGCGGCCCGATACCGGTGACCACGAACTCGTCCCCGCCGATGCGCGCCGCCAGGTCGCCGCCCCGCAGCGCGTCGCGCAGGCGCTGGCCGACCTGGGTCAGGAAGATGTCGCCGGCCTCGTGGCCATGGCCGTCGTTGATCGCCTTGAACCCGTCCAGGTCCACGAAGGCCACCAGCACCGCCGCCTGCTGCCGCTTGCCCTGGGAAAGCAGCCGCGCGAGGCTGTCCTGCAGCGCGCGGCGGTTGGGCAGGCCGGTCAGCGCATCGGTCAGCGCCACCTGGGTCAGGTACTCGTTGACCTTGACCAGCTGGCTCAGCAGCCGCTCGCGCTCCACATACTGGCCGATCAGCCGCGCGAACAGGCCCAGCGCCCGCTGCGCCTGATCGTCCATCACATGCCGGCTGGCGCTGGCCGCGCAGAGGGTGCCGTAGAGCTCGCCGCCTTCGCCGACGTTGACCGGCGTGCTGACATAGGTCTGGATGCCCAGCGCCTTGGCGGCCGCGGAGTCACCCCAGTCCTCGGCCACCGTGTTGCTGAAGGGCTTGTTCTCGTCCAGCGCCCGCTTGCACAGCGTGTCGTCCCAGGGGACGGTCAGCTGCTCCGGGATGGTGAAGCTCGGCAAGGTGTTGCGGGCATAGAGGATGCTCTGGGTGCCGCCGTCCAGGTCGATCGTGGTCAGGTAGGTCGACTCCAGACCGGTGACGGCCTCCAGCATCTCCAGCAGTGGCCGGGTCAGTTCCTCGAGCGTGCGCGCCTGGGTGACCGAGGTGGCCAGATGGTCGAACAGGTTGTCCATGGTGACGGTACGGCAGGCGCTCTCGGTTCGGAATTTCCCGATTTTCGCAGCAGCGGGCACCGTCCTTGCCTGATGCATAACCCGTATTGCCAGCGGAGTTACTTGCCATGTCCAAACCTGCGCGCATCAGCGGTCCCGTGTCCTATCGCGAAGGCGAGGGACAGCCGATCGAGATACCCCTGGGGCCCTGCGAGGTCGAGATCGGCGAACTCGATGCCACGATCAGCTGGATCGAGGGCGATGCCCACGGCTTGACCGCCATTCCCCTGGCCGATTTCCGGCGCTTCGTCTCGCAGGGCGACATCGAACTGCCCGACGCGGGCTGAGGCGGCGGGCGGGCGTCCGGCCGTCCGCCTCAGAACCCGGGCCGAGCGCCGCAGCGCGGCCGCGCCGGCACGCCTACGCTGGCGGCCATGAGAGTCCAGATCGCACCCGGCATCCGCCTGTTCTTCGACACCGAAGGCGCCAGCCTCGTCCCTGATGGCAATGGCGGCCTGCGCCAGCGGCCCACGGTCATCCTGCTGCACGGCGGCCCGGGCATGGACCACAGCGGCTGGAAGCCGCGCATGTCGCCCTTGGCCGAGGTGGCCCAGCTCGTCTACTACGACCACCGCAGCCAGGGGCGGTCTGACCGCCGGCCGCCCGACGAATGGACGCTGGACCACTGGGCCGACGACATCGTGCGCCTGAGCGACGCGCTGGAGATCGAGCGGCCCATCGTCTTCGGCCAGAGCTTCGGCGGCATGGTGGCGCAGCGCTACATCGAGCGGCATCCGCAGCATCCGGGC
This sequence comes from Pelomonas sp. KK5, assembly GCF_001984095.1. Classification (GTDB taxonomy): domain Bacteria; phylum Pseudomonadota; class Gammaproteobacteria; order Burkholderiales; family Burkholderiaceae_C; genus KK5. The sequence continues at coordinate 7,787 of NZ_LYVQ01000065.1, forward strand.
AAGGTGATCCTGTCGAGCTGTTCTCCGCACTTCGCCTTGCAGCGCAAGCTGGCCGCCTTCGAGCGCCGCGGCGGCACCGAGGCCCGCGAGGTGGCGCGGGCCTACTGGGCCGACCCTTCGCCGGCTCTGTTCGAGGACTTCCTGCGCGTCTGCATGCCGCTATACAGCACGACCCCGCAGCCGGACCGCGGCGCGCCCTCGCTGGCCGCCTTCGATACCGAACTGCTCGATCACTGGAACCGCGAGGAACTGCCGCATGTGCACCTGCTGCCGGGCCTGGCCCGCGCCGCCTGCCCGGTGCTGGTGGTCGGTGGCGCGGACGACCCGATCACCCCGATCGAGGACCAGCGCGACATCGCCGCCGCGCTGCCCGCCGAACTTGTCCGTTATGTCGAATTCACCGGCGCCGGCCACGGCGTCTGGCGCGACCGGCCGGCCGAGGCGATGGCGCTGCTGCGCGAGTTCATCCTCGCGCCAGCGCCGTGACCGCGGCCCGCAGGCCCAGCAGGTAGCTCTCCACCCCGAAGCCGCAGATCTGGCCCTTGACGATGTCGGCCAGCACCGAGTGGTGCCGGAAGGGCTCGCGGGCGTGGATGTTGGACATGTGCAGCTCCACCACCGGGCAGGTGAGGATGGCGATCGCGTCGCGGATGCCGTAGCTGTAGTGGGTCCAGGCGCCGGCGTTGATCAGCACTGCGTCGACCCCGTCGGTGAAGCCCTGGTGGATGCGCTCGACCATCTCGCCTTCGGCATTGGTCTGGAAGCTCTGGATCTCCACGCCCAGTTCCTCGCCCAGCGCGCGCAGCCGCGCATCGATCTCGGCCAGCGTGATCGTGCCGTACTGCGCCGGGTCGCGCTTGCCGAACATATTGTGGTTGACGCCGTGGAGCATCAGCACTGTCTTCTTCGTCGTCGTCGTCATGCCGGAATCCTCGCCACCGCGCGCAGCTGCTCCGGCGTCGCCGTGCCGTAGCCGAAGAATTCGAGATACGCGGGGATCATCTCGAACAGCATGTCGGTCCCCTGCTGCGTCGGGCAGCCCATGGCCTGCGCCGCGGCCAGCAGCGGCGTGATCGCCTGCTTCATCACCACCTCGCCGACCATCGTGCCCGGCGTCACGCGCGCCATGTCGAAGGGCAGCGGGTCGTCGGGCCGGGTGCCCAGCGGCGTGGCGTTGACGATCAGGTCGAAGCCGGCCGGATCGTTGGAGCCATGGCCGGTGCGCAAGTGCGGATAGTGCTCGGCCAGCCGCGCGGCCAGCGACTGCGAGGACGCCTCGTGACTGTCGAACAGCGCGATCTCCGCCACGCCTTCGGCCGCCAGTGAGGCCGCGATCGCGGAGCCAACGCCGCCGCTGCCCGAGACCAGCACCCTTTTTCCCTTCAGCACGAAGCCCTTGCGCAGCACGCCGCGCACGAAGCCGGCGCCGTCGAACTGGTCGCCCAGCAGGCTGCCGTCCGGCCGCAGCAGCACCGCGTTGCAGGCGCCGGCCACCTTCGCCGTGGGCGACAGCTCGTCCACCAGCGCGAGCATGCTGACCTTGTGCGGCATCGTCACCAGCGCGCCGCGCAGGTTGGTCATCTGCCGCAGGCCTCGCATCATGTCGGCCAGGCCCTGCGGCGCGACGCCGACCGGCACGACCACCGCGTCGATGCCCTGCTGCTCGAACCAGGGGTTGTAGATCATCGGCGCCTTGAAGTTCTCGGTCGGGAAGCCGAGGTGCGCGATGAGTTGGGTGCTGCCGGTGATCACGTTCGAAATCCTTGCGTGTTTAGGTGAACATGCGCGAGCCGTTGCCCTGGACGACCGAGTCGCGGCGCAGGCGCTCGTATTCCGGCTCGGGCACCGGCTGGGCCGCGGGCTTGCCGAGGTCGCTCATGCGGATGCGGTAGGTCTCGCGGGCGGTCCAGCAGGCGGTGGCGGCCACGGCGGTCAGGAAGAAGGCGATCGAGCCGACGATCAGCGGGATGTTGTGCGAGCCCGGAGGCGCCAGCGTGGCGAACAGGGCCGGCAGCATCGCGGTGACGAGCGTGCCGAGGTTCTGCGAGATGGCCATCGCCGAGACGCGGGTGCGGGTCGGGAACAGCTCGGGGTAGAAGCTCGGGAAGACCGCGTTGTAGCCCTGGTAGACCACACCCCACATCAGCAGGGACATGCAGATCGCCAGCGGCACGTTCTTGATGCTGATCGCGTACAGGTAGGCGAAGGACAGCAGGCCCGCGCCGAGCGCGCCGACGATCAGCGGCGGGCGGCGGCCGATCTTGTCCGAGAGGTTGCCGACGAAGGGGATCACCAGCACCGCCAGGATGTTGCCGAGCACCGGGATCCACAGGTAGACCGCCTTGTCGAAGCCGATGCCGTAGCCCGGCTGCACCGCATAGGCCGCGCCGAAGATCGTGGCCACGACCGGGATCACGTTCATCAGCGCCATGCAGACCACGCGCAGCATGTCGCGCCAGCTCTCCTGCACGGCCTGCAGCATCGGCGCCTTCGGCACCTGGCCGGCGGCGCTCTCCTTGGCGAAGGCCGGCGTCTCGTTGACCTCGCGGCGGATGTAGTAGCCGACGATGATCACCACGAAGCTCAGCAGGAAGGGGATGCGCCAGCCCCAGCTCATGAACTGCTCCTTGGGCAGCCAGGCCGCCAGCGGCAGGAACACCGCCGCCGCCAGGATCTGCCCGGCCTGCACGCCCTGCAGCGTGAAGCTGGCGAAGAAGCCGCGCCGGCCGAAGGGCGCGTGCTCCAGGATCATCGAGCTGGCGCCCGAAATCTCGCCGGCCACCGCGAAACCCTGCACCAGCCGCAGCAGCACCAGCAGGCCCGGAGCCAGCAGGCCGATCTGCTCGTAGGTGGGCAGCAGGCCCACGGCCATCGTCGAGACACCCATCAGGAACATGCACAGGATCAGCACCGTCTTGCGGCCATGGGTGTCACCCCAGTGGCCCAGCACCATCGCGCCGATCGGCCGCGCCACATAGCCCACGCCGTAGGTCGCCAGCGAGGCGATGATGGCCACCGTCGGATCGGTGGACGGGAAGAACAGCTGCGGGAAGACCAGCGAGGCGGCCGTCGCGTAGATGAAGAAGTCGTAGTACTCGAGGACCGAGCCGATCCAGCCGCTGGCCGTGGCCTTCTTGGTCTGATGGGTTGTCATGGTCGCTTGTCTCCGTTGGTTTGCTTTGGTGATCTCGTTCAGGCGATCGTGCGCAGCCGCATCGCGCCGGGCAGGGGCATCGAGCGGCGCAGCACGCCGTCGGCCAGCCACAGGGCGCTGGCGCGGCCGCGCTGGGCCACATAGGGCAGGGGCAGCTGCTGGTAGTCGTCGTTGAAGACCTCGAAGCTGTAGTCGCCGCGGTAGCCCAGCGCGTCCAGCTTGCGCACCAGCGTCGCGATCGCCTGGCTGTGCACGCCCTCGCCGGGGAACACGCGGAAGTGCCGCGCGGTGTCCATGCGCTCCTCGGGCGTGCGGGTCTCCTGCCACATGAAGTCGGCCAGCTGCACGAGGTAGATCTTGGCCGGGTCGATCAGGTCCAGGTGCGTGAGCGCCGTGTTGGTGGCGAGGATGTGGTACGAGTCGATGCCCAGGCCCAGGTTCGGGAAGTCGGCCTGCTCGACCACCTCCCAGGCCGTGTGCACCTCGTTGATGTGGCGGCCCCAGGACAGGCCCTCGTAGGCCACCTTGATGCCGTGGGGCAGGGCCAGCATGGCCAGCTTGCGCAGGTCGCGCACGATGGCCGCCGTGTCGCCGCTGGCATGGCGCGAGGTGGAGCTGCAGGCCAGCAGCACCTTGGCGCCGAGCGCGCGGGCCATCAGGATCATCTGCTGGGCGATGTCGACCTTGTAGCCGTGCAGGTGGCCCTCCAGGCCCTCGAAGTCGCGCAGCACCTGGAAGCCGGTGACGCGCAGGCCGCTGTCGCGCACCGCGGCCACGGCCGCTTCCATGCCCTGCGGATGGCCGACGATGTCGCGCGCGGCCAGCATGATCTGGCCGAAGCCGGCGTCCTTGACGGCCTTCAGCTTGGCCTCCAGCGGGCCGGAGAGGGTGATCGTGTCCATGCCGAAATCGGCGATGTCGAGTCGCGTCATGGTGTGCTCCTGCTCAACGCGGATCGTGGACCAGCTCGAAGCTGGGGCCCTGGTCGCTCGGGCTGGTGAGCGCGCCGCGCGCCTCGCTGTGCAGGCCCGAGCGGGACTCGATGAAGTCCACGCCGCGCCGCTTCAGCTCGGCCACCGTCGCCAGCACGTCGGCGGTGCCGAAGGCCACGCGCTGCAGGTACTCGGCGGACTCGGTCTCGACGATGTCCGGCGAGGGTTCGACCAGCTGCCAGTACAGCGTGCCGCAGGGGCTGGCCAGGATGCAGCCGCGCGGCATCACGCCGAAGCTCTTGTCCGCCGGCAGCTCGCTGAAGCCGAACAGCTCGCCGTAGAAGGCGACCCAGTCGGCCATGCGGTAGAGGTCGATGTACTGCACCAGGCCGAACAGGTGCAGGCCGGCCAGCGCGGGCGGGCGTTGCTCGACGCCGGGGATGGGCACGAAGTCCACGTCGTAGATCGAGAACTGCTCGTGACGGTCGACGAAGTAGATGCGGCTGTCGCCGACGCCATGGATGGCGGGGATGTTCAGCTCCATCACCTCCACCTTGGTCGGCAGCGCCCAGGCGCCCAGGCCCAGCACGCGGCGGTAGGCGGCCGCCGCGTCGCGCACGCGGAAGGCCACCGCGGTGATCGTGGCCAGCTCGGCCGGCGGCGGATCCTGCGGGTCGCGGTGGGCGTTGACGATCACGTTGATGTCGCCCTGCCGGTACAGCAGCACCTCGCGCGAGCGATGGCGCGCCACCGGCCGGAAGCCCAGCTTCTCCAGGCTCTGGCCCAGCGTCTGCGGCTTGGCCGTGGCGTACTCGATGAACTCCATGCCCTGCAGGCCCAGCGGGTTGGGCAGCTCGGCGGTGAACTCGCGGTTGGTGCTGGTGTTCATGGTCAGAACTTGTGGAGGATGCCGACGTGGAAGCCGTTGATGGTCCTGCCGTTGATGTCGGCCGGGTTGGTGAAGGTGGTCTTCAGGCCCGCCGAGCCGGCCGGGCGCCAGCCGCCGTTGGCATCGTTGCGCAGCGTCTCGACCATCGCATGCAGCATGGTGCGCTTGGAGAGGTCGTAGTAGGCGGCAATCGAGCCGCCGTCGGCGCCGCGGTCGCGGCCGGACTGGTCGCGGATCCGGCCCCACAGCGCGCCGACCTTGAACTGGTCGGTGACGCGGTAGTCGGCCGAGAGCTGCACGATCGAGTAGAAGTTGCGCAGGTCGGCGTTGGTGCCGGCGTTGAAACCGCCGACGTTGCCGAGGATCGTGCCGGCGTTGTTGCTGGTGGCGTTGGACGTGTTGTTGTTGCTGCGCACCCAGGCCAGGTAGACCGTGCCCTTGCCGTAGAGATAGTTGAAGTAGACGTTGTCGTAGACCACGTCCTTGTCCACCACCGCATTGCTGGGCGGGCGGCCATGCAGCGTCATGTAACCGGCGCGGTAGTTGGCGGCGACGTAGTCGAAGGCGGCCTGGTAGACGATGGCATGGTTGCCGCTCGGCGCCTCGGGCAGCGAGACGTGGCCCTCGAACTGGAAGCCTGCGACGCGCGGCGAGATCCACGACACGTCGTTGTCATAGCGCGAGGGCGTGCCGAAGACGTTGATGATGGAACCCAGCGTGCGGGCGTTGTGGTCGATGTAGCCGCCGCGGGCGAAGATCGGGCCGTTCTGGCGGCCGAGGCGCACGTCGCCCCAACTCGTGCCGGCCAGGCCCACCCAGGCCTGGCGGTCGAAGGACCGGGTGGAGTCGGCGGCGGTGCCGTTGTCGGCGCCGATGCCCATCTCCAGCTGGAACTTGGCGCTCAGGCCGCCGCCCAGGTCCTCGACGCCGCGGAAGCCCAGGCGGCTGCGCAGCAGGGCGCCGTCTTCCAGCGCCTTCACGCGGGCGCCGGAGCTGCTGGTCATGTAGTTCAGGTACTGGTCCAGCGAGCCGTAGATCGTGACGCTGGAGCTCTGTTGCTGCGCCTGTGCGCCGCCCGCCAGCAGGCTGATGCCGGCTGCAAGGGCGGCGAGGGTCTTCTTCTGCTTCAAGCTTGTCTCCGTCGGGTGTTGGTATGGACCGAACGATAGGCAGCCGAACCCGCAGCAACAACGGCATTCCGGCATACTGGCGCGATAATCGCGCACCTTGCGCGATCAGTACGCGAACATCGGGAACACCCTGGGGAGCCGCCATGGAGATTCAACGCCGCGACGTCATCGACGGGCTGGGCAAGGGCCTGCAGGTGATCGAGGCCTTCGACGAGGACCATCCGCGCCTCAGTGCCAGCGAGCTGGCCGAGCGCGTGGACCTGACGCGGACAGCCGCCCGCCGCTACCTGCTGAGCCTGGTCCACTTCGGCTATGCGCAGACCGACGGCAAGCGCTTCTGGCTGGCGCCGCGGGTGCTGCGGCTGGGCCAGAGCTACCTGCATGCGGCGCGCATGCCACGGGTCGTGCAGCCCTTCCTTCAGCGCCTGGCGGCCGAATGCCAGGAGAACTTCAACTTCAGCGTACTGGACGGGCACGAGGTGGTCTACGTCGTGCGCAGCAACAACCCGCGGATGATCTCGATCGGCTTCCCCGTCGGCGCGCGGGTGCCGGCCCATGTGGTGACGCCGGGCATGGCCATCCTCTCGACCATGAGCGACGAATGGCTGGAAGCCTGGGCCGCCGAGCACGAGTTCACCGCCTTCACGCCCAACACCGTCGTCGCGCCGGCCGATTTCCTGCGCAACGCGAAATCGGCGCGGGCCCTGGGCTACTGGGTCACCGAGCAGCAGCTGGCGCTGGGGCTGCGCGGCATCGCGATGCCGGTGAAGAACCGAAAGGGCAGCTGCGTGGGCGCCATCGGCACGACGATCCCGATGCAGCCGCTCAGCCGCGAGGCGGCCATCGAGCGCCTGCTGCCGCACCTCAGCGAGGCGGTGGAGATGCTGCGCGAGGTCATCTGAGCAGGTGCGCCTCCTGGCAGGGCTCGCCGGCCTGAGCCAGCACGCGGCGCGTCGCCGCCAGCAGGCGCCGCGCGCGCTCGGTGGCGCCGACGCTGCGTGCCAGCGTGTGCATGGGCGCCTCCACGCTCAAGGGGATGCCGGGCGGCATCGCGCGCAGAAGCGCCACCAGGTCGACGCCGCCGTCCCCGGGCATCAGCCGCTCGCCGCGGGCCTCCGCGAGGATCGCTTCCATCGTCGGCGGGATCGCCGAAGGCACGTCGCAGAGCTGCATGAAATGCAGGCGCGAGGGCGGCACCGCCGCGATGTCCTCGATGCGGCTGCGCGAGCGGCTCAGGTGGAAGGGATCGACCAGCACCGCTGCGTTCGCGCAGCCGGCCTGCTCGACGATGCGCGCCGCCTGGGCCAGGTCCTTCGCATCGGTCCAGGGCATGAACTCCAGGCTGGCGCCGAGGCCGTAGCGCTGCGCCAGCTCGCAGAAGGCCGCGAAGCGGGCGATGAGGCGCGCCTCCTCGGGATCGTTGCCGGCCACCAGCAGATGGCGGGCGCCGAGCCGCGCGGCGGTGGCGATGGCGGCCTCGTAGTCGGCCACGCGGGTCTCGGGCTTCAGCCGGAAGATCTCCGCATCCAGCACCTTCATGCCGGTGTCGGCCAGGCGCCGCTCGAGCTCGCGCAGCAGCGGCGTGTCGCCGACGAGATCGTGCCGGACCTCGCCCGGCGCTGCGGGCAGCAGGCGGATGCCGACATGGCTGTAGCCGGCGTCCGCGGCGCAGCTGACCCTGTCGGGCGGGCTCAGTTCGAGCACCGTCAGCGCGGCGAGCGAGATCGCGCGGCTCATGAGCACAGCTCGACGAGCGAGCCCTGCCGCGCGGCGGCTGCGATGGCCTCGGTCACGCGCAGGTTGGCCAGGCCGTCGCGCGCGGTCACGAGCGGCGCCGCCGTGCCGGCAACGACGTCGGCGAAGTGCGCCATCTGGCGCGCCAGCGGGTCGTCGCGCACCAGGCCCACCACGCCCGCCTCGAAGGGCTTCCACCAGGAAGCGGCCTCGGCGCCCGGGTAGGTCCTGAGCCGCATCGTCGGCACCGAGAGGCTGCCCAGCGTGCCGGCGAGCACGTAGCAGTCCTCGTCCTCGCAGGTCGGATAGGCGGGGTTCTCGCGGCTGGTCTGCTCCCAGCTGCGCCCGCAGGCGGCCGTGTCCGACAGCATGAAGCTGCCCAGTGCGCCGCTGGCGAAGCGCAGGTTGATGGCCACCGTGTCCTCCACCGCGAAGCCCCGCGCGGCACTGGACGCGAAGGCCTGCACCGCCACGATCTCCCCGCACAGCATGCGCAGGTTGTGCACCTCGTGGATCATGTTCAGCAGGATCGGGCCGCCGCCGGGCTCGCGGCGCCAGGGGCCCTCGGCAAAGTAGCGGTCGGGTTTCATGAAGGTGGCGCTGCCCATCACCGCGACGAGCCGCCCGAGCTGGCCGGAATCCACCACCTGGCGGGCCTTGGCCATGATCGGGCTGTGGGCGCGGTGGTGGCCCACCAGCAGCCGGGCGCCGCGCCGCTCCACCTCGGCCACCAGGGCCTCGGCCTCCTGCACGGTGGTGGCCAGCGGCTTCTCCAGCAGCACCGGCACGCCGGCCTCGATGCAGGCCAGGGCCTGCGGCACATGCAGGGCATTGGGCGTGGCCAGCACGATGCCGTCGGGCCGATCCCGCGCGAGCAGCGTCTCCAGCGTCCTGTGCAGCGGCACGCCGAGGCGGGCGGCCAGCGCCTCGGCAGCGGGGGCGGGGTCGACGATGGCGCTCAGCGCGCAGCAGGGGCTGGCCGCGATCGCGCCGAGATGCGCCTGGCCGATCAGGCCGGCGCCGGCGACGGCGATGCGGATGGGGAGGGAAGGGCTGCTCATGGAGACAGCAGCATATTCATCACCGACTGGAAGAGAATATGCGGCTGAGTTGATTCATTTTTTCCAAATGGCTAAAAATGGCTGGGAGCTGATCGACCTGCGCGTGCTCTGCGCGGTGGCGCAGCGGGCGAGCTTCACCGCGGCGGCGACCGACCTCGGCGTCTCGGTCGCCTACGTCACCAAGCGCATCGCGCAGCTGGAGAAGGTGCTGGGCAGCACGCTGTTCCTGCGCACGACGCGGCGGGTCAGCATCACCACCCAGGGCGAGGCGGTGTTCGGCTGGGCCCGCCGGGTGCTGGAGGCTGCCGCCGAGCTGGACCAGGAGGTGGCGCAGGCGCGCGGCGCGCTGGCCGGCCGGCTGAGGATCAGCACCAGCTACCGGCTCGGCAGCCAGCACATCGCGCCCATCGTGGCGCTGCTGCGCAAGGCCCACCCCGGGCTGGACGTGTGGCTCGACCTGGTGGACCGCCGCGTGGACCTGATCGCCGAGGGCTTCGACATCGACATCCGCGTCGGCGAAGTGCAGGAGCCGCACCTGGTGGCGCACCGCATGGCCGCCAGCTCGCGCATCCTCTGCGCCGCGCCCTCCTACCTGCGCGAGCGCGGCCGCCCCGCCACGCTGGCAGAGCTGTCACAGCAGCACGAGGGCCTGATGTTCCGCGACCGGGACCGCCCCTTCACGACCCTGAAGCTGCAGGGCCCGCAGGGCGAGGAATCGGTCCACCTGGGCGGCTCGATGGGCTCCAACCAGAGCGACGTGGTGCGCCGCTGGGCGGAGGAGGGCCTGGGCATCGCGCTGCTGTCGCAGTGGGACCTGGCCGAGGCGCTGCGCGCCGGGCGCCTCGAGCAGGTGCTGCCGCAGTACCACCAGCCGGCGGATATCGTCGCGGCGGTGCCTACGCGCTCGGGGCAGTCGGCGCGGCTGCAGGTCTGCCTGCAGTTCCTGCGCGAGCAGCTGGCGGCCGGGGCCCATGCGCTGGATTTCGACCTGCCGCCGGCACGGGCGTGAGCCGGCTCAGCCCAGGCTGCGGTCCAGGAAGGCGCGCACCGCCGGCACGAACAGCTCCGGCCTGATGCAGGCCTCGTGGCCGACGCCGGGCACCTCCAGCGTCTCCCAGCCCAGCTCGCGCAGGGCCGATGCCTTGTCGCGGATCAGGCTGGCGATCGGCACCGGGATGCCGGCCTCGACCAGGTCGCCCAGCTCGCCGTGGAACACCAGCTTGGGCAGCGCGCGCATCGCCTTGAGCGCCGCGGTCTCGTCCCAGCCGTGCTGCACGCTGCGGTTGTAGTGGATCCACTGCACGTACTGCGCCTTGCTGCGCAACACGATCATCGAGGAGGGCTCGGGATCATGCTGCTTGCGTTCGGCGGCGTCGGCGATGGCCTGGTACGGCCCGCCGATCGGCGGCCAGCCGCCGATGACCAGCGCCTTCAGCCGGTCGGTGCGCGTGGCCAGTTGCAGGCCCACGCCGCCGGCCCAGGAATAGCCCCAGTAGCTGAAACGCCCGAAGCCCGCGGCCGTGGCCACGGCCAGCAGGTCGGCGCAGACGCGATCGGCCGTCAGCTGCTCGGGCGGGATGTCGCGGCTCGCGCCGATGCTCGGGTAGTCGACCAGCAGGACGCGGTAGCGGTCGGTCAGGCGCGACAGGTAGCCGTCGAGAACGGGCGTCAGCACGTCTCCGAAGATGGCGGTGAACGAGGCCATCAGCGGCATCGTCACCATCAGCGGTTCGCCGTCGGCCGGGCCGTGCAGCGTGTAGGCGACGCCGGAGATCGGGTCGATGTCGATGCTCATGCAGCCTCCCCAGCCAGCCAGTCGTCCAGCAGCTCGCCGATCACCGGCAGCGTGGCGGTGCCGATGCCCAGCAACCGGTCGTGATAGGCCCGCACGCTGAAGCGCTCGCCCAGCTTCGCCTCGGCCCGCGCGCGGAAATCGCGGAAGGCGATATTGCCGACCTGGTAGGCCAGCGCCTGGGCGGGCAGGGCGATGTAGCGGTCCACCTCCGCCTCGATCGTGTCCAGCGTCAGCGAGACGCGCGTGGCCAGTTCGTCGATCGCCTGCTGGCGCGTCCAGCCCCTGGTGTGGATGCCGGTGTCCACCACCAGGCGCAGCGCGCGCCACAGCTCCATGTCCAGCCGGCCGAAGCGCTCGTGCGGTGTCCTGAACAGGCCCATCGCGTCGCCCAGGCCCTCGCAGTACAGCGCCCAGCCCTCCACGCAGGCGCCGTACTTCGGCCCGTTGTAGCGCGCGAAGGCGGGCACGTCCTCCAGCTCCTGCACCAGCGCCAGGTGCATCAGGTGGCCGGGCCAGCCCTCGTGCAGGGCCAGCGAGGGGATCATGTAGAGCGGGCATTTCTGCGGCAGGCCGCTGACCCAGAGGATGCCGGCGGTGGAGCCGTCGCCGGGGCTCGGCTGCGCGTAGGCAGGCGGCATGCGCGGCGCCAGGCTCTCGGGGATGCTCTCGACGCCGTAGGTGATGCGGGGCACGCGGCCGATGAAGCCCGGGATCTGGCGGTCGATCCGCTTGGCGGTGATCTCCACCCGCTCGCGCAGCGCCTCGCCACTGGGGGCGAAGAACTCGGGCGACTCGGCGAGGTGCCGGCGGTAGTCGGCCACGCGACCGGGGAAGCCAGCCTCGGCCGCCACCTGCTCGATCTCCTTTTCCACGCGCAGCGCCTCGCTGAGGCCCAGCGCGTGCAGCTCGTCGGGCGTCATGTCGAGATTGGTGAAGTGGCGCACCCAGCGGGCGTAGTAACGCTCACCCTCGACGTCATCGGCCGCGGCGATCGAATCGCGCGCATGGGGCATCAGCTGGTCGCGCAACAGGTCGGCCAGGCGCACCAGCGCCGGCACGATCTGGCCGGCGATCACCGCCTTCGCGGCGTCCGCCTGCGGCCAGGGCGTGGCGCTGCGCACGAAGGGCCCGTACCAGGCCGTCTTCTCGGCCGCGCCCTGCGTCACCGCCCGCATGTTCGACTCGGCCCGCGCCAGCACCACCTTCGGATAGCGGAAGCCGCGCGCGCGGCCTTCGCGCAGGTTGCGCCCGATGTCGTCGAAGAAGCCCGCCAGCGTGCCCAGCCGGGCCAGGTACAGCGCGGCGGCCTTCGAGTCGCCCAGGCTCGTCAGGTTGGCGAAATAGATGGTGTTGAACTCCGGCCCCACCGGCAGCAGCCAGGGCCGCTGGTGCGCGCCCAGCAGGTGGAAGTCCCGCAGGTCCTCCAGCTCGCGGCGCAGCAGGGCGGCATCCGCCCGCTCGCGCGGCGTGGCCGGCGCCTCGATCGCGTCGAGCCGGGCGAGGAAGGCCAGCACCTCGCCGTGGCGGCGCTCATGGTCCTCGGGCGCCTCGCGGAACATCACCGGGTCCTCGGTCCTCACGCCGGCGATGAAGCCGGTCAGCGGGAACTCGCGGCACTGCCAGGCCCAGAAGCGCTCGGCGAGCGCGTCGATTCGTACTGCTGCGTCAGACATGGCCGCGCGCCTTCTCCAGATCCTTCATCACCCGCATCAGGTTGCCGCCGAGGATCGCCGCCAGCGCCGCCTCGTCGTAACCCCAGCCGAGCAGTATCGCCACGATCTCGGTCAGCTGCTCCGGCGCGACGAAGCGGCTGCCCAGCTCGTAGCCCAGGCCCGGCGGGAAGGTGTGCTTCATCTTCTCGATGTACTCGTCCAGCTCCTGGCGGTCGAACACATAGTCCAGCGCGATGTTGACATGCTGCGGGCCCACCAGCTGCACCACATGGTCGATGTGGCGGGCGTAGGTCTCGCTGGTGCTGTCGTTGGCGCCGAGGAAGATGCCCACGCCGTTGATGCCCACCAGCCCGCCGGTGGCGGCGCAGGCGCGGATCAGCTCGTCCGGGATGTTGCGTGGATGCTCGCGCAGCGCCGCGCAGTTGCTGTGCGAGAAGATCACCGGCTTCGTGGCGAAGCCCAGCACCTCGCGCGCGGTGCGGTGGCCGGTGTGGCTGACGCAGACCGCCATGCCCACCCGCTCCATCTCGCGCACCACCGCGCGGCCGAAGTCGGTGAGCCCCGGATCCTCGTCCTGGCAGCCGCCGCCGACGCGGTTGTTGCGGTTGTAGGCCATCGCCATCCACCAGACGCCGAGGTCGCGGTACATCTCGATCAGCGAGAGCTGGTCGCCGATCGCGTTGGCGCCCTCGATGTCCAGGCCCACGGCCAGGCGGCCGCTGCGGCGGGCTGCCTCGGCGTCGGCGGTGCGCTGCAGCAGCAGGTAGTCGTCGGGCCGTTCGGCGATCCAGTGCCGCAGCGCGGCCACCATGCGCAGGTGGGCTTCGATGTCCTGCTCGCCGAAGCCGACGTTGAGCATCACCACGTCGAAGCCGGCGCGGCGGTGCCGCTCCAGCTGCGGCAGGAAGCCGGCGTCCAGCGGGCGCAGCGGCATGCAGGCGTGGTTGTCCCAGGCCAGCGAGGCGCCGATCAGCGAGCGGGCGCGCGATTCGAGTTCGGTCATTTCCATGGAAGCGAACCTTAGTGATTCGCGTCCGGCTTGGATTAGCATGCTGCATCCAAAATTTAGGAGAGCGGACTACATGGCGACGGTGGTTCGGGAAGCGGCGCCGCACCCGCTGGACTGGGATGCCGAATGGCAGCGCGCGTCGATCAACGGCGGCGCCAGGCCGATCTCGCGCAACATCATGCGCACCGTCTTCGCGGAGCCCGGCAGCGGCACCGCCGACCTGATCCGGCTGGACGACGACGCGATGGTCAACGTGCTCAACTGCGTGCTGCCGCAGCCGGTGCGCTGGCCCTACGAGGCCGAGGAGCCGATCATCATGCTGCGCGCCTCGCTCGCCTGCGACGTGTCCTTCCGCTATGGCCGCTCCGCGCCCATCGTCTTCAACCGGCCGGAGGTGCTGCTGGCCTGCCTGCCCCAGGGCGTGACGCTGACGGCCGACGTGATGGGCGGCTCGCGCCAGCAGGGCCTGGTAGCCAACTTCCGCGCGGCCACCTTCGCCAAGCGCTTCGGCCTGATGGAGGGCGAGCTGCCGCCGGCGGTGCGCGAGGTCGTGCACAGCGCCACCGACGTGGTGCGGCTGTCCTCCTTCCCGGTCAACCAGCGCATCGCCGCGCTGATCGCCGACACGCTGGACAGCCGCCTGCCGGGCGAACTGCGCACGATGCAGGTGACCGGCCGGCTGACCGAGCTGATCGCCTTCGCGCTGCAGGCCATGCAGGCCGACGGCGACGACGCCGCCACCCACCGCAACGTGCTGCTGCCGCGCAAGCGCGACCTGGACGTGGCCCGCGCCGCCCGCGAGCGCCTGGACCGCGAGTACCGCCGCCCGCCGATGTTCGGCGAGGTGGCGTCGGAGCTCGGCGTCAGCCTGAACAAGCTGAAGTCCGTGTTCAAGGAAGCCTTCGGCACGACGATGGTCGACCACTGCCTGGACCGCCGCATGCGCGAGGCCCAGCAGCTGCTGCTGGAAGGCGCGCTGACGATCGCGCAGGTGGCCGACCGCGTCGGCTACGAACACCAGAGCAGCTTCACCGCCGCCTTCCGCCGCCATGTGGGCCTGGCGCCGCGCGAGTACCGGCGGCATCGGGCGCCCTTCATCGTGGAGCTCGCGCCCAAGCGCTGAAGTCCGGGCCGATCCGATCGCATAAGGGCTTACCCCGCCCTTGTCCTTTTGCCTAAATTTTCCGTCCAAGCCCCCACGGGTGCGCCGGAGCGGCTGACTATCGTTGCCGGCATCGGCCCATCAAGGAGCATTCCCATGTCGAATTCCGCCGCCACGCCGCGTGCCAGCCGCCTCGTCGAAGCCTTGGCCATCGCCGGCCTGGTCGTCGTGCCCAACGTCCATGCACAGCAGACCGGCAAGACCGCCGACGATGCCCAGCAGCTCGACCGCGTCGTCGTCACCGCCAACAAGCGCATCGAGCCGGAGCGCAACGTCGCCGGCTCGGTCACCGTGCTCAACGGGGCGCAACTGGAAGCCATCGGCGCCAAGGACCAGGAGGACACGCTGAAGCTGACGCCCGGCGTGCAGTTCAACAAGGGCGACATCGGCAGCAACACGATCACGATCCGCGGCATCGGCACCGAGACGACCAACGAGGGCGGCGGCGCCCAGCAGCAGCCGACCGGCTTCTACGTGGAGGACGTGCCGCTGGTCTCGCCGCTGGGCAAGGGCATCGTGCCCGACCCCTACGCCTTCGACCTGGACCGCATCGAGGTGCTGCGCGGCCCGCAGGGCGCGCTGTTCGGCTCCGGCTCGCTGGGCGGCGCGGTGCGCTACCTGTTCAACAAGCCCAAGCTCGACAGCTTCGACGCCAGCGTGCAGCTGAGCTATGCCAAGGTGTCCGGCGGCGACAGCGCGCCCTCGATCGCCGGCATGGTCAACGTGCCGCTGTCGGCCAACGTGGCCGGCCTGCGCGTGGTCGCGTGGGACCGCGAGGATCCCGGCTATATCGACAACCTCGGCACGAAGACGAAGGACGCCAACAAGGTGAAGCAGACCGGCGTGCGCCTGCTGGCCACGGTGAAGCCCACCAACACGCTGGCCGCCACCTGGGTCGTCTCCACGCAGGACACGAAGCAGTCCGACACCTTCAGCGTCTCGCCCGACCCGACCAGGCTGGAGCACAACGCGCCGAACAACTCGGCCCGCAAGGTCACCGCCGACTTCTCCAGCCTGACGGTGGACTGGAACCTGGGCTCGCACACGCTGACCTCGGTCACCGGCTGGTGGCGCAGCAAGGAGACCAGCCTGATCGACGACACCGAGCTGTTCACCAGCGTGGGCCTGGCGCTGCCGCAGGTGACGCGACCGTCGGAGAGCCAGCTGAGCGCCCGCTCGGAGGAGCTGCGCATCGCCAGCAACCCCGGCGGACCTCTCAGCTACGTGGCCGGCGTGTTCTACCAGCGCAGCTCGGGCAGCGGCCACGCGAAGCAGATCGATCCGTCCGGCGCCTTCGGCCTGACCGACCTGGTGGACCTCGGCACCGACACCAGCGGCACCGAGACCGCCTTCTTCGCCGACGCCGAGTACGCCTTCGGCACCAGCGGCTGGAGCCTGGACCTGGGCGGCCGCCACTACCGCACTACGACGCACTATGTGCAGACCGGCACCACCTTCGGCGCGCCGTCCGACGTGGCGCCGCCGGACTCGAGGGACAGCGGCTTCACGCCCAAGGCCAGCCTCAAGTACCGTTTCGGCGACAACGGCATGTGGTACGCCACCGCCAGCAAGGGCTACCGCTACGGTGGCACGAACGGCACCGCGCCGTTCAAGACCTTCAAGTCGGACTCGCTGTGGAACTACGAGACGGGCCTGCGCCTGAACCCGGCCAAGGGCCTGCAGGTGGACCTGAGCGTCTTCCTGCTCGACTGGAAGGACGCGCAGTTCACCTACTTCACGACCGGCGCCGGCGGCCTGCCGGAAAGCGGCATCGCCAACGTCGGCCACGCGAAGAGCAAGGGCCTGGAAGCCTCGCTGCGCTATCGCGTCTCGTCGGCCTTCGACGTGTCGCTGTCGGCGGCCTACACCGACGCGAAGACCGAAGTGCCGGTCGAGGTGCCTAACGGCGCAGGTGCACTGACCGCGCCGGCCGGCTCGCGCCTGCCCGGCTCGCCCAAGTGGCAGGCCGCGCTGCAGGCGGGCTACCGCTTCGCCGGCCCGATGGAGACCAGCGGCCGCGTGTTCGGCACCTACGCCTACGTCGGCGACCGGGTCATGTACCTCAGCGGCAACAAGCCCGCGGGCTCGTACGACACGCTGGACCTCGGCACCTCCTTCGCCAATGATCACTGGACGCTCTCCGGCATCCTGTCCAACGTGACGGACTCCAAGGGCGTGCAGAGCATCACCGGCGCCCCGGCCGGCGTGGGCAGCTTCGCGCAGTACTTCCTGCAGAAGCCGCGCACCCTGACCGTGACGCTCCGATACGACTATTGATCCGATGACCATGGCACAGCCCACCCCCGATTCCCAGGCCAGCTGGCGCGTGCTGCTGGGCTGCTGCCTGGTCGCGCTGTTCGGCGTCACCGCGCTGTACGGCTCCACCTTCGGCCTGTTCCTGATCCCGATGACGCAGGACCTCGGCTGGACCCGCGCCGAGATCGCCTTCTCGATGACCCTGGTGACCTTCATCGGCCCGCTGAGCATGCCGCTGGTGGGCTGGGTGATCGACAACCTGCCGCTGCGCCCGCTGGTGCTCTGGGGCGTGCTGCTGCAGTCGGCCAACTTCGCCGCCTTCGGGCTTATGGACAGCCACGTCGCCGTCTACTACCTGCTCTGCGTGGCGCTGATGTTCAGCGCCACCGGCGCCTCGCTGCTGACGCTGGCCAAGATCGTCCAGCAATGGTTCGACGCCTCGCTGGGCAAGAGCCTGGGCATCCTGTTCGCGGCCACCGCCATCGGTGCGGTGATCCATCCGCCCTGGGTCGGCTGGGTGCTGGCGCACCAGGGCTGGCGCACGGCCTTCTTCGCGATGGGGCTGATCAGCCTGCTGCTGGGCGGCGTGGCGGCGCTGCTGCTGATCCGCGAGCGTTCGCCAGGCGCGCGGCGTGCCGCGGCCAGCACGGCGAAGACCGCCGGGCCGTCGATGCTGGGCTTCCTGAAGGACGCCACCTGGTGGTCGCTGGCCTGGTGGAACATGTTCTTCGGCTTCGCGATCGGCGCGCTGTCCATCCACTTCGCCGCGCTGCTGCAGGACCGCGGCCTCTCGCTGGCCCAGGCGGCCTCGATGCTCAGCGTGATGGGCATCGGCGGCTTCGCCGGCAACCTGCTCGCCGGCTGGCTGATCGACCGCTTCCCGGCCACCTGGCTGGCCCGCGGCTTCGTGCTGGCGCCGCTGGGGGCGGTGGTGCTGCTCTACTTCGGCCACGGCATCGCCGCGGCGGCGGTGGCGGCGCTGATGTTCGGCCTGTTCAGCAGCGGCGACCATGCGCTGGGCGCCTTCCTCGCGCGACGCTACTTCCCGGCCGAGGCCTATGGCCGCGCCAGCGCCACGCAGCTGATGGCGACGACGCTGGGCAGCGGCGTCTCGCCCTGGCTCTCGGGCCTGGTCTACGACGCCACCCACAGCTACGACGCCTCGCTGATGATGGCCGGCGCAGCCTTCCTGCTCGCGACGATGGCGGCCTGGCGGCTGCCGGCCGTCACGGCGGATGCCGAGGCGGCCGCCGCACCGGCCGTGGCGGTGGCGCGATGAGCAAGCTGCTGCTGTCCCTGCTGAGCCGCGATGCGGCCGGCCTGCTGCTGGCTGCGCTCGCGGGCCTGCTGCTCGCGCCGCTGAACCGGTGGCTGGCGCTCGCCGTCGCCCTCCTGATGGCCCTGCTGTCGCTGCGCTACCTGGCGATGCGCGCTGCCGTGCGCCGCCGCTTCCCGGCGCCGGGGCGGCTGGTGGACCTCGGCGGCTACCGCGTGCATCTGCAGGCCGAAGGCGAGGCCCGCGAGGGCCGGGCGCCGGTGCTGTGGTTTGCCGGCGGCCATGCGGCCGGCAACGCGATCCATCACCTGCATCGCGTCTTCCGCGAGCACACCCGCTCGATCCTGGTCGACCGGCCCGGCACCGGCTGGAGCGACGCCGGCCCCTTCCCGCGCACCACGGCGCGCGAGGCCGAGGAAGTGATCCGCGTGCTGGAACTGGCCGGCGAGCGCGGCCCCTTCGTCATCGCCGGCCACTCCTTCGGCGGCCTGCTGGCGGCCAATATCGCGCGCCGCCGGCCGGACCTGATCCACCGCCTGGTGCTGCTGGACCCGACGCCGCTGGACACCATCATCTACGGCCCGCCGCTGCAGGCGCTGCGCGAGTTCCGCATGGCGCCGCTGAAGGCCGGCCTGGCGCGGCTGTTCGGCGTCGACCTGATGAAGCGCCGGGCCGCCGAGCAGCGCGCGAACCCAGCCTATGCGGCCGTGCTGGAGGCGGTGGACCGCGAACTGGGCCCCGACATCATCGCCAGCCGCGCCATCGACGAGCGCGCCGCCTCCGACTTCACCCAGGCCTCCATCTATGCGGAGCTGACGCCGGTCGGCGCCGCCCGCGCCGCCTGGACCGGCGGCGTCTACGACGGCGACCTGGACGGTACCAGCGTCTGGCTGGTGGCGCCGAAGAACGACCTCGACGTGGCGACGCTGCCCGAGGCGCAGACCGCCGACGAGCGGCTGAACCAGCGCGTGATGCGGGTGATCGGGCGGACCCGCGAGCGCTACCTCGCCAGCTCCGACCGCTCGCGCCGCATCGTGGCGCCGCCCGGCTCCGGCCACAACTTCGTCTATGAGATCCCGGACTTCGTCATCGGCGTGATGCACGAGGCGATCGAACCATGAACAACGACATCCTGCTGCAAGACTGGGCCGGCCCGCTCGGCGGCCTGCCGCCCTTCGACGCCGCCACGCCCGAGGCGCTGGAAGCGGCCATGACCGAGGCCATCGCGCTGAAGCGCGCCGAGGTGCAGGCGATCGCCGCCAGCGCCGAGCCGCCCAGCTTCGCCAACACCGTCGAGGCGCTGGAGCGCAGCGGCCGGCCGCTGCGCCGCGTCACCGCGCTGTTCCGCCTGATGGCCGCGGCCAACTCGGTCGGCGAGATGCCCGCGGTCACCGCGCGGGTCACGCCGCTGCTGACCGGCCTGGACACCGGGATCCTGTTCGACCAGCGCCTGTTCGCGCGCATCGATGCGGTCCACGCGCAGCGCGAGGGCCTGCCGCCCGAGGCCCGGCGCCTGACCGAGGTGACCCACCGGCGCTTCGTGCGCGCCGGCGTGGGCCTGGCGCCCGCCGAGCAGCAGCGGCTCGCCGACCTCAACGCGCGCATCGACACGCTGGCCGCCCAGTACAACCAGCACCTGATCGCCGACGGCGGTTCGCAGTTCGTGTGGATCGAGGACGAGGCCGAGCTGGACGGCGTCCCCGCGCCGCTGGTGGCCGCCGCGCGGGCGCTGGCCGCGCAGAAGGGCCGGCCCGGGGCCTGGGCGATCCAGAACGCCAGGAGCGCCGTCTGGCCGGTGCTGACCCATGCCCGCCACCGCGGCCTGCGCGAGCGCGTCTGGCGCATGTGGAACGAGCGCGGCGACCACGCCGGCCCGACCGACAACAAGCCGGTCGCCGCCGAGATCCTGCAGCTGCGCGGCGAGAAGGCCCGGCTGCTGGGCCACGAGAGCTTTGCCCACATGGCCATCGGCGAGCGCATGGCCCGCCGGCCCGAGACGGTGATGGCGCTGCTGCAGAGCACCTGGCGCACCGTCCACGCGGTGGCGCTGCAGCAGATCGCGCAATACACCACCATCGCCCGCGAGGAAGACGGCCTGCAGGACCCGCTGCAGCCCTGGGACCGCCAGTTCTACGCCGAACGCCTGCGCCGCCGCGACCTCGGCTTCGACGGCGAGGCGCTGCGGCAACACCTGACGCTGGACAACGTCCTCGGCGCCATGTTCGACAGCGCCGCCCGCACCTTCGGCCTGCGCTTCATCGAGCGGCCCGAGGCGCCGCGGCTGCATCCGGCGGTGCGCGTCTACGAGGTGCGGCGCGAGGACGGCGCCCCGCAGGGCGTGCTGTACTTCGACCTGTTCAACCGCCCGGGCAAGATGCACGGCTCCTACCAGGCCGAGTACCGCACCGCGGAGCTCGACGCCGACGGCACGCGCGTGCTGCCGATCTCGGCCGTGCACTCGTCCTTCGAGCCGCAGCCGGGGCCCGGCGGCGAGATCCTGCTGCCCTTCGAGTACGCCAACGTCTTCTTCCACGAGTTCGGCCATGCGCTGCACATGCTGCTGTCGCGCGCGCCTTACCCCTCGCTGGGCAGCGTCGGCGTGCCCTGGGATTTCGTCGAGGTGCCGGCGCTGCTGAACGAGCGCTGGCTGCTGGACCGCGGCACGCTGGCCCGCTTTGCGCTGCACGCGCAGACAGGCGCCCCGGTGCCCGACGAACTGGTGGACCAGCTGCAGCGATCGCTGAAGTACGACCGCGTCTTCAGTCTCAATCTCGACTACCTGGCGCCGGCCATCCTGGACCTGCGCATGCACCTGCTGGCCGATGGCGCGCCCGGCCGCAGCTTCGACGTGGCCGCGCTGGAGGCCCAGGTCCTGCGCGAGCTTGACATGCCACCGGCCTGGGACACGATCATGCGGATCACCAGCAACTTCCACAGCTTCCCCGGCGGCTACGCGGCCGGCGTCTACGGCTACCTGTGGGCGGACGTGATGGCCGCCGACGCGGCCGAGGCCTTCCTGCAGAGCCCCGGCGGCTTCAACGACCGCGAGACCGGCCGCCGCTGGGACGCGGCGCTGCTCGGCGCCGCCTGGACGGTGGAGCCCGACGAGGCCTGGCGGCGCTTCCGCGGCCGGGCGGTGGACCCGGCGGCGCTGCTGCGGCGCTTCAGGCCTCCTGC